>JARFQW010000077.1 GCA_029287575.1 Gammaproteobacteria bacterium | reverse complement strand
CATGAACCTGCCGGAACTGAAACTCAAACGCCGGGAAGATCGCAGACTGCGAGCTGGTCACCTGTGGGTGTACAGCAATGAGGTGGATACGGCGGCGACGCCGCTGAAAGGGATGAGCCCCGGCCAGGTGGTCCGGCTCGTTTCGGACCAGGGGCGGTTTCTCGGCTACGCCGGGGCGAGCCCGAACGGCTTGATCTGTGCGCGCATTCTCTCCCGAAACCCGGACGAACCGCCCGGTGTCGAATTCTTTGCGCGCCGTATCGAGCAGGCCCGGCAGCTGCGCGATTCACTGTATCCGGACGGCTGTTACCGGCTCGTGTTCGGCGAGTCCGATGGGCTGCCAGGACTCGTGGCGGACCGTTTCGGTGACGTGCTGGTGCTCCAGGCCGGAACCGCCACGGTCGAGGCCATGAAGGAGCCGGTCGTCGAGGCGATGCGGCGGGTCATGGAACCGGCGGGCATACTCTGGAGAAACGACGGTGGCGCGCGCAGCCTCGAGGGCTTGCCGGAATACGTGGAGACTGCCTTCGGTGAGGTCCCCGACGAAGTCCCGATTCGGGAACAGGGGGTCGAGTTCCTGGCCCCGATACGCTCGGGTCAGAAGACCGGCTGGTTCTTCGACCAGCGGGACAACCGTCAGCGTCTCGCCCGGTATCCCTCCGGCCGTATTCTCGACGCCTTCTGCTATACGGGTGCCTGGGGGCTCACGGCAGCGGCGCGGGGGGGCCGGGCCACCTTCGTGGATGCGTCCGCCCAGGCGCTCGAGTGGGTCGAGGCGGCCGCCGGCCGCAACGGTCTGGCCGCCGAGATCCACCGGGGCAGCGGGATCGACGTGATAAAGCGGCTGCATGCGGCGGGCGAGCGATTTGATACGGTGGTTCTCGATCCGCCGGCGTTTATCAAGCGTCGCAAGGACCACGGCAAGGGCCTGGCGGCCTATCAGCGGCTCAATGCCGCCGGCCTCGAGCTGTTGGAGCCCGGCGGGCTGCTCGTCTCGTGCAGCTGCTCGTTCCATCTGAGCCTCGAAGAGCTGATCACGGCCATTCAGCGGGCCGCCACGAAGACCGGCCGGGCGGTGCAGATTCTCGAGATCGGCGGGCAGAGCGCCGATCATCCGGGCCACCCGGCGATTCCCGAAAGCCGGTATCTGAAGGCGCTCTTCTGCCGCGTCGTCGACCGCTGAGCGCCGGTGGCCGGGCGTGCGGGAGAATCCCCGCGGGCGGCCCCGGCCCGGGTCTGCGCTGATAAACTACCGCCCCCATGATTCCCTACCCAGACATCGATCCGGTCGCGCTGGATCTCGGCAAGATAAAAATCCGCTGGTACGGGATCATGTACCTGGTCGGGTTTGCTATTGCCTGGTTTCTTGCCCGCCGCCGGGCCCGCGACCCGGCCTTCGGCTGGAAAGAGGAATGGGTCGACGACCTGATTTTCTATTCGGCCCTCGGCGTGATACTCGGCGGCCGGTTCGGGTACATCCTGTTCTACGGCTTCGACGACTGGCTTCGGGATCCGACCATGCTGTTCCGGATCTGGGAGGGCGGCATGTCGTTTCACGGCGGCATGCTGGGCGTGATCACGGCCATGTGGCTATACGGCCGCAAGCTCGGCAAGCCTTTTTTCGAAATGACCGACTTCGTTGCGACCTTGCCGGCGCTGGGGCTCGGCTTCGGCCGGATCGGGAATTTCATCAACGGCGAGCTCTGGGGCAAGCCCACGGATCTGCCCTGGGGCTTCCAGGTGGGTGACCAGGTGCTGCATCCCTCGCAGCTTTACGAATCGGTTCTCGAGGGGTTCGTTCTCTTTTTCATCGTCTGGCTCTATTCGGCCCGCCACCCGCCCACGATGGCCGTATCCGGCGTCTTCCTGTTCTTCTACGGCCTGTTCCGGTTTCTTGTTGAATTCGTCCGGGTGCCCGATCCGCACCTGGGCTATCTGGCGTTCGGCTGGGTCACCATGGGGCAAGTTCTCTCGCTGCCCATGATGCTGCTGGGTCTTTTTCTTGTCGCGGCGGCCTACCGCCGCCCCCGGGCCGGGGACTAGGACCATGCGCCAGTATCTGGATCTGCTGCGCCACATCCGCGACCACGGCCTGCGCAAGGACGACCGCACGGGAACCGGTACGTTGTCCGTCTTCGGCCACCAGATGCGCTTTGATCTGGCCGAGGGCTTCCCGCTCGTGACGACCAAGAAGCTGCACATTCGCTCGATTGTCCACGAGTTGCTGTGGTTTCTCCGCGGGGAAACCAACATTGCCTATCTGAAGGAGCACGGTGTTTCCATCTGGGACGGATGGGCGACAGAAGAGGGCGAGCTGGGCCCCGTTTACGGGCGGCAGTGGCGGGCGTGGCCTGCGGGCGACCGCGAATCCGTGGACCAGATCGCGGACGTGGTGGCGCGGATTCGCGCGAATCCCGATTCCCGCCGGCTGATTGTCGTGGCCTGGAATCCGGCGGAGCTGCCCGACGAATCGGTGTCTCCCCAGGACAATGTCCGGGCCGGACGCATGGCGCTGGCCCCGTGCCACTGTCTGTTCCAGTTCTGGGTGGGTGACGGGCGCCTTTCCTGCCAGCTCTATCAGCGCAGCTGCGACGTGTTTCTGGGTGTGCCGTTCAACATTGCGTCCTATGCGCTGCTCACGCATATGATCGCTCAGCAGTGCGATCTTCTGCCGGGTGACTTCGTCTGGACCGGCGGCGATTGCCACCTCTACCTTAACCACCTGGAGCAGGCCGACATCCAGCTGACACGAACACCGAAAACCCTGCCGCGGCTTGTTATTCAGCGGCGGCCGGAGTCCATTTTCGACTATCGTTTCGAGGATTTCGCGATCGAGGGCTATGACCCCGATCCGCACATCAAGGCGGCGGTCAGCATCTGATGCGGCTGACGCTCGTGGTGGCCGCAGCCGAGAATGGCGTCATCGGCAGGGACGGCGACCTGCCGTGGCGGCTCCCCGCCGACCTCGCTCATTTCAAGCGAGTCACACTCGGCAAACCGATAGTGATGGGGCGGCGTACCTGGGAGTCCATCGGCCGACCGCTGCCCGGGCGAACGAATATCGTCGTCACCCGCAATCCAGAGTACTCGGCCCCGGGGGCTGTCGTTGTTTCATCCCTGGAGGACGCGGCGGACCACGCACGGGAACTCGGCGCAGGCGAACTGATGGTGATCGGCGGAGCGGGGCTGTACGCGGCCGCCTTGCCCCGGGCGGGGCGCATCCTCCTTACCCGGGTGCACGCGTCCGTTCCGGGGGACACCGAAATGCCCCCGATCGATGCGTCCGAGTGGGAGGTCGTGGCCACCGAACGTCGCCCGGCCGACGCCCGAAATTCCTATGACCTGTCGTTCATGGAGCTGGCGCGGCGCTAGGCAGCGGGATCCGTTCGGTTCAGGATCAGGCGGGGTGTGGCCGCCCCGCCGAGTACGATCTGATCGTCCCGGGCTTCCACCGCGGTGGCGCTGTCCAGCGCCTTGAGAAAGGCCGCCTCCAGGGCCATCGCCTCGGGCGGACCCGCGCGGCGGGTGGTTGCCAGCGGTCCGAACAGGCCGCGTCCGTCCGGGTCCAGCACGCCGCTGAAACGATTGACGCCGGTTGACCCATGGACGGCACCCTCGGCGGTGACCGTCAGCATCGGACGCCTCCGCGCCGGGTCCGGCAGCGTGTGACCCTCCAGGGACTCGAGCTGCCAGGTTCCTTCGAGTACGGCCTGGCTCGTGGCGTCGTCGTTGGCGTTCACGTGTCGCTCCATGGGGCGTGTTTCGAGGCGGGCAGAGTGTCACTCGCTGGACTCCGCCGACTCCCGCGCGGATCCGGGCCGCGCCGGTGACCTGCCCGACCTCAAGCGTAGCAGGAGCCGGCGGCGCCCGAGGGCTTCCTGCTCCCTGCCGGGTGCTGTCTTACAACAGGGGCGACAGAAACAGCCCGATAATCGCGAAATGCCCAACGCTCCAGATCACGGTGCGCCAGGGATTGAGGTCGGCAAGGTAAGCCAGGATGAACAGGATCCGGGCGACGACGAAGACCACGGCCAGGCCGCCCCGCAGACCGGGATCCACATCGTAGAGATGGGCGACCCACACCGCCGCCGCGAAGGGCGCAAACGCCTCGACCATGTTCAGATGCGCCGCCTGGGCGCGCGCGCCCCTACCGGTAAGCCTTGCCTGCTGGAGACGAGGATGGGCGATGTCGATCCGGCCCTCCTGCGCGAGCGTGCCCTTGAGCGCCGGCAGCCGCGGCAGATAGATTAGCGCGAAGGCCGCGACCAGACACCAGATCGAGAGTTCCATGTTTCGACTTCCTCCGATGGATTTCGTACAGGCGGGCCCGGGCCGAAACACACGGCGGCCCTGGCCCGGTGGTCAGGGCTGATCCGCGTCGTCGGCGGTCTTGCGGCGGCGCCATCGCAGCAAGCCGATGGCGCCGGCGGGAAGCATGATGGCGGCAATCCCGAAGCCGGCGGCGATGCCCGGGACCCAGACGCCGGGTTGCAGAACGGCCACATGCGGCGCATCCGGTGCGTAGCGCACAATGACTCGCTGACCCTGGGTATAGCGCACCGGCAGCTTACCGGGCGGCCGTCCCGGCAGCGCCTCAGGAAACCGGGTGCGCTCACCCGCATATGCCTTGTCGGCAACCAGATAGCCGTAGAAGCGCCGGCCCCGGTCATCGACGAGAATGCGGCCGTCCGCCGTCGGCCAGGCACGGCTTTCCAGCCCGAGGGTCAGTTCCTCGACACCGCGAAACGCCATGTAAAGCCCGCCGGCGAACGTCAGGGCATAGAGCAGGAAGCGCAGCAGGCTGGAATCCTCCCGGGCCGGGAAATAGGCGTCCGGCCCGGCGTCAGGGGCGGCGGCGCCGGCGGACGAGTTTCAGGCCCGACCAGACGTCATTGACGGCACAGACCTTGACGTCCACCAGGCCCTGGGGAAGCGCGATCGCCCGGACGGTGTCTTCGGTGATTTCGGATGGCACCCCGGAGGCCTTTTTCGGCCACGAAATCCACAGGCAACCTCCTGGAGCGAGTTTTTCCAGCACCTTGGGAACGGTGGCCTTCAGTTCCGCGCGCTGGGTCGAAAACACGTGGGCCACGTCCACCTGGCCGACCAGTCGCTGAAGGAAGTGCACGCCCTCGGGCAGGGGGTCTAGCCACTCCTGATAGGCGTCGGGAGCGTTCTTGAGGTAGACGCGGTCTCCCGGTCGAAAGCCGAGTTTCTGGTGCAGGGGAGTGTCCGTATACCCGGCCACGCGCGCCTCAGCCCGCCCGGGTGCCGTCGGGGACGGGCGCCTCCGGCACGGCGAGCACCGGCCGAACTCCGTCCGCGTAGCCAATGTCGAACAACATAGCCTCCGAAACCTCGCCGGCCATGACGCGGGGCGGCAAATTGACCACGAACAGGGCTTGCCGACCCACTACCTCGCCCGGATCCTCGCGTTCGGCGGCGATTCCGGCCAGCACCGCCCGGCGATGGTCGCCGAAGTCTACCGTCAGGCGAACCAGCTTACGGGAGCGCGGCACGGGATTGGCGGCGACGATCGTACCGGCGCGCACATCGACTTTCTCGACGTCCTCGATGCCGATCGGAGGCTTCACTGGCGCTGGCTGCATCCTGACGTTATCCCTCAATCCGGCGTCGCCGTCCAGAACAGGCCGGTCAGGCGGCTGCGATAAAGCCGGCGAACAGCACGGCGAATCCGCCGATCTCGCCGATGGCCAGAGCGGTCATGAACAGTCGGACAAGACCCGCCGGCAGGGTTCTCCCGCCGAGCCGGTGGGGCGGCCGGAGCTGGTTGTCCGTGTCACGGAGCCAGCCATGCAGACCGTAGATGGCCACGGCCAGGGCGAAGAACACGACGGGCACGAGCGTCGCCCAGAAATCCACCCGGGCGCTCCAGGCGGACAGACGGGCGAACTCCGCGAGCACCAGGCAGGCAAAACTGTACATCAGCGCGGACCGGTGACAGATATCCACATAGTACGGCGCCCGATGCTCGGGACTGTTGACGATCTCCCGGTACTTCCATGCCCCGGTCACCAGCCCGGTGAGGAAAAACAGGCCGCTGGAGGTCACTGCGATACGGACGGCGGGTTCCATGCCAGATGTCCTTTTTTGCGAACATCGTAACAGTCTCTGCTTGACTCCGAACCTATGATCTGACCCGGTCTTTCCCCCCGGATCAGAACGAAGGAGCCTTGAGAATGACTCCCGCAATCCCCCCCGCCTTGCGCGGCGCCGTGCTCGGCGCGCTCGCGATGATACTTTGCGTCCCGGCCTGCACGACGCTGGATCCCTATACCGGCGAAGAAAAAATGTCCTATGCGACGAAGGGTGCCGCGATTGGCGCGGCGGCCGGCGCAACCGCCGGTGTCATTGTCGGCGGCAGCCGCAAATCGACACTGATCGGTGCCGGAATCGGCGCCCTGGCCGGCGGCGTGGCAGGCAACTACATGGATCAGCAGGAAGCTGAGCTGCGTGCGCGCCTGGAGAACAGCGGCGTCGGGGTCACCCGGGTGGGTGAGCAGATTACGCTCAACATGCCGGGCAACGTCACGTTCGCCACAAATTCCGCCGATGTCACTTCCCGGTTCTACGAGGTGCTCAACGCCGTGGCGCTTGTTCTCAACGAGTATGAGCAGACGTACGTGGATGTCGTCGGCCATACCGACAGTACCGGCAGCCTCGCCTACAACCAGGGACTTTCCGTCCGCCGCGCAGACAGCGTGGGCGACTACCTGAAGGGCCAGGACGTTGAGCAGGCCCGATTCATCATTACCGGCATGGGCCCGGAAGCGCCGATTGCAACCAATGAGACCCCTTCGGGGCGGGCGCTGAACCGGCGGGTCGAAATCATCCTGACGCCGCTGACCTGACCGCTGGACCCGCGCCCTGCGCTCAGCCTGTTGCGGTGAGGGCCCGGGCCAGCACGCCGGCCAGTATCAGATGGGCGATCAGGACGCCGGAACTCAGGGCGCCGCTCAGAACGCCCACGCCGAGTCCGTAGATCAGAATCAGCGCCGCGGCTATGTGATACGCCGAGAAAGCCCAGCCCGCGCGCTGCCGCAGGCCGTCGTGTTCGGCGGCGGCCATCCACGCCAGGATGCCCAGTACGCAGATCGCCGCGCCGAAGAGCCGGATCAGCACCCCGGCGGTCGGTGACCAGGCCGCCCCGAGCAGGCCCGCTGTCATGGCCGGAAGCAAAAGCATCGGCAGGCCGGCGCCGAGTTCAAGCACCGCGGTCGCCTTCAGGGGTCGGACGCTCGCGGGCGCGCTCACGGCAGCTTGTCGCGTTCGAAGGCCGCGCGGTCCCAGGCGCCCAGATCCGCGGCCGCGGCATACGTGCTCTCCAGAAACTGCATCAGGCAGTCCTCCGGATCGGCAGCCGTGCGCACCGCGTCGTAGGGCAGAAGAAACTCGCCGAGTTCTTCATGAAAAAACGCCTCCGGGGGCGCCACACTTTGCGCGCCGAATCCGTCCGGTGTCGGATACGCATAGGAATAGAACGCGGCATAGTCGGTGGGCCCGCCGCCGGGCCAGAAGCCGGCGCTGCTGACCTCGTGGGAATACGCCTCCCGGGTGACATCGTCGGGAAGGTTCGGGAATCCGCCGGGATGGGGCGGGGCGGTGCGCCCGGAGAACCGGGTTACCGCGAGGTCGAAACTGCCCCAGAAGAAATGCACGGGGCTGCACTTGCCGATAAAGCGAGCCCGAAAGGCCGTGAACACGGCTTCCATTCTCATCAGCGCTTCCCAGAAACGCCGGGCGTACTCCGGGTCATAGGCCGCGTGTGTCTCGTCCTCGGCGAAGGGGATCGCGTCGGGGACCTCGTTGGGGCTGCCGTGGATCGTCAGCCCGTGGCCCAGGCTCTCCAGACCCTCCATCACGGCCTGGTGAAAATCGGCGACCGACCGGGGCTCGAGAAGGATTGTGTGATCGTCTCCGGACGCCGTGCGGATCGCCAGAACCTGGGAGACGAAGTCAAACTCCATCTCGAACCCGCCCCGGGGATCCGGGATGAGCGAGGTCCCCAGCCCGCGGGCCGTGACGTACAGCGGGACATGCCATGAATGATTGGTCCAGGGCGTCAGGGCCAGACGGACCTTGCCGACGACCTGTGTCCACAGGTGCAGCGTTGTGCAGGTGTCCTGCCACGCAGGGTAGGGGATGTCTGGCCAGGCGGGCCGTTGGGCGGTCATCGCGAACTCCAGTACCGTCAGCAGGACCCCAGTCTAGTCGGTCCGGGTCCCTTTTTTCGGGATGACCCTCGTTGTGCCGGAGACCTGCCGGGACCCTCAGCCGGCGCCGCTGGCGCGCCAGGACGGCATTTGCTCGCGTATCACCTGCTCGTCGATCTCGGCGGTCCGGCGAATATGCTCTTCCGCCTCGGCGCAGGCCCGCGCGGCGTCCCTGGCCAGGGCGGCGTTCTTGATGTTCTCGTGTTCGCCGTGGACATCCCGGCGCGCCGTCGCGGTCTGCAGGACAATGGCCCGGTAGCGCCGGTGCTGGTCATACATGGTGCCGCACAAGCGCAGCAGCCAGCGGGACGGGCAGGCGGCGAGCAGGGCGTCGTGAAAGGCCTTGTTGCAACGGTCCCATTCGCGGAATTCGGGCCGGCCGCCGGTTTCCACTTTGGTGAGCCGGTGAAAGCTGGCCACCACGCCGACTTCCCATTCGTCGTCGCCGTGCTCGATGCTCTGGCGCAGGGCTTCGGTCTCCACGATGATGCGGGTACTGGTGATATCGCGGAGTTCTTCGATGCTCACGGGTGGCACGCGAAAGCCCCGCTGCCCCACGGACAGGACGATACCCTCCGCTGCCAAGCGGCTAAGAGCCTCCCGCAGCGGGCTGGCCCCAGTGCCCAGGGCCTTGCGAAGCTCGTCGATTCGAAGGCGCTGACCCGGCTCGAAAATACCACCGGTTACATCCGCCTTGAGGCGATCGTAGGCCGCCCCGGCCAGGGTGTTGTTGCCGTCAGTGTTCAAATTATCGATGCCATTGTCCGGCGTTTCGTTGCCTGCCGAGCTCATATTAATCGATAGTTGAGATTAAAATCGATTTTCCATACGATATTCGACGAAAATGATAGCCCAAAAAAGGCCGCGAAGGCGGCTCCGCGATAGCCCCCGGTGCGAGTCGGCCGACCCGGGTCTACTAGCCTCATGTTCACGGTCCAGTGATCGTCTGACACTGCCGGAAAGCGCTGCAGGGCTGGCCGCCCGGCGGCCGCATAGAGAGGGGTGATATGAGACAGGTCCGGCATTTCATCGACGCTGAATACGTCGACTCGGCGTCCGGTACAACGTTCGACAAGGTGGCTCCGGCCACCGGCGCGGTCGTTGCGCACGTTCATGAGGCCGGCCGTGACGAAGTGGATCGTGCCGTGCGTTCGGCCCGGCGGGCTCTGGGGGGTGAATGGGGCCAGCTGAGCCTGGAGCAGCGCTGCGAATGCCTGTACCGGGTGGCGCACGGCATCAACGCGCGCTTCGACGAGTTTCTGGCCGCGGAGTGCGAGGACACAGGCAAGCCGTATTCACTGGCGCGGCATATCGATATCCCGCGCGGCGCGGCCAATTTCAAGATCTTTGCCGACACGGTGCGCACCGTTGCCAGCAAGTCCTTTGAAATGGCAACGCCGGACGGAGCCGGTGCCCTGAACTATGCGGTCCACGTTCCGAAAGGCGTGATCGCCGTGGTGTGTCCCTGGAACCTGCCCTTGCTCCTGATGACCTGGAAGGTGGGCCCGGCCCTGGCCTGCGGCAACACCGTGGTCGTCAAACCGTCCGAGGAAACTCCCTCCACCGCGACGCTCCTGGGGGAGGTCATGAACGAGGCGGGTGTTCCGCCGGGCGTCTACAACGTCGTGCATGGATTTGGCCCGGATTCCGCGGGTGCGTTTCTTACCGAGCATCCTGACGTGGACGCGATCACGTTTACCGGCGAGACGGGAACAGGCGAGGCGATCATGCGCGCGGCGTCGACGGGCGTGCGAGATGTGTCCTTCGAGCTGGGCGGTAAGAATCCCGGCATCGTGTTCGCGGACTGCGACCTGGACAAGGCCATTGAGGGCACGCTTCGCTCGGTGTTCGCCAACTGTGGTCAGGTCTGTCTGGGCACGGAAAGGGTTCTGGTGCAGCGCGCCCTGTTCGAGGAGTTTGTGGAACGCCTGCGAGCCGGTGCCGTGGATCTGAAGATGGGCAGACCCGAGGACGAGACCACCAATCTCGGTCCGCTGGTCAGCGAGACCCATCGAAACAAAGTACGCAGCTACTACGAACTGGCCGTGTCCGAGGGCGCGACCGTTGTGGCCGGCGGCGGTGTTCCCGACATGTCCGACGAACTCAGCGGCGGGTCCTGGATAGAGCCGACGATCTGGACGGGTCTGCCGGACGATGCGCGGGTCGTGACCGAGGAAATATTCGGTCCGTGCTGCCATGTCGCCCCGTTCGACGAGGAGGACGAGGTCATTGCGCGCGCCAACGATACGAACTACGGACTGGCCGCCGCGATCTGGACCGAGAATGTTTCCCGGGCTCATCGTGTCGCCGGCAAGATGCAGGCGGGAATCACCTGGGTCAACAGCTGGTTCCTCCGTGATTTGCGGACCCCCTTCGGCGGCATGAAGCAGTCCGGAATTGGTCGCGAAGGCGGTGAGTCCTCCCTCGAGTTCTACACCGAAACAAAAAACATCTGTATCAAACTCTGAATGGAGTTCCGCCCGATGGACCCAAAGACGATCCGTGGCTACGGAGACGAACTCTACGATGCCCTGCGCCGGCAGCGAATGGTGGCGCCGATCACCGACCGTGAGCCGGAGATGTCTCTCGAAGACGCCTACGCCATTTCCCGGCAGCTGCTCGAGCGCCGGACAGCGGACGGAGAAACGGTGATCGGCAAGAAGATCGGCGTGACCAGCCGGGCGGTGCAGTCCATGCTCGACGTCCACCAGCCGGACTTCGGATTTCTGACCGACGCGATGGTATTCAACAGCGGCGACCATCTGCCGGTGAGCGATCTGCTCATACAGCCGCGGGCCGAAGGGGAGATCGCCTTCCTGCTCAAGCGCGATCTCATGGGGCCGGGTATTACCAACGCCGATGTCGCGGCCGCCACCGAGGGTGTCATGCCCTGTTTCGAGATTGTCGATTCCCGCATTACCGACTGGAAGATCAAGATCCAGGACACGGTCGCGGACAATGCATCCTGCGGCTTGTTCGTGCTGGGAGATGCGCTGGTATCTCCCGCCCGGGTGGATCTGGCAACCTGCGGCATGGTCCTGGAGAAGAACGGCGAAATCGTGGCAACGGGCGCTGGTGCTGCCGCCCTGAATTCTCCCTTGAACGCCGTCGCGTGGCTGGCCAACACCCTGGGTGCATTCGGCATCGGCCTGTCGGCCGGCGAGGTCATCCTGTCGGGATCCCTTGCAGCGCTGATTCCGGTACAGGCCGGCGATTGCATGAGCATGAGAATCGGCGGAATCGGCGGCGCGTCGGTCCGTTTCGTCTAGGGCGAAAGAGCGGAGAGCAGATCATGAAGGTCAATGCGGCACTGATCGGATCCGGGAATATCGGCACCGACCTCATGTACAAGGCCTTGCGCAGCGACTGGATCAACCCGGTCTGGATGGTGGGCATCGATCCGGAATCCGACGGCCTGGCGAAAGCGCGGGAGGCCGGTCTGAAAACGACCCACGAGGGGGTCGACGGACTGCTGCCGCACATCGAGGAGGACAGCATCCAGATGGCCTTCGATGCGACATCGGCCTACGTGCATGCAGAGAATTCACGCAAACTCAACGAGCGGGGCGTGCTGGTAATTGACCTTACGCCGGCGGCGATTGGCCCCTATTGCGTACCGGTAGTGAATCTTAAGGAGCACGTCGGCAAGAAGGAAATGAACGTCAACATGGTGAGCTGCGGCGGCCAGGCGACGATTCCCATGGTGGCGGCGGTCAGCCGGGTTCAGCCCGTTGAGTACGGCGAGATTGTTGCAACCGTCGCTTCGCTTTCGGCGGGACCGGGCACCCGTAAGAACATCGATGAATTTACCCGCACCACGGCCAGCGGCGTCGAGAAAGTAGGCGGAGCGGCCCGGGGCAAGGCCATCATCATTCTGAATCCCGCGGACCCGCCCCTGATCATGCGCGACACGGTCCACTGTCTGACAGAAACCCGTCCGGACGAAGAGGCAATCCGGGAATCGGTGGCCTCCATGATCGCCGAGGTGCAGAAGTACGTTCCAGGCTACCGGCTCGTCAACGGGCCGGTGTTCGACGGCAACCGCGTATCCATGTTTATGCAGGTCGAGGGTCTTGGAGACTATTTGCCGAAGTACGCGGGCAACCTGGACATCATGACGGCTGCCGCGCTGAGGACGGCCGAGCTGTTCGGCGAGGAAATCGCCAACGGCACCATCAGCCTGAGCGCCGCAGGCGCCTGAACGGGGAAAAGCAATGAACCTTCAAGGCAGGAACGTCACCTTGCACGACATGTGTCTGCGCGACGGCATGCACGCCATGCGGCACCAGATCAGTCTCGAACAAATGGTGGCCCTGGCTACGGCGCTGGACGAGGCGGGGGTGCCGCTGATCGAAGTGACCCACGGTGACGGCCTCGGCGGCGCTTCGGTCAACTACGGTTTCCCGGCGGAGAGCGACGAGGCGTACCTGCGCGCCGTGATTCCGCACATGAAGAACGCGAGGATCTCTGCCCTGCTGCTTCCGGGCATCGGTACCGTGGAGCACCTCCGGATGGCCCTGGACTGCGGTGTCCACACCATCCGCGTGGCGACCCACTGCACGGAAGCGGATGTCAGTGAGCAACACATCACCCTGGCCCGCAAGCTCGAGATGGACACCGTCGGATTCCTCATGATGGCGCATATGCTCGATGCGCCGTCGATCCTCGCCCAGGCGAGGCTCATGGAAAGCTATGGCGCCAACTGCATTTATTGCACTGATTCCGCCGGCTACATGCTGCCGGATGAGGTCGCCGAGAAACTCAGCGTGCTCCGGGACGGGCTCAAGCCCGAAACGGAACTGGGTTTTCACGGCCACCACAACATGGCCATGGGCGTGGCGAACTCCCTGGCGGCAGTGGATGCGGGTGCTGACCGCATCGACGGCTCGGTGGCGGGGTTGGGCGCCGGCGCCGGAAACACGCCTCTGGAAGTATTCGCCGCCGTCCTTGACCGGATGGGTGCGGTAACCGGCGTGGATGTGTTCAAGCTGATGGACGTGGGCGAGGACATCGTGGTTCCAATGATGCACCAGATGGTCCGGATCGATCGGGATTCGCTGATCCTGGGGTATGCCGGTGTTTATTCGTCGTTTTTGCTCCATGCCAAGCGGGCGGGCGAGAAACATGGCGTGCCGTCGTCGAAGATCCTCGTCGAGCTCGGCAAACGCAAAACGATCGGCGGACAGGAAGACATGATTGAGGACGTGGCCCTCGATCTCCTCAAGCGGCAGCGCAAGGCCGCCGGCTCATCGGCATAAGGACAGACCCATGACACTCGACCAGGCCATCATCGAAAAACTCGCCGAGCACGTGGAGAACGCGGAGCTCAATCGCGCGGCGATCGTCAAGATCACCGATGAGTACCCGGATATGGACTGGGAAGACGCCTACGCGGTCCAGTACGCCATCCGGGCCCGCAAGGAGGCCCGGGGCACGAAAATCGCCGGCCTGAAAATGGGCCTGACCTCCCACGCAAAAATGAAGCAGATGGGCGTGGAACAGCCGGTCTACGGTTTCCTGACCGACTATGGTGCCTGTCCCGAGGGCGGTGAAATTGCGATGGACCGGTTCATACATCCCCGGGTGGAAGCCGAGGTGGCGGTTGTCACGAAGCGGCCCCTCAGTGGTCCGGGCTGCCACGTGGGTGCCGTGCTGGCGGCCATCGACATCGTGCTGCCGGCCGTGGAAATCATCGACTCCCGCTACAAGGACTTCAAGTTCGACCTCAAGAGCGTGGTGGCGGACAACACATCGGCTGCCGGCTACGTGGTCGGCGGCCGCAGCGCCCGTCCGGAGGATCTGGACATGCCCACGCTGGGCGTGGTGATGGAGAAGAACGGCGAGATCGTCGAACTCGGCGCGGGCGCCGCGGTTCTGGGCCACCCTGCCGCGAGCGTGGCGATGCTGGCCAACATGATGGCTGCCCGCGGCGAGGAAATTCCGGCGGGCACGTTCATCATGACCGGCGGTATCACCGCCGCCGTGGCGGTTGAGGCGGGAGACCACATCAACATCCGCTACCAGGGCCTGGGAACCCTGGGCTTCCGGTTCGTCTGAGCGGCCCAAGCCGTTAACATACCGGTTGGCCCGGTGCGGACCACACGATGCCCCGGCCAATGGGCTGCGTCTTTGAACCACCGGGAGACCGGATCTGAATCGTTTTCGATGTCTGCGGCTGTGGCAGACTTGGAGAGGTTGCCTCGCTCGAGGAAGGCGTCGAGCCGGTCCCGGCCGTAGCGATTGTGTCGAAACGGCCGGACGGGAGAAGGCCCCCAGTGACGGCTCGGAGGCCTGAGCATTTCCGGGAGAACACCGACTTGAGAGACCGCACCGAGGAGACGGACATCGCCACCCAGGCGCTGGTCGAGAGCGTCATCATTCGATTCGCCGGCGACTCGGGTGACGGCATCCAGACCACCGGTGCGCTTTTTACCCAGGACTCCGCGGTCACCGGCCACGACATCGCCACGCTGCCCGATTTTCCCGCCGAGATCCGGGCGCCCGCCGGCACGATTCCGGGGGTCAGCAGTTTTCAGCTGAACTTTTCCTCGCGGGACATACACACGCCGGGCGATCGTCCGGATGTGCTGGTGGCGATGAATCCCGCGGCGCTGCGGGCGCATATTGCCGACCTGATTCCCGGCGGCCGGGTGATCATCAACGAGGACGCGTTCGATGCCTCGGCATTGAGGAAGGCGGGTCTGGCTGCCGATCCGCGGGAAGACGGGACCTTGGCCAACTATTCGGTCCACGCGCTGCCGGTCACGTCCCTGACGCTCAAGGCCGTGGCCGAGGTCGGCCTCGGCAAAAAGAACGGTGAGCGCTGCAAGAACATGTTCACGCTGGGCGTGGTCTGCTGGCTGTATGACCGGGATACCGGCGTCATCGAGTCGCTGATCGACCGGAAGTACGCTCAGTCCAGCCCTGCTGTCGCCGAGGCCAACAAGATGGCGCTTCGGGCCGGGTACGCCTATGCCGACACGGTGCGATTAAGCGCCCACCGTTATCATGTGGGGAAGGCCAGCCTGCCGCCGGGACGTTATCGGCGGATCACCGGTAACAGCGCCGCGGCGCTGGGATTCGTGGCCGCCTCGGAGCTGAGCGGCCGGCCGCTGGTCTTCGCGTCCTACCCGATCACGCCTGCCAGCGACATCCTCCACGAGCTGGCCAAGCTCCGCCATTACGGCGTCAAGGCCGGTCAGTGCGAAGACGAGATAGCAGCGATGGGCGCGGCCATCGGTGCGGCCTACGGTGGCGCACTCGGACTCACGGCGACCAGCGGACCGGGGATCTGTTTGAAATCGGAAGCGATCGGGCTCGCGGTGATGGTGGAGCTTCCCGTGGTCATCGTCGACGTCCAGCGGGGCGGCCCCTCGACGGGTCTGCCGACAAAGACGGAGCAGGCAGATCTGCTCCAGGCGATGTTCGGCCGCCATGGCGAGTGTCCGATGCCGATTGTCGCCCCGGCCAGTCCGGCGGATTGTTTCGACATGGCAATCGAGGCGTTTCGAATCGCTGTCCGGTACATGTGCCCGGTATTTTTTCTTTCCGATGGCTACCTGGCGAACGGATCGGAGCCATGGCGTATCCCGGATGCCGACGACCTGGAAGCGATTTCTCCTTCCTGGTCCGGCGTCCCGGATTCCGGCGACCCGGGTTCTTTCCAGCCGTACGCGAGGGATCCGGTAACCCTCGCCAGGCCCTGGGTTGTCCCAGGTACGCCGGGCCTGGAGCATCGTATCGGCGGGCTGGAGAAGCAGGACGGCTCGGGTGACGTTTGCTATGAGCCGGAAAACCACGCCCGCATGGTGGATCTCCGCGCCAGCAAGATCGAGCGCATTGCTGCCGATATTCCCGATCTGGTGACCCATGGCCCGGAGCGCGGCGATCTTCTGGTCCTGGGCTGGGGGAGCACCTATGGCGCGATCCGGACCGCGGTCGAGCGGGTCCGGACCCGCGGCGGATCGGTGGCCAGCGCCCATCTGCGCCATCTCAATCCGTTTCCCGCGAATCTGGGAGAGGTTCTGGACCGCTATGAACAGATCCTGATTCCCGAACTCAACAGCGGCCAGCTGAAACTGTTGCTGCGCGCCCGGTTTCTCCGTGACATACAGGGCCTGAACAAGATTCAGGGGCAGCCGTTTCGCACCTGGGAAATCGAGCGCAGGATCGAGGCCATGCTGGGCTGGTCGACGCAGCCCGACGACGCGCCGGCGGGCGGCGGAGATGTTCCGGAGTCCCGCCCCGCCGCCACGGGGACGGGCTCGTGAGCACTGAAGCCCCTCTGAAGTACAGCCGCGGAGACTTCAAGGCGGACCAGGCGGTACGCTGGTGCCCGGGTTGCGGCGACTACGCAATCCTCGCCCAGATGCAGCGAATGATGCCGGAAATCTGCGCGGCCACCGATACGCCGCGCGAGAACGTCGTGTTCGTCTCCGGGATCGGCTGCTCGAGCCGGTTTCCCTACTACATGGATACCTACGGCTTTCACACCATTCACGGCCGCGCGCCGGCGATTGCCATGGGCCTGAAGATTGCACGCCCGGAACTGCAGGTCTGGGTGATTACCGGCGATGGTGACGGATTGAGCATCGGCGGCAATCACCTCGTGCACGCGCTGCGCCGAAATCTCGATATCAAGGTGCTGTTGTTCAACAACGAGATCTACGGGCTTACCAAGGGGCAGTACTCGCCTACGTCCGCCTTCGGAATGAAGACCCGGTCCAGCCCGGACGGGGTTCTCGCGCAGCCCGTCTCGGCGGCGGCGCTGGCGATCGCCTCGCGATCCACGTTCGTGGCCAGGACAATCGACACCGAGACCCGTCACCTCCAGCAGACCCTGTTGCGCGCCGCCGCCCACCGGGGATCGGCCTTCGTGGAGATCCTCCAGAACTGCAACATCTTCAACGACGGCGCGTTCGAGCATCTCAAGGGGCGCGACGTTCGCGACGAGCGGCTGTTGCGGCTGTCGCAACATGAGGCCATGCGCTTCGGCGCCAACGGCGACAAGGCGATCGTGGCCGCGCCGCCGGGAAGCGATCACTACTTTGCGGTGGCATCGGCCGAGAATGGTTCTGGACCGGAAATTCTCGGCATCCGCCACGACGAGAGTTCACCCGACCCTGCGTACACGTACGCCCTCGCCGCGATGGAATATCCGGCCTTTCCGCTGCCCGTTGGCGTGCTCCGCGCCGTTTCCGCGCCGACCTACGAGGAGTTGGTGGACGAACGGGTTCGTGCCGCCCGGGCCCGAGAAGGAAACGCAAACCTGCGCACGCTGCTGGAGTCCGGTGACTGCTGGACGGTCGACTGAAACGGCGAAGCGCCCTTGCGGGAACATGACAGTCCGCCGGACCCCGAGGACGGCCAGAGTTGATGTCTAATCGTGATCGGTCGTGGGCGCCAGGCTGTCCGCCAGTATGCGCAGGCTTTCGGGATTGAAGCCCATCGAAAAATGCCGGGCGCGAACCTCGACGTGATGGGTGAGGGGGTTGATCCGGTCGATACAGGCCTCCCAGGCCACCACGCCATCCTGGCGGCTGTAGATCGCCACGACAGGTACTTCGAGCGGCGTCTTTTCCCGGTCCGCCACGATGGCTTCGATTTCGTCCACGTCAAAGCCGCTTTTTCTGTATGCGGGTGCTGAGGCCGTGTACTTCGGTCCGCCCACGACCGGTGAGCCGAGCGTGACCACCTGCCGGACCAGGTCCGGCCGCTCCCGCGCCGCCTCTCGCCCGATGTAGCCGCCAAGGCTCCAGCCCACCAGCCGCAAGGGCTCGCCGGCCTCCTCGGCCCAGGCCTCGGTCTGCTCCAGGACCCGGGGCAGCAGTTTGCCCACGTTGCCGTGGTTGCGTCCCAGTCCCCAGCCGCGCACGTCATAGCCGAGAAACTGCAGGTAACGCCGGATCGGCCACGTTGCCCGGTCGCTGGTGCCGAATCCCGGCAGGACCATCACGGGCTGGCCTGCGCCCTTGGGCCCGGCGGCCAGGCTGGGTGCCTTGAGGACCAGGCGCAGCGGTTCCAGCAGGCCGCGGGCTTCGGCGAGCAGCAGGGCCCGGGGCGGCGGCGCCTCGGGGGCCCCGCCGGGAAGGGCTCGCTTGCTTCGGGTCATGGCGTCGACGCCGGCGGCAGCGGTTCGAGACTCGTGTGTACCAGAACGTCGGCCGCGTCCATGTCGCAGTCTTCCAGCGACGACTGGCCGTGGGTGATCTGGTCCAGGATCAGGCCCTGTATGGCGCCTCTGCGCTGTGCTTCGGCGTACGACACGTCGCTTCGGAACATGACCATGGAGTAACGGGGCACGAAGCGCTCCGGGGACCTGCGTTCAAGCTCGAACGCCACGGCCTTTCTGAGCAAAAAGGCGGGGTCGCGCACCGAGTCCCGCATCTCGACGTAGTTCTCCAGCGCCATGTCGGCAATGGCGTCGGCGCTCGGCTTGCGGCTTTCGCTGAATCGGCGGAAGGCTTCCTCGAAATTCCCGTTGCTGGTTTCGAGGTGCCGATCGAGTTCCAGACAGTCCTCGAAGGCGGCGTTCATCCCCTGGCCGTGAAACGGCACGATCGCGTGGGCCGCATCACCGATCAGGCAGACCTGCCCGCCAACGTTCCAGGGCGCGCAGCGCACGGTGCCCAGCGGGGCGACCGGGTTGACGAAAAATGCTTTCTCCAGATCGGGGATGAGGGCCCGGGTATCCGGAAACGACGCGTCGAAGAACCGGCCCGCGGCTTCGGGCGTATCCAGCTGATCGAAACCCGGCTCGCCGTGGGTGGGGAGAAACAGCGTGACGGTGAAGCTGTGGTCGAGGTTCGGCAGGGCGATCAGCATGTAGCCGCCCCGGGGCCAGATATGCAGGGCATGGGGCTCGATACGCCAGTGGTCGACGCTCGACGGCGGGATTGTAAGCTCCTTGTAGGCATGTTCGAGCCAGTCGGTCCGGCTCTCGACCCTGCCGGCCGTTTCCAGGGCCTGACGGATGACCGAGCCTGCTCCATCGGCGGCGATCGTGGTAGTGAGCGGCAGTTCGAGGGGCTCCTCCGAGGTCTCGTCCAGCAGGACCAGGCGGTCGGACTCCAGGTCGATGGCCTGGCAGGGATGGCGAAAGTGAATCCGCACCCCGTGCTCGTTTTCGGCGGCGTCCAGCAGCAGGGCGTTCAGGCCGGGCCGTGACACCGAGTAGATCACCTCCCACGGACGCTGCCCGTAGGCCTGGAACTCGGTCTTCCCGGCCTCGTCGTGAATCATGCGCCCGCGCATCACCGTGAGCAGCTTCCGGACCTGTTCTCCAAGGCCCACCTCACCGAGGGCTCGAAGGCCCCGGTTGGCCAGCGCCAGATTGATGGAGCGGCCGGCGGGCAGGGTCTCCTTGCGCAGATCTCCCCGGGCCTCGAACAGATCCACGGTGTAGCCCCGGCGCGCCAGGTAAATGCTCATGAGCGACCCGCACAAGCCGGCGCCCACGATTTTGACGGATTCGCTCATCCTGTGATCTCCACCAGGACATCGACAAAGCGGCGACAGTCCTGAAAGCGATTGTAAAGGGGTACCGGTGCGACCCGGATGACGTCCGGTTCCCGCCAGTCGCAGACGA
Organism: Gammaproteobacteria bacterium; assembly: GCA_029287575.1. GTDB lineage: Bacteria > Pseudomonadota > Gammaproteobacteria > Steroidobacterales > XN24 > JARFQW01. Next base: position 14,636 of record JARFQW010000077.1, on the reverse strand, counting down.
TGCCGGCCTCGGCAAGACGATCGAAGACCTCCCGGCCGCGATCCGGCCCCGCCTCCACGGCGAGCGACAGCTGGCATCCCCGCTGCTCCGGGTCCGGCGGCGTCAGAACCCTGATCCGGCCTGGAAGCCGCTCCGCGAGCTGGGTTTCCAGGTAGCCGGTCAGACGGCGGCTCTTGGCCCGCAAGGCCGCCATGCCCGCCCGGTCGAAGAGCTCCAGGGATGCGATCAGCGGTGTCAGGGAAAACACCGGCGGGTTCGACAGTTGCCAGCCCTCCGCGCCCGGCATGGGCCGGAATTCGGGTCCCATGTCGAACCTCGAGGCGCGGTCATGCCCCCACCACCCGGCAAAGCGCGGGAGATCCGGCGACCGGGCATGCCGCTCGTGGACAAAGACACCGGAAACCGCGCCGGGGCCGGCGTTGAGATACTTGTAGCAGCACCAGGTCGCGAAATCGCAGCCCCAGTCATGCAGGGCCAGCGGCACGTTGCCGATGGCGTGGGCCAGATCCCAGCCGACCCGGCAGCCACGCCGGCGGGCCGCCGCCGTGATGCCCGCCATGTCGAACAGCTGGCCGGAGTAGTACTGGACACCGGGCAGCAGCACGAGCGCGATGGTATCGCCCTGTTCTTCGAGAACCCGGTGGATGTCGTCCTGGCGAATCCAGGACTCGCCCTCTCGCGGTGCCAGCTCGATCAGGGCATCGGCCGGATCCAGTCCATGGAAGCGAACCTGGGATTCCGCCGCATACCGGTCGGAGGGGAAGGCCGGTTTTTCTATCAGCAGCCGCCAGCGGTCGGACGAGGGCCGGTAAAAGCTGACCATGAGCAGGTGCAGGTTGACGGTCAGCGTGTTCATGGCCGCGATCTCGACCGGTTGCGCTCCGGTCAGCCGGGCCAGACCAGCGGCAAACTGGCGGTGGTAGTCCACCCACGGCCGGCGTCCGCGGAAATGACCCTCCACGCCAAATCGCGCCCAGTCCTCGAGTTCCTCAGCGAGCAGGCCGGCCGCGGCGATTGGCTGCAGCCCCAGGGAGTTGCCGCACAGGTACACCGAGTCCCCGTTTTCGTGGGGCGGTATCCTGAACTCCGCACGCAGGGGTGCGAGCCCATCTTCGGCGTCCAGCGCTTCGGCGGAGCGTGCCCCGGTGAGGCTGGTCATACGCTCTCCAGCGGATAGAGCAGCGGCCGGGAAGGGGCCGCGTCCGTGGCGAACGGCGGCACCTGCAGGCTCAGGGCATAGAGGCCGTCGGGCGTGGAGTCAGGCACGAAAATCATCTCCGTCACGGTCGCCTCCGGGCGGCGGGGGGCATCGGTGGATTCGTCTTCGAGGCCCCAGAAGATCCGGTGGCCGGTCAGATAGCCTTGGTCGTGGGTCCGGTCGATGGACGGGCTGTCCACGAGCAGGTGCTCGATTCCCGCCGCCACGATCGCGTGCATGGCCTCGCGGGTGAAATAGGCGGGCAAGGGTCCCGCCGACCAGTCGCGGGTGCGCTTGGATGCCTCGTTGGGCAGGGTCCTGACGATTAGCGCTTCCGAGTCGGCCGCCGCGAGGCCGCCGGATTCCAGTGCGCCCCGGGTGATCAGCCGGTCACCCGCCTCGGCGCCTGGCACGGAGTTCTCCCGGGTTGCCTCCGCCAGCAGCGGCCTCACGCTGATGAGGCGGGCGACGTAAAGGGGCCGCGTCGCCAGGGTGGCGACGCCCATGCGGGTCCGGGTGATGTGCCCGACGCCTTCGGTGTGGGTTCCGTTGCAGTGAGGAACCAGGGTAAGGACCTCGCAGTTGCAGCTGCCCCCCTGGCGGGTGTCGCCGACAAAGCCGCCCGCTTCGAGCGGTTTCGCGCTCGCTGCGGGCGCGCCGAAATGCGAAGCCTGGGGCCCGTCGAACTCCAGCGCCGTGGAGAGGTCCACTGCCTCTGTCGTATGCACACGGTAGCGCCGCGTGCCGAAGCACAGTTCGGTGGATGTCACGGGATTCATCGGAACGTCCGCGCCTCCAGTGCCAGCCATTCCAGCGCGGTTCCGTGAAGCAGCCGGTCGCGAATCTCCGGCGCCAGCCGCATCGACTCGATCAGCTCGCCCGGGACGTGCTCGCCCAGCGGGAAGGGGTAGTCGCTGCCCATTGCAATCATGTCGGCCCCCATCAGGGTCAGCATGTAATGCAGCATGTTCGGATCATGGACGAGGGAGTCCACATAGAAACGGCCGATGTAGTCGCGCGGATTGGTTTCGTTGTCGACTGCGACCAGGTCGGGCCGCACCTTGAACCCGTGTTCGATCCGGCCGATGGTCGCCGGGAACGCGCCGCCGCCGTGGGCGAAGGCAACCCGAAGATTCGGCAACCGTTCGAACACGCCGCCGAAGATCATCGAGCATATGGACAGGGAGGTCTCTGCCGGCATTCCCACCAGCCACGGCAGCCAGTACTTGCTCATCCGGTCACGCCCGAGCATTTCCCAGGGGTGGACGAAGACCGCCGCTCCCAGCTCGGCCGCCGCCTCCAGGGTCGGAAAAACGTCCGGGTGGTCCAGGTTCATACCGTTGACGTGGGTACCGATCTCGATACCGGCAAGACCCAGATCCCGGACGCAGCGCTCCAGTTCGCGGACGGCCAGGTCCGGCGACTGCATGGGGACCGTACCCAGGCCGATGAATCGCCGGGGGTGGTCGGCCACCACGCCGGCGATGTGGTCGTTCAGCAGGCGAGCGAGGTCCAGCGTGTCGGCCGGCTTCGCCCAGTAGGTGAACATGATCGGAACGGTGGACAGGACCTGGACATGGACTCCGTGGGTGTCGCACTCGCCCAGCCTGATGTCCTGGTCCCAGCAGTTCGCGCCGATTTCCCGGAAGAACTTTCCGTCCAGGAGCATATGCGCGCATCCCGGGCCGTGGCGCTCGAGCTGGACGAAACCCCCGTAGCCATAGCGCTCTTTCAGATCCGGCCAGTCCGGCGGCAGGATATGCGTATGAATATCGATCTTTAGGGGGCGTGCCGGCATACCGTGGTCGGTGTCAGCTTCCGGCTGCCATCTCGTGGCCGCAGCTTCGGCAGCGCCGGTGTTCCTGCTTGCCGTAAAAGCGTTCGAACACCGGTGGAAGCTGGGAGACGATATCGCTCACATGCAGGTACTCCTCGTAGAGTTTCTCTCCGCAGCGCTCGCAGAACCACATGAAGCCATCCTGCTCGTCGGGACGGCGGCGGCGTTCGATGACGAGGCCCACGGTATCCGCGAACCGCTGTGGCGAGTGGGGCACGCCGGAGGGCAGCAGAAGCATCTCCCCTTCGCCGATGGTGAGGTCGATCATCTCGCCGTCCTGAACGGTCTTCAGGATCATGTCGCCCTCGATCTGATAGAAGAACTCCTCCCCCGGGTCCCAGTGGTAGTCCGTCCTGGAGTTCGGTCCCCCCACGACCATCACGATGAATTCGGAATCCTCGAAAATCACCTGGTTGCACACCGGCGGCTTGAGCCGGTCCCGGTGGGCCTCGATCCAGTCCATGAAGTTGAATGCCTTCAGCGGCTGCACGGTCCGGTCCTCCCGATAGTCCTGTCGTCCCGGCGTATTCCGGCACGGTCCTCCCAGTGCGCCGGCACGGACATTCAGTCGTCCACCGTCGCGATGCACTTCAGCTCGATGGCAATCGGTGTCGGCAGGCTGGAAATGCCGACCGTTGTCCGGCAGGGCGGGTGGTCGCGGAAAAACTCCGCGTAAACCCGATTGTAGGTTTCGAAGTCCTCCGCCATGTGGGTGAGGTATACCGTCACGTCCACGAGCCGGTCCCACGAGGAACCGGCAGACTCCAGTACACGCCTGACATTCTCGAATACCGAACGGCACTGGGCCTCGATGTCCGTCGCGATGACCTCGCCGGCACTGTTCAGGGTCACCCCCGGGATCTCGTCGGTGCCGGCCTGCCGGGGCCCGATGCCCGACAGGAACAGCAGGTTGCCCACGCGGCGGGCGTGCGGGTAGCGGCCCACCGGTGGCGGCGCATCGTCGCTGTGTATCGCGTCATTCATGTCGCTCGGGCTGTCCTCGTGTATCCATGGTGAGCATTATGCGAAAGCGGGCTCCGGTCTCCGGCAAGTTGCCGCCGGCGCCCGGCCGTCCTCAGATGCTTCGCATCAATCCGCCGTCCACCGGCAGATTGATCCCGTTGATATAGGCCGCCGCGGGAGAGGCCAGGAAGCCTATGGCCGCGCCGACTTCCTCTGGCCTCGCGAACCGGCCCGCCGGAATTCGCTGCAGCGCGAGGCTCTCCACGTCCTCTGTGCTCCGGCCGCTTTTTTCCGCCTGCATCTTGAAAAAATAGTCCAGTCGCTCGGTCGCCGTGAAGCCGGGCAGGACGTTGTTGACCGTGATCCCCTGCCCGCCGAGCTCGCCCGCGAGGGTTTTGCTCCAGCCCGCCATGGCGCCGCGGATGGTGTTGGAAACGCCGAGCCCGGGAATCGGCTCCCGCACGGAGGTGGAGATGATCTGGATGATGCGGCCGTAGCCTTCGCGGCGCATGTCCGGGACGAATTGCCTGACGAGCGCATGAGAGGCGAGGAGATGTTGCCGGAACGCCGCGCTGAACTGCCCGGCTTCCGCGGCCAGCGCCGGGCCGCCCGGCGGACCGCCGCTGTTGTTCACGAGCACATGCACCGGACCACGGGCACGCACCGCCTCCACGAGGCGATCCACGGACTCGGGTTCGCCGAGATCCGCCACGACACCCGCATGTTCCTGGCGGTCTCCGGGCAGATCCGCAACGGCCGCCTCCAGGGCTTCGGAATCCCGGGCCACGAGCGTGACCCTGGCGCCCAGCCCGGCCAGCGCCACGGCCGCCGCGCGGCCGATCCCCCGGCTTGCGCCACAGACAAGAGCGCGCTTGTCGGCGAGGCTCATATCCACGCGTGTCTCCTCTGTGTTCCTGCCCCGAAACGATGCAGGCAGCCTGGCGATCAGGACGCTTCGGATTGTACGCCAGGCTATCCCTCCAGGCCCGGTGTCAGGCCCGGGCCGCAGGGTGTGTGTACCGTTTCCCGGTTTTCGTCGAGGCGCATGGCCGTCAGGCGCCCGCCCCACACGCACCCGGTATCCAGCGGAAAAATCCCCGGATCCGTGACCGGGCCCAGCGTGGACCAATGACCAAACACGATGCTCAGCTCGGCGGAGCGGCGCTCGGGGACTCGAAACCAGGGAAGCACGTCGGCCGGCGCGTGTTCCGGCGCGCCCTTGAAGCTCAGGTCGAGACGGCCGTCTGAGCGGCAGTACCGCAGGCGGGTAAAGCAGTTGGTGATATACCGAAGCCGCTCCATACCCTGCAGTTCGGGCGACCATTGGTCCGGCAGGTTTCCATACATCTCGTCAACGAAATGGTTCAGGGCGCTGCTCCGGATGCAGCTCTCCAGCTCCCCGGCGGCGGCCAGCGATTCCTCCAGTCCCCAGGCGGGCGGCAGGCCGGCGTGAACCATCGTGTAGCCGATTTCCGGGTCATGATGCATCAGGGGCCGGTGGCGGAGCCACTCGAGCAGTTCGTCCCGATCGGGCGCGGCGAGAATATCGTCCAGCGTGTCCTTGCGTTTGAGCTTCCTCTGCTTTCCGGTGGCGACGGCCAGCAGATGCAGATCGTGGTTGCCCAGCACGCTGACTGCCCGATCGCCGAGATCCCGGACCCGGCGGAGCGTCTCCAGGGAACGAGGGCCCCGGTTCACCAGATCCCCGCAAAACCAGAGGGTGTCCGAGGCGGGGTCGAAGCGGATATGTTCCAGGAGCCGGTCCAGCGGGTCCAGGCAACCCTGCAGATCGCCGATCGCCCAGACCGGCATCAGTTCAGAGTGCCGGGCCGGGCCAGGGTGAACGCAGGTATCGGCGCCTCGAAGCGGCTGCCGTCGTCCTTTTCCATGAGATATGTACCGCGCATCGACCCCACCGGCGTCCGGATGACGGCGCCGCTGGTGTAGCGGAAACTCTCGCCCGGCGCGAGCCTGGGCTGTTCGCCGATGACGCCGTCGCCCTGGACTTCCTGCTCCACGCCGTTGGCGTCGGTGATGATCCAGTGGCGGGAGATCAGCTGCGCCGCGCATTCACCCGCGTTCTCGATGGTGATGGTGTAGGCGAACGCAAACCGGGCTTCATCGGGTGCGGAATGATCCGGCAGCCAGGCCGTCTGTACCTGGATCCGGATCTCCTCGCCGGTGGATGCGTCTGCGCTCAACGGATCTACGCCGAATCCTGCAGGCGGACCGCGAGCACGTCACAGGGGGCGCCGTGGAGTACCGCGTCTTCGGTCAGATTGACCAGAGCGCCGAGGCCGTGCCGGCCTCGACTGCCAAGAACGATGAGATCGGCGTCCCACTGGGCTGCCTGGTGACAGATTTCGCTCTTGATCGGGCCGGCGAGAACTTCTGTTGTGACGCCTTGCAGGCCGCAGTTCTCCGCGATCTCCGCCAGCCGCTTGCGTGCGCCCGCGACCAGATCTTCCTCCACACTCACCGCCGGCAGCAATGCCTCGCCCATGGGCTCGACGGGCACGTACTCCACCACATGCAACAGTTTGACGCTCGCGTCGGGGTCGGCCGCCGCCTGCGCGCGGCCGATCACTTGTTGGCTGTGCTCGCCCAGATCCACGGCGACCAGTATGCGCTTGTAGCCCAGCATCGTATCTCCCTGAACGAATCCGGTTTCAGTATACGCAATCTGCGCGGTGTTCATGTTGCCGGGATCGCCGCCAGCGCCGCGAATCCCGCCGGAGAGAGCGTTTCGGGCCGGGCGCCGGGATCGTAACCCGCCGCCTCGATGTCGGCGGCGCTGACGAGACCTTTCAGCGCGTTGCGCAGCGTCTTGCGGCGCATCGAAAAGGCCCTGGATACGAACTGCGCAAAGCGCTCGGCATCGGGCAGGGGAAAGGGCGGGGTGGCGTGGGGCACCAGGCGCACGAAGCTGGACACCACCTTGGGGGGCGGACGGAATGCGCCGGGGCCGATGTCGAACAGCTTTTCCGGCGCGCACACTGCGGCGAGCATGACAGTGAGACGGCCGTAGGTCTTGGTTCCGGGCGGGGCCACCATGCGGTCCACCACCTCTTTCTGGAGCATGAAGTGGGCGTCCTTGAGACTTCCGGCGGCGCCCAGCACATGGAAGAGCATTGGCGTGGACACGTTGTAGGGCAGGTTGCCTATCAGTCTCAGGCCGCCGGCCTCCCCGGCCAGGGCGGAAAAATCCACGTCCATCGCGTCGGCTTCGATCACCTCCAGCTGGCCCACCCCTTGTGCCCGGTCGAGCAACGGCGCGACCAGATCCCGGTCCAGCTCGATAGCGGTCAGCCGGCCGCAACGCGCCAGCACCGGCAGCGTCATGGCGCCCTGGCCCGGGCCGATTTCCACGATGTGCTCACCGGGGCGGGGGTCGATGGTGTCGACGATGCGCCGCAGGACGCCCGGATCATGGAGAAAGTGCTGGCCGAAGCGCTTGCGGGCCCGGTGCCCGGTCATGATTGGCAAAGCGCGAGGGCCTGGTGGATCGCGGCCCGCAGGCTGCCCGGGTCGGCGCGTCCCGTGCCCGCGATATCCAGTGCCGTGCCGTGATCCACCGACGTGCGCACAATCGGCAGACCCAGGGTGATGTTCACCGCCTCGCCGAAGCCCAGGGCCTTGAGGACCGGAAGCCCCTGGTCGTGGTACATGCAGACGACGGCATCCGCGTCCGCGAGGCGTCCGGGCGTGAACAGGGTGTCGGCGGGCAGCGGCCCGGCGAGATCGATACCCTGCTCCCTAAGCGCCGCGGCCGCCGGGATGATGACGTCGAGTTCCTCGAGCCCGAGATGGCCGCCTTCGCCCGCGTGCGGATTGAGTCCCGCCAGCAGCAGGCGGGGCGCCGGGATCGCGAAACGCGAGATCAGCTCGCCGTGCACGGTTTCCACCGTGCGGGTGACAGCCGAGGCCGTTATGGCGTCCGGCACCGCGCGTAGCGCCAGGTGGGTGGTCACCAGCGCCACCCGAAGCCGCCCGGCCGCCAGCATCATGACGGGCTCGCCGCCGGTCAGCTGCGCCAGGTACTCGGTGTGCCCCGTGAAGGCCATGCCGGCCTCGTTGATGATGCCCTTGTGCAGAGGGGCCGTGACCATGGCATCGAAATGCCCGTCCATACAACCCGCCGCGGCGGTATCGAGCCACGACAGCACGGCCCGGGCATGGCGCGGATTCAGCTCGCCTGCAACGGCCTTGCCGTCCAGCGACGCGCCGGTCACCGGGAGGGTGCCCGGCGCGTGGGCGCCGCGACTGCCGTCGTCATCGACGATGGTCACCGTGTGACCGCCTGCGGCGCTGCGTCCGGCGAGGAGGGCCGGGTCGCCGATGGCCACGATACGGCAGGGCCAGGAATCCCTGGCGATATCCAGCACCAGTTCCGGGCCGATGCCGGCTGGTTCACCCACGGTCAGGGCGATCACCGGGAGGGCGCTCACGCCCTCAGCCCCGGATATCGACGTAGGCCTCGTCGCGCAGCCGGCGCAGCCAGATCTCCGTTTCCTGTTCAACCTTGCCGGTACGGATCGCCTGCACGGCCCGCTGGCGGCGCTTCTCCTGGGTCGTGTCCCGCTCGGTCCGGTCGATGAGCTCCACCAGATGCCAGCCGAACGGTGTACGGAACGGCTGGCTGACCTCGCCCTTGTTGAGGCGGGACAGCTGGTCTTCGAAGATCGGGTGGAACGTGCCCGCGCTCGACCAGCCCAGGTCACCCCCCTCGGCGGCGGATACCGGATCCTCGGACTCAACGCGGGCGATATCCGTGAAGGAATCGCCTTCCTCGATCCGCTCCCTGAGCTGGAGCAGTTTCTCCCGCACGGATTCGTCGTCCATCACTTCGTTCGGCCGGATCAGGATGTGCCTGGCCCGGGTCTGCAGTTCGAGGGTCCGCTCCGAGCCGCGCACGTCGTTGATGCGCACGATATGAAAGCCGCTGGGACTACGCACGGGATAGGAGACTTCCCCGGGCTCGAGGTTGACGACGATTTCCTCGAGAAACTGCGGCAGCTGGGCGCCTTTCCGCCAGCCGAGCCGGCCGCCTTCCAGGGCCCGCTGGCCGTCCGAATAGGTGACCGCGACTTCGGCGAAATCCTCGCCATTGAGCAGCCGCTCGTGAATCTGGTTGACGCGGAGTTCGGCGTCGTCGAGCGTTGCACCCTGGGCGTCCTGGTCCACGGCAACGAGGATGTGGGAAATGTCGTAGTCCACGAGGTCGCTGGCGCTGGCCTCTTCCCGATCCAGGTAACGCTCGATTTCCCGTTCCGAGACGGCGATGCCGGAGAAGACTTCCACCTGGCGCAGGGAATCAATGATCATCTCCTTGCGCATTTCCTCGCGGTAGCGGCCATAGTCGACGCCCTCGGAGGCCATGGCCGCCGGCAGCTGGCCCAGGCTGAGGCCGTTACGCTCCGCTACCTGCCTCAGCGCTGCATTGAGACGCTCGTCGGAAATGGTAATACCGCGCTGGGCGGCGCGCTGCAGCTGGATCTGCTGAACGATCAGGGTTTCCATGACCTGTTCTTCCAGGACATCGCGGGACGGCAGGGAGGTGCCTTGCTCCCGGAGCTGCCGGGCGATCATCAGGACCTGGGAGTCGAGTTCCGTCTGGAGCACGACGCCCTCGTTGACCACGGCCGCGATGCGGTTGAGTACGACGCCGTTGCTGGCCTGGGCCCATACGTCGGCGGCCGCCAGCGCCAGCAGTGCGCACAGGACGAAATTGCTGCGATTCATCTTTGGACAAACCGTCGTTGGGTTACTCGTACAGGGAGTAACCTAGGATATCACGCTCGAAGGTCTGTCCGGCCTGTGTGCCGAGACCCACGAGGCCCTTGAATTCGAGCTGCAACAGAATACTGGTGTCCGACGAGCCGTCGCGCCGGCTGATATGGCGCTCCGTTGCAAGTCTTGCCGCCCAGCAGCAGCTCTCGTACTGAAGACCGACCAGGCGATCGATGGTCGTTTCGTCACGCAGCGAGTACTCGAGCTGACCGACGAAGCTCCAGCGCCGGCTCAGCGGCCAGCCCAGGGAAATCTCGGCGTCCTCGAGCAGCCCCGGCCGATAGCGGTACTGGAGATTGAGGACCCGGTTGGGCGCCGGCTGATACTGCACCCGGGCCTCGGCCAGCCGGGTGTCCCGCTCCTCTTCCAGCCACTGGTAGCCGAGATTGGCGTTCCAGGACTTGAACAGCCGCATCCCCAGTTCGAGCACGATGGGCGAATCGTCGTCGAGTTCATCCACCTCCTCGGGCAGGACAACGTCCCGGTCCGACAGATACCAGGCTTTGCCGAGGGTCGCCGTCAGGAATTCCCTACCCGTGACCGATTCGAGGATGCGGCTGGTGACACCCACGCTGACCTGGTTGGTGTCGCCCAGGCGGTCGGCGCCGATGAAACGGTTGGCCCGGAACAGCTGGACGGCATTGAAATCGGGTTCGCCGGTGTCGAAGACCGGTAGGTCGTCCTGGCCTCTTCTCGGGATGTAGGCATACAGGAGCCTGGGTTCCAGGGTCTGGGTGTAGTCGCTGTCGGGTCGCTCGCGTTCGAAAATCAGACCCGCATCGACTTTCGCGATCGGCGCGGTCATCGACGGATGGTCTTCTTCACCGTCGTCGTTGCTGTTGAGCGCATAGGACACGTGCCGCCAGGACAGGCTGGGAACGAAAAAATAGCCGGGCCCCTCCACGGGCAGGCTGGCCTCGGGCTGCAGCCAGACGCGCGCGCCCTTGACGCCTTCGTCGCGGCTGAAGTGCGCCAGTTCCGATCGCAGGCCCCAGTCCAGACCCAGGAAACCGTCGCGCCAGAAGCCATCGGCGCTGATGGCGGGCAGCCGCGCGTAGGGCCGGTCCTCCTGATCGATGCCGCGGTCGATGGTCCGGTAGTTCTCGGCGCGCAGGCCGATGCGCCATACCTCGTTGGCCCGGCTCAGCTGCACGAGACGCTGCAGATGGGTCTGGCTGGTCAGACCGATCCCGCGGCCGAAGTCCTCGAAGTAGCGGGAGTCGGATACGTCCTTGAGATTGGCAAACAGGCGCCAGTCGTTGGCATACCGGGTCGTGTGGACAAGCGAGTTGTAGCGGCGGTCCGCATTGTCCGGGTCCCGGTCGTCGCTGGGCAGATACTCCATGTCGAACTGGCCGACACTGTTCTCGGTCAGATAGCGATTCTCGGTCATGAGCATGACGCCCCGCTTGGACATGAAACGGGGGGTGATGGTCATGTCGTAGTTCGGCGCGATATTCCAGTACCACGGCGCACTGAACTCGGTACCCGTTCGGTCGCTCTGGCGCAGCTCCGGGATCAGGAAACCTGACTTGCGCTTCAGGCTCAGCGGGAAATTGAAATAGGGCACATAGATGACCGGCACACCCTTGAAATCGAGCCGTGCCTTGCGCATGACGCCGACTTCCTCCGCCGTATCCAGTTCCAGGGAGTCCGAGCGCAGCCACCAGTCCTCGTCGCCCTGGGGGCAGGTCGTATAGCGGACGTCCTTCAGCGTGGCCTGCTCCTCGTTGACCACCCGCACGGTGCTTGCATGGCCGCGGGCGGGGGTCTGGGGCAGATCGAAGGTGACCTCCTTCACGTCGGCCCTGCGGGTCACCGAGTCCCAGGACGCATCGGTGCCGCTCACCAGAAGCCCCGGCTGTGAAAACGATACTTCCCCGTCGATGGCTACCCGGCCCGTGAGCGGGTCGTACACCGCATTGTCGGACACCAGGGTCTGGGTGCCGCGACGAACGCGAACTCCGCCGGTGAATACGGACTCGTCCAGAGCGCTGTACTCGGCACGGTCTGACTCCACCAGAATCGGCAGGTCGGCGGGATCGACGTCCTCGTTCTCCGCGATCAGGGCGGCCCGCTGCTCGTCGATCGGCACGGATTCCGGGCAGACCTGGGCCCGCAGTCCGGCCGGTGCACCGGAAACCAGAAGACTGAACGCGACCAGGACAGCCCGCGTGCGGCTGCTCATCGGCGACCCGGCCGACGGGTCGCTGCGCACTGGCCCCCGCGAGACGCGCGATCCATCGCGGAACCTGGTGGCCCGCCGGTCCGCGCTGCGGTTCCCGGCAGGTTGCCGATCTGAAAGCCTTGCCACATGAACCGGATATTCCCCCCGGCGTTTTCGTCCGCCCTCGCTCCGGTATTCTAATGGTCATCCCGCCACGAGGGCGAACGACATCGAAAGACGCGCAATGAAAGCCATGATCCTGGCCGCGGGCCGGGGAGAACGGCTCCGGCCGATGACCGATCAGTGTCCGAAACCGTTGCTTTTCGCCGGCGGCCGGCCCTTAGTGGAATATCACCTGGACGCGCTCGCGGCCGCCGGAGTTCGCGAGGTCATTATCAATCTCGGCTGGCTGGGCGATCAGATTCCGCCGGTGCTCGGTGACGGGAGTCGCTTCGGCCTGACCATCGCGTATTCCCGGGAGCCCTGGCCTGCTCTGGAGACCGCCGGCGGCATCATCAAGGCCTTGCCCCTGCTCGGGCCGGATCCGTTCCTCGTGGTCAATGGCGATATCTGGACCGATGCGCCGCTGGCCGATCTCCGGTTGTCCGAGGGAAGCCTCGCCCACCTCGTGATGGTCGACAACCCGCCGCACCATCCTGCCGGGGACTTCGCTCTGAAAGGGGCATACCTGTCCCGCAAGGCGGAGTCGGGCCGGCTCACCTACGCGGGGCTGGGAATTTACGATCCGGGCCTTTTCGAGGGGCTGGCTCCCGGCCCGCGGCCGCTGGCCCCGGTCCTGGGCGCGGCGATGGACGCCGGACGGGTGACCGGCCATCACTACCCTGGCGCATGGCTCGACGTGGGGACCCCGGCGCGACTCGAAGGGCTCAGACGGCGGCTTGATCCGGAATATCCCGGTCCGGCAGGCCCAGCGCGGTAAGGAGTTCCGGGACGAGCCGGTCAGCCACCTCATCGACGCCGGCATCGACCCCCAGGTCCGCGAGGCGGGTCACTTCGAGGCCGGCATAGCCACAGGGATTGATACGCGAAAACGGCTCGAGATCGAGGTCCACGTTCAGGGCCAGCCCGTGATACGCGCAGCCCCGGCGGATCCTCAGCCCCAGGCTGGCGAGCTTGCGGCCCGCCACATAGACTCCCGGCGCGTCGCGGTCACCCGATGCCTCGATGCCGAAGCCGGCAACACAGCGAACGATCGCCTGCTCCAGGGCGCAGACCAGCTCCCGTACGTTCAGGTCCAGCCGGTCGATATCGACCAGCGGATACACCACGAGCTGGCCCGGACCGTGATAGGTCACCTGTCCGCCGCGGTCGATTCGGACCAGCGGGATATCGCCCGGAGCGAGCACATGCTGCATGCTCGCGTTCTTGCCCAGCGTGAAGACCGGCGGGTGCTGCAGTACCCAGATCTGATCCGCGTCCCCGGGCTCCCGGGTATCCGTGAACGCCTGCATCTTTTTCCACGCAGGCTCGTAGTCCACCTGGCCCAGACGGCGGATCCGGGGAGGAGGTATCACCAGCCCGGCGGCGTCACCGGCGCCGGCCCTGTTGGGTTCGGGAGTCCGCATCACAGGGCCATGATGATGTCTTCATGGGCGGACAGGGCCGAGTAGATGGAATCGAGCTGGGCCCGGCTCGTGGCCCGGATCGTGATCGTCAGGGCCAGGAAATTGCCGTCGCGGCTGGCGCGGCTGCGTACGGCCGCCTCGGATACGGGTCCGGCATGGGTCTCCACAATCCCCACGGCCGCCGCGCGGAATGCGTCCGTGTCCCGGCCCATGATCTTGACGGGAAACTCGCAGGGGAATTCCAGAAGTTCCTGATCTTCGCTCATGGGCCCGCCCTGCCGGTCACTCGAACCACATCAGGACCGTGTCGGAGAGCTGCTGCCAGAGCGTGCCCTCGGGCACGTCGGCCAGCGGGAAGATCGGCCGTTCCTCGATCAGTTCGCCGGCCAGCTCCAGGCGCAACGCCCCCACCGGGTCGGTGGCGAAGATCGGTGCCAGCAGACTGGGCTGCAGGTCCACCGCGGCCGACAGCTGTTCATAGCTGCCTTTCGGAACCGTTACCCACAGGTCTTCCTGGATTCCCAGTCCCACGTCCTCGATGCTGCCTTTCCAGACGCGGGCCGTGCTGATCGGCTCACCCGCGGCATACAGTCGATGGGTTTCGTAAAACCGGAAGCCGAAGTTCAGGAGCGCTTCGCTGGCATCGGCGCGGGCCCGGTCCGTATTGGCCCCCAGCACAACGGAGATCAGCCGCATATCGCCGCGCTGTGCCGATGCCGCCAGGCAATAACCCGCGCTCTCGGTCCAACCGGTCTTGATCCCATCGGCGCTGGGATCCCTGCGCAGCAGCGGATTACGGTTCTGCTGGGTGATACCGTTGTAGGTGAACTCTCGCACCGAGTACCAGCGATAGAACTCCGGAAATTCGGTAATGAGTGCACGTGCCAGGCGTGCGATATCCCTGGCACTCGAGAAATGGTCGGATTCGGGGAGCCCTGTCGTGTTGCGGAAATGGGTCTGGTTCATTCCCAGTTCCGCGGCGTAGGAATTCATCATGTCGACGAAGGCCTGTTCGCTGCCGGCAATATGTTCCGCCAGGGCAACGCTGGCATCGTTGCCGGACTGGATGATCATGCCCTGCAGCAACTCCTCCAC
>JARFQW010000172.1 GCA_029287575.1 Gammaproteobacteria bacterium | reverse complement strand
GAATATACGGCTGCCTTTTTCGGGGTCAACAATTCGACATAACGCGTTGGCGGGATATGGCCCCTGCGAGGCCTGGACAGGGTGATCAGGCTTGGAGGGAGGGGGCATTTTCGTCGAAATTCAGAGGTTAAGAGCGCCTTTCTGCCGACGAGGAGCAGAAGAATCAAAGCGTCATTTCACGGTGGGATTATGTTAAATAGATTGGCGCCATAAAGGCGGGTGGCTGAGATTACGCCAGCCGTAAACCGAGAAATCGAAGAATTCGGGAGTAGTGGGGCTTTTGTGCTATTTCGCCGGTTTTTTTGGGCAATACCGGTCTTTTATTCGCCAGATCGGCGAGAAAAAAATCGGCCGGCGTCCTTGCCAGCCAGCTGAGCCGTCCATGGAAGTGGCGAATCAGAGGTTTGGAAAGACTCACTCGCAAGGATGCGAATGAGACGGCTATGGTTATATCTGTGGGGGGAGGGAGAGTCTGTGACGGCGGTCACGAATTCCCGAAATGGCGCGTACGGCGACCCAGATCGCCGAGTAGCGTGTGACTTACACGTATATCGAAAAAAAAATTGCCGATCGAGTCACATTTCTGGCCTTTTTGCGCAAATTTGCGCAAAAAAGGGCCTGAATTCAGATTTCGTCCGGAGTGTAGGCCTTCACGCCCAGGGCATGAATGTCCGTTTCCATCAGATCTCCGACAGCGTCAAAGACGAGGCGATGTCTCTGGATTCTGGTTTTCCCTGCAAAAACAGACGACACCACGATCACTTGGTAGTGCCCTCGGCCGTCCCGGGCGCCGGCGTGCCCTGCGTGGAGGTGACTTTCATCATCTATTTCGAGCGATTCGGGGGCTAGTTCGGCCTCAATACGCTGCCGGATTCGCGTCATTCGGTTTCGATTCATGCGGGCAGTACCTTCTTGAACGGTTTCACCGTCACTTTCTCGTACACGCCGGCCAGAACGAACGGATCCGCGTCTGCCCAGCTCTGCGCCTCTTCGAGAGACTTGAATTCAGCCACGATCAAACTGCCGGTAACACCCGCCGGTCCCGGGTCCTCCGCGTCGATGGCCGGATGCGGGCCGGCCAATTCCAGCCGGCCCTGATCGAGTAACGCCTTGAGGCGGTCGAGGTGAGCGGGCCTCGATTCTGCTCGGGCCTTTCCGCTGTTGGCGGCATCCTCACATAAGATGGCGTAAAGCATCCGGGGATTCCTCCTGGTCTTGTGTCATATCGAAAGTCAGCCGCGTGCTGCATTGCGGTAGAATGGAGGGATGGCCGAACTCATTGCCATTCATCCCAAAAACCCGCAGGAGCGCTTGCTGACCCAGGTGTCCGATCTGCTGGGGAACGGGGGTATCGTCGCCTATCCGACCGATTCCTGCTATGCGTTTGGCTGGCGCCTGGGCGACAAGAACGCGCAGGACCGGATCCGACGCCTGAAAAAGCTGGACAAGCATCATTACTTCACCCTGATCTGCCGGGATCTTTCCGAACTGGCCACCTATGCCAGAGTCAGTAACCAGGCCTACCGTATACTTCGGTCCCTGACCCCCGGGCCGTATACGTTTATTTTGCCGGCCACCCGGCAGGTGCCGAACCGGCTGCTTCACCCCAAGCGCCGGACCATTGGTCTTAGGGTGCCCAGCAATCCGATCGCTCAGGGCCTTCTGGATGTCCTCGGCGAACCCTTGATGAGCACGACCCTGAAACTTCCCGAGGACGCGGAACCACTAACGGATCCCTATGAGATCCGGGATCGCCTGGACGACAAGCTGGTGGCCGTGATCGATGCCGGGTTCTGCGGCGCAAATCCGACGTCGGTGGTGGATATGACGGGTTCCGTACCGGAAATCGTCCGCCGCGGGGCCGGGGACGTCGCGTTTCTCGAACCCGCCTGAATGACTCCGCTCACCGGTATAATGCGTCGATGCCCTCCTCGGAAATCGTCCAACTCATCGCCGTAGCCGCGATTCCCATCCTGCTGGCGGTTACCCTCCACGAGGTGGCCCACGGTCTGGTTGCCCGTGCCCTGGGCGATCGCACCGCCGAAATGATGGGCCGGCTGTCGCTCAACCCCCTCAAGCACGTGGATCCCGTGGGTACGGTGGTGGTTCCGGCCTTGTTTCTTGCAACCACCCAGATGCTCTTCGGGTGGGCCAAGCCAGTACCGATCGGCGTGCGGAATTTTCAGAACCCCCGCCGGGACATGGTGCTCGTTGCCGTTGCCGGACCGGCCTCGAATATCGTGATGGCACTGATCTGGGCGCTGATCGGGAAAGTGACCCTGAGCATCGGGCTGGGCGGGGCGCTCGGAGCCTTCGTGATTGGCATGGTGCAGGTGGGCATTTTTATCAATGTCATTCTTGCAGTGTTCAACATGCTCCCGATTCCCCCACTGGACGGAGGACGAGTGCTCAGCGGCCTTCTGCCCCCCCGGGCCAGTTCGCGTCTCGATGCGATCGAGCCCTACGGACTGGTGATCGTGTTGGCCCTCTTGTTTACCGGCGTGCTTTGGCGCGTCGTCGGGCCCGCCGTCCAGAGCCTGGGCGGCATAATGCAGAGTCTTGCCGGTTTTTGATATTCATCCGTCACGGACGACGATTGAGGAGTCGAATTGAACAGTCCCATGATCGGCGGCAATAACCGCGTAGTTTCCGGAATGCGACCGACGGGCGCACTCCATCTTGGACACCTCCATGGTGTCCTGGATAACTGGAATCGACTGCAGTACGAGTATGACTCGTTCTTTTTTGTTGCCGACTGGCACGCGCTGACCACGTCCTACGACGACCCGACGGATATTGAGGCGAACATCCGGGAGATGGTGATCGACTGGCTGGCTGCTGGCATCAACCCTTCTTCAGCCACCATCTTTGTTCAGTCGGACATACCTGAGCACGCAGAACTGCATCTGTTGCTCTCCATGATTACGCCGCTGGGATGGCTGGAGCGTGTGCCCTCCTATAAGGACCAGCAGGAAAAGCTCAAGGAGAAAGATCTCGCGACGTATGGCTTTCTCGGCTACCCGCTATTGCAGAGCGCGGACATCCTGATGTACCGGGCGGCACATGTGCCCGTGGGAGAGGACCAGGTTGCGCACGTGGAACTGACCCGTGAGGTGGCGCGCCGTTTCAATCATCTTTATGGCCGCGGCCAGGAATTTGAAAAGAAGGTCAAGCGGGCCCTGAAAAACCTCGGCGGAAAAAACAAGAAGGTCTACCTCGCCGCCCAGAAGGCGTATCAGGAAAAGGGCGACGCTACGGATCTGCAGGCGGCAAGGACTCTGGTGGAGAATCATCCCCGCCTGACGGTTGCCGATCGCGAGCGCCTGCTGGGCAATCTGGAGGGACTCGGAAGAACCATTCTCGTTGAGCCCGATGCGTTGCTGACCGAGTACCCCAAGGTGCCGGGTCTGGACGGCCAGAAGATGTCCAAGTCTTACGGCAACACGATCGCGCTGCGCGACGATGCCGAGACGGTGGAGAAAAAGATCAAGACGATGCCCACCGATCCGGCCCGTGTGCGCCGAAGTGATCCGGGTGACCCTGAGAAATGTCCGGTCTGGCAGCTTCATGCAGTCTACTCGGACGAGTCCACAAAGAATTGGGTACGGGAGGGCTGTACAACCGCCGGGATCGGCTGTATCGACTGCAAGAGGCCGGTCATCGAGAAAATCGAGGCTCAGCTGCAGCCTATTCGTGAGCGTGCGAGAAGCTACGAAGACAATCCGGAGACTGTTCGCACGGTGCTCGCCGACGGGCGTGACCGGGCACGCGACATCGCTCGGGAGACCATGGATGATGTCCGCGAAGCCATGATGCTGGAGTACCGATGATGGCCGAGAACAGCCATCCCGAAGACAATCTTTCCGATGACCCTGCTGCGCAGAACGAGGCGGCGGAACCCTCAGCGCTCGAAGCTGGCGAGACCGCGCCGCGGCAGGAGGAAATGCCGTTTGCAGTGGTTGCGGGCGAGCCGGTCACGCAGATGCCCCACGACCTTTACATACCACCCCAGGCGCTGGAGGTCTTTCTGGAGGCCTTCGAGGGGCCGCTGGACTTGCTGCTGTATCTTATCCGTCGCCAGAACCTGGACATTCTGAACATTCCGATCGCGGAGATCACCCGCCAGTACACTCGGTATATCGAGCTCATGCACGAGCTTCAGCTCGAGCTGGCCGGCGAGTATCTGGTGATGGCGGCGATGCTGGCCGAGATCAAGTCACGCATGCTGCTTCCCAGGCCGGTGGCCGATGACGAGGAGGAGCATGATCCTCGGGCGGAGCTGGTCCGGCGGCTGCAGGAATATGAGCGTTTCAAGAAGGCGGCCGAGGATCTGGACGCCATTCCCCGGCTGGAGCGCGACACCTTCCCGGCAGAAGCCGAGATGTGCGAACGCAAGGTTGTGGAAATCCTGCCCGAGGTCACCTTGAAAGAGCTCTTGCTGAGCTTTCGCGAAGTGTTGTCGCGGGCTGAGATGTTTGCGCACCATCACGTTCAGCGGGAACCCCTGTCGGTGCGGCAGCGGATGACCGAAGTGCTCGACGGCGTGAACAGCGATACGTTCACGCAGTTCAATCGCCTGTTCAAGCCGGAGGAAGGAAGGCTGGGCGTCGTGGTGACGTTCATCGCGCTACTGGAGCTGCTGCGCGAGCGTCTGATCGAACTGGTTCAGGCTGAACCATTTGCCGACATACACGTGCGCGCCCTCGGTCGTGCAAACGAGACGTCCGACGAGGACGAAGGCGCCGTCGCCTAGCTCGCGGAGATACGCACATATCCAAGGTTCAAGAAATCACGGTCATGGATTCAGAGAAGATCAGGAACATTGTTGAGGCGGCCCTTCTGGCGGCCGGGCGGCCTTTGAAAATCGACGAGCTCATCGCGATTTTCGGTGACCATGAGCGCCCCGGGCGGGATGTGATTCGCGCAGCGCTCGATTCGCTGCGTGACAGCTACGAGGGACGCGGCATCGAGCTGAAGGAAGTCGCCAGCGGGTTTCGGATTCAGGTGCGCCAGGAAATGAGCGACTGGTTGTCGCGGCTCTGGACGGAGCGGCCACCCCGTTACTCGCGGGCGCTCCTGGAGACCCTCTCGCTTATTGCCTATCGCCAGCCGATTACGCGTGGCGATATCGAGGACATACGCGGCGTCAGCGTCAGCACGAATATCATCCGTACCCTGATGGAACGTCAGTGGGTCCGGGTGGTTGGTCACCGTGACGTTCCCGGCCGGCCTGCCATGTACGCCACGACCAGGGAGTTTCTCGACTACTTCGGGCTCAAGCGTCTCGACGATCTGCCGTCGCTGGCCGAACTGCGGGATTTCGAGAGCTTCAACGTCGAACTCGACCTGGCCGATCCCGATGCACAGCCCGCGGCCAACGATGACATCGAGACCACCGATGACGCCGGGGCCGTGACTGAGAGTTCACGAGGCCCGGAATCTCAGACTACAGGCGTTGCCGAAGCCGCTTCCGGCAACGAACTGGCGGACGAGAGAGCAGCCGAAGAACCTGTTTCCGAGGTCCCCGAAACAGCCGGCGCAAGCGGTTTGGAGGAAGTCGTGGATACGTCCGGTGCGGACGAAAGCGGCGACCCGGATTTCAGCCGCGCCGGAGCCGGATTGGACGCAGACGCCGAACACGCGCAGGATTTGTCGGAATTCGGCGCTGGTGACCGTGGGTTGCCGACACGCAGTGCATCGGTGTCGACAGGCGGCTCCGCGGATTCGCCGACGGCGGCCGAGCATGTCGAAGGCGAAGGAGAGACACCTGACGATGAGCCGGAAGAAGACCCAGGGCAGGCGGAGAAGGGCGCCGGCGGCTGATTCCCGACCGCCCGAGAGGATCCAGAAGGTCCTTGCCAATGCCGGGGCCGGCTCGCGCAGGGAAGTGGAGGGCTGGATCGAAGCCGGGCGGCTGACCGTCAACGGCACGCCGGCCACCCTTGGCCAGCCGGTGGACGGTACCGAGCGATTCGTGCTCGATGGGCGCCCGCTGAAACTCGCTGCACCCGCGGTCCGGCATCGCCACATCGTTTATCACAAGCCTGCGGGCGAGTTGAGCACCCGCAAGGATCCCGAGGGCCGACCGACGGTCTTCGAGCGCCTGCCAGGGCTGCGCTCGGGCCGCTGGATATCCGTGGGTCGCCTGGATGCCAATACGAGTGGCCTGATGCTGTTCACGACCGACGGCGCGCTGGCCAATGCACTGATGCACCCGGGCACGGGGGTCGTCCGCGAGTATGCGGTGCGCGTTGTCGGGTCACCGGAGCCCGATCAACTGGCCATGCTCAAGACGGGGGTCGAGCTGGACGACGGACCCGCTCACTTCGACAGCATCAGCATGGAACGCGGTGAGGGGAAAAACCGCTGGTACCAGGTGACGCTCAGAGAGGGGCGAAATCGAGAAGTCCGCCGTCTCTGGGAAGCCTGCGGCCTCACCGTCAGTCGCCTGATCCGCGTGCGCTACGGGCCCGTCAGCCTGGATCGGGGTCTTCGGCGGGGCCGTTTTCGTGACCTGCATCCGGAGGAAATCCGAGCGGTCTATGAGGCGGCCGGCCTCCCGGCGCCAGAAATCGGCGCAACCCACGAACGGCGCTTGCGTCCGCGCCGGAAACGCTGAGACGTCGCGCAGGCCGGGCGTATCCGCCATGGGGGCTGGCGCACAAGGGGCAATGGAAAGGCGGGAGGAGGAACGAGCCGAACTGACCGCCCTGCATGATCGTCTCCTGGAGCACTTCGGTCCCCAGGGCTGGTGGCCGGGCGAGGGTCCGTGGGATGTCTGTGCCGGAGCGATTTTGACCCAGAACACGCGCTGGGCGAATGCTGAGCGGGCGCTGGAGAATCTTGCGGCTGCAGGCTTGCGTACACCGGAGCGGGTCCTGGACGTGTCGAATGCCCGGCTCCGGAACTTGGTACGTCCTGCGGGTTTTTTTCGCACGAAGAGCCGAGCCTTGCAGGGGCTCGCCGGCTGGGTCGTTCGTGCTGGGGGTTTCGACCGACTTGCGGCTTTGTCGCATGACGTCGTCAGAGACGGACTTCTGGAGGTGCGGGGCGTTGGCCACGAGACGGCGGACTGTATTCTTCTCTATGCCCTGAACTGCCCGGTCTTCGTGGCTGACGCCTATGCGCGGCGTATTCTGGAGCGCACCGGCATCTGGCGAGACTGGCGCCGAGCGCAGTATCTGCCGCTAAAACGCTGGGCCGAAGGTCGGCTTCCGAAGGACGTTGGGTTTCTCAAGGAGATGCACGCTCTCTTAGTCGAGACGGGCAAAGCTCATTGTCAGCCACGGCCACGGTGTGGCTCGTGCCCCTTGCTTTCGGGTTGCCGCTACGCCGACGGCGACTACTGGGCGTCGAGGGAACGGCCGGTGACGCCCCGGGAATCGGGTCCGAGCAGAAAGAGATAAACAGACAGAATCTCCTCGGGCAGTGGCAGGGATTCCGGATCCTCGCCGGGATAGGCCTTTGCGCGCATGCCGGTCCGCGTTCCGCCAGGATTGACCGCGTTGACGCGCAGTCGGCCCATGCCCTCGTGTTCTTCGGCGAGAATCTGGCTCAGCGCCTCGATGCCGAACTTGGAGACCGAGTACGCGCCCCAGTAGGCACGGCCCTCGCGTCCCACGCCGCTGGAAGTGAACACGAGGGAGGCGTCCTTGCCGGCCTTCAGGAGGTCCAGGCAATAGCGGGTGAGGATAAACGGCGCGGTGAGATTGATGTGCAGCACCCGCTGCCAGGTTTCTATGTCGTAGTGCTCTATGGGGCTGCGATCGCCGAGCGCGCTGGCATTCTGAACCAGGCCGTCGAGGCGCCCGTACGTGTCCGTCAGGGCATTCTGGAGGACTGCGTAGTCGTCGGGCCCGGCACGCTCGAGGTCCATCACGAATATGCCGGGCGTGGCGCCGCCCTCGGCCACGATTTCGTCATAGACGCTTTCGAGATCCGTCACCGTGCGCCCAAGCAGCACCACAGTAGCGCCTAGCGATCCGCAGCGCTTTGCCAGTGCCCGGCCGATGCCCCTGCCGGCGCCCGTGATCAGGATGATGCGACCTGTGAGGAGATCCGCTGGCGGCTGATAATTTCTGGGATCGATCATGAGTCTTCCTCGCGGCGCGGGCCGCTGAGATTTTTTTGGAATCGTCACCAGCGCTGTCGTCGTCAGCGCCGCGCTGAATCAGATTAACCCTTTCTGCGCTCGACGGGCGGCGTTCCAGGCCTGAAACAGGCTGCTGATCCCGAGTGGCTCGGACGCCGTGTTCAACGGCGCGCCGGGTCGCTCGAGCCGCGCCAGAATGCGCCGGTAGAGCGCGAGCAGCACAAGCCCCGTGCGCTGCCGCGGTCGCTCCCGGGCGGGAAGCTTCATGCAGGCCTCGTCGAGGATTTCCGCAGCCTGCCGGCCGATCGAGCGAGTCAGGGCCGACAGGTTTTCGGTGGATTCGCCCCGTTCCAGGTCCGTCAGCCCCACGCCGTGGGTCTCTAGCCACGCGCCCGGGACGTAGTAACGGCCGGAGCGCGCATCGGCGATCAGGTCCCGACCGATCTCGACCAGCCGCAGCCCTTGCCCGAGACGCTGCGCATAGCGGCGTACATCCCGCTCCGCCGCGGCATCGTTCAGCCCGCACACCTGCGCGATGAGTTCGTGGAGCACCCCCGAGCTGCGATGCAGGTACAGCGTGAGTTCGCTGTCACTGCCGGGTCGTTCGCCTGCCAGATCCATCTCCGCGCCATCGATCAGCTCCAGCAGATAGTCGGATTCGAGCTGAGCGTCGGCCGCCGCGTTGGCCAGCGCCTGGCCCACCGGATGGCGAGCCTCGCCCGCGGCCATTCGCTGGATCTCCTCCCGCCACCAGGCTAGCCGCATGCGCGCGATCGTGGGGTCCCGCTGGGCGAGCGCGGCGTCCAGAAGCTCGCCGCGCAGCGCGACAAGAGCGGTTACGGCAGGCCGGGCTGATGCGTCCGTGAACTGCAGGGCGTGAAACCATGGCGAGCCAGGGGGAACCAGTTTGGGTTCGAGTTCCGGGCTGGTCACGGCTGATCATCGCTTGGGTTCGCGCCGCCGGGCAACCGGATCTCTGATTCCTGGGCCGGCAGATCGTCCAGAGTCTTGCGGCCCTTGACGCCGAGTTCCTCGAAGCGGCGGGCACCGGGCAAAACCTGACGTTCCAGCGATCCGACAGCCTGGTTGTAATGCTCCACGCTGGCGCCCAGTTGCCGGCCGAGGCGGCCGAGGTGACCCGAGAATGTCGCCAGCCGGTCGTGGAGTTGTTCTCCGAGGTCGCGAATCTCCCGGGCGTTTTCGGCAAGAGTCACCTGCCGCCAGCCGTAGGCGACCGCCTTGAGCAGGGCGATCAGACTCGTCGGGGTCGCGATGATGACCTGTCGGGCCAGGGCCTCTTCCAGCAGACCCGGACGTCGCGCCAGCGCCGCGCTCAGAAACTGATCGCCCGGTATGAACAGGATCACGAACTCCGGCGCAGCGGGAAACTGGGACCAGTAGTCCTTGCCCGCAAGCTCCCTGATGCGCTCGCTGACTTTTCGGGCATGGCGGTCCAGGGCCGCATCGCGGCTCTTGTCGTCGCCGGCCTCGACAGCGGACAGGTAGGCATCCAGCGGCGTCTTGACATCCACTACCAGCTGCCGGTTGTCCGGAAGCTGGATGACGAGGTCCGGGCGCAGCCGCCCGTCGGGACCATCAACCTGCACCTGTTCCTCGAAATCGCAGTGCTCCAGCATGCCCGCAAGCTCGACCAGCCGTCTGAGCGTGATTTCACCCCATTGGCCGCGCACCTCCGGACGCCGGAGCGCATTGACCAGATTGCGCGTCTCGGCCTGCAGGGAGGCCTGGTCCCGGCTCATCACTTCCAGTTGGGCGCGTATGCCTCCGTAGGCCTCCTGGCGGATTCGCTCGAGATCCAGGATCTGTTGCTGGGTCTTGTCGAGCGCATCGCGTATCGGCCCCACGAGCTGATCGATGGCCTGGTGCCGCTCGTTGAGTCGGCTTTCCGCGTGATCCCACTGGCGGCCGAGCGATTCCCTCGCAAGGGCCAGAAAACTCTCGCTGTTGCCGCGTAGCGCGTGACCGGCCAGCGCTTCGAAGGCGTCGCCCAGCCGCTCTTCGGCGGTATCGATGAGGGTCTGCTGTTCTGCACGGTGCCGGGCCTCGTCATCGATCCGGCTCTCCGCCACGGCCAGCCGCTCTCTGAGGCGTCCGTTCCTTACAACTGCAACCACAACCGCGATGAGGGTGCCGGCGACAAAGCCGGCGATTCCCCACAGGAATTTGCCGACGAACACGGGATCCTCGAGCAGTGTCTGGATGGAAAAGTCGGTCATTCCGCTCCCAACAGGAGGCTGAAGAGATCCTCCGGCCCTTCGGCCAGATGATCTGCGTCCCACTCACCGGGGTCTTCCCCGGCGGGTATGTATCCCCACGTGGCCGCTACGGTGGTCATTCCCGCCGCGCGACCCGCCTCGATGTCCCGGGATGCGTCGCCCACGTAGATGCACGTGTCGGGACGCCGTCCCAGAACGCCCGCAGCATGCAGGAGCGGATCGGGGTGCGGCTTGGCCCGTTGCAGCGTATCACCGCTGACAACCGTGCCCGCACGGCTGGCCAGCCCGAGAGCGGCGACGAGCGGATCCGTCAGCCAGCCGGGTTTGTTGGTTACGATGCCCCACGGTATGCCTGCGGATTCCAGCCGGCTCAACAGTGAGTCCAGACCATCGAAAACCCGCGTTTCCCGGCACAGGCCGATCTCGTAGTGAGCCAGGAAGCGCTCGCGGAGATCATTGCGGCGCGATTCCTCCAGGGAGGTTCCGAACCCGAGCCGCACGAGAGCCCAGGCGCCGTGCGAGACCCAGGGTCGGATGTCGGCGTAGGGCAGGGTTTCGCGGTCCTCCTCCTTCAGCAGGGCGTTCAGTGCCCCGGCCATGTCCGGGGCGGTATCGGCAAGGGTTCCGTCGAGATCCAGCAGCAGGGCCCGGAGCCCTGAGCCGATGTTCATGCGGGTTGCTCGGCGGGCCGCCGGGCGTACATCACGTAGTTGACATGCACGTTTCCGCCCAGCCTGCATTCCCGGGTGAACGGGTTGTAGTGCATGCCGGTGCTCTCACGCACATCCAGACCGGCGTCCCGCGCCCACTCGGCCAGTTCCGACGGGCGTATGAGCTTGGCGTACTCGTGCGTGCCCTTGGGCAAGAGGCCCAGCACGTACTCAGCGCCGAGGATAGCCATGACAAAGGACTTCGGGTTGCGGTTAATCGTCGAAAAGAAAACCGCGCCCCCGGGCTTGACCAGTTGCGCACACGCGGCCACGACGGCGGACGGGTCCGGCACGTGTTCGAGCATCTCCAGGCAGGTCACGATGTCGTAGGCGCCGGGGTTCGCGGCGGCATGGGATTCGGCCGTGTCACGCAGGTAGTCAATCGACAGCTGGGATTTTTTCAGGTGCAGACGGGCGACCGCCAGCGGCGCTTCCGCCATATCGATGGCCGTTACGCTGGCGCCCAACCGGGTCATGGTCTCGGCCAGAATGCCGCCGCCACAGCCGATGTCCAGAACACGCTGGCCTGCGAGTGGCGCGTGCCGGTTGATATATTCCGAGCGGGCAGGATTGATGTCGTGGAGTGGTTTGAAGTCGCCTTCCGTGTCCCACCAGCGCGCGGCCAGTCCGTCGAATTTCGCGATTTCGGCGGTGTCTACGTTTTGCGTTTCGGCTGTCATTGCTTGTCCTTGGGTTCATTGCGGGCGATTCGCTCTTGCCAGGTTGCAGCGCAGGCGATGGCCGGGGCCGCTTCCAGGGTGGTCAGGCGGGACTCGCTGACGACCTGCCGGCCTGCGACCCACACATCGGAGACCTGCTCCCGGGTGGCCGTATACACCAGCTGAGCCAGGGCATCGAAGACAGGCTGGCTTGCGGGGCGGTCCAGGTTCACGCAGCACAGGTCCGCCCACTTGCCAGGCGCGATGGAACCGATTTCCTCCGCCAGTCCCAGCGCCCGGGCACCTCCGAGGGTGGCCGCGGTCAGGGTGTCGGCAGCTCCCATGGCCGAGGGATCCCCCGCGACGC
This sequence comes from Gammaproteobacteria bacterium, assembly GCA_029287575.1. Classification (GTDB taxonomy): domain Bacteria; phylum Pseudomonadota; class Gammaproteobacteria; order Steroidobacterales; family XN24; genus JARFQW01. The sequence goes on along the minus strand of JARFQW010000172.1, from coordinate 544 downwards.
CCTTCGCGAGGAGCGCGGCGGTTCGCATTTCGCTGATCATGTCCAGGTCGTTATTGCTGGCGGCTCCGTCAGTGCCGATGGCCAGGTTGATCCCGGCCTCGGCGATCCTTGCCGCCTGGCAGAAACCGCTGGCCAGTTTGAGATTCGATTCAGGACAATGCACGACCGAGGCGCCGGCGTCGGCCAGGCGCTCGAACTCGTTGTCCTCGAGTTGGGTTGCGTGCACGGCCGTCAGGAGCGGCGACACCAGGCCCAGACGATCCAGCCGTCCCAGCGGCCGAATGCCGTGCGCCTTCAGTGATTCGTCGATTTCGTCGCGGGTCTCGTGCACGTGCATATGGATAGGCACTTCAAGCTCATCCGCAAGGCGGCGAACCTTGGTGAGACTTTCGTCGCTCACGGAGTAGGGTGCGTGGGGTGCGAAGGCGGTACTGACCAACGGATGCCCCTTGTACTCATCCCGGAACTGCAGGCCCTGGCGAATGCAGGCCTGGGCGTCATCGGCCCACGGGTTGGCGAATTCCACGACGATCATGCCGATAAC
>JARFQW010000117.1 GCA_029287575.1 Gammaproteobacteria bacterium | reverse complement strand
GCTTCGAGCGCGGCGGTGATGTCGGCCGGCGACGCGTCGACGACGGTGCCGACCTTGTCTCGCAGATCGGCCGGGTTGAAGGCGTCGCGCAATTCGGCTCCGACATGCGGGACGGCGATGGCCGGCGCTGCGTGAAAAACGGTGTCGCGGAATGGCTGCCGCGCCGCCTCGATTGCCTCAAGGTCCTCGCCGTTGCGCAGGTCGAAGCCTTGCGAATTCACGCGATCGGGCGCGAAGATTTCGGACGGCTTGCGGATCGGAACGGCCGGCGATATGTCTCTTCAGGCGACCGATCGCGTCGCGGACCGGTGCACCCGGGCGCCGGATCTCGTCGCGTCCGGGACAGGCCGCGGATGGCGCCGGGCGGACGAACACCCTATCGAGCTAAACGACCCGAACCCATTGGCGGGTTCGCTTGTGAAACGGAGTACCTGATGACGTCCCTGCGCAAACTGGCCCTGTGGATCGTGCTCGGTATCACCGCGCTGCCTGCCGGCGCAGCCGATGCGCCGAACAAGGCGGCGGTGGCAAGCGCTCATCCTCTCGCCACCGAAGCCGGCATGGAAATTCTCGCCGCCGGCGGCAACGCGTTCGATGCGGCCGTTGCGGTGAGCGCCGCGCTGTCCGTGGTGGAAGGCTACAGCTCCGGAATCGGCGGCGGCGGCTTCTGGCTGCTGCATCGGGCCGCCGACGGGTTCGAGGTCATGGTGGACGGCCGGGAAGTTGCGCCGGCGGCGGCCACCCGGGACATGTATCTGGACGAAAACGGCGCGGCCATCGAGCGTTTGTCCAAAGACGGGGTTCTGGCTGCGGGCATACCCGGCGTGCCGGCGGGCCTGGAACACATCAGCCGCCACTACGGTGAGCTGCCGCTGGCGGAGAGCCTGGCGCCGGCGATTCGCCTCGCCCGGGACGGATTCCCGCTGGACGCCCGCATGCAGCGGGGTCTGAAGTTCAAGCGGGACCTGCTGGCCCGGTTTCGTGGGTCCGCGGAGATCTTCCTGCTGGACGGCAAGGTGCCGCCGCTGGGGCATATCATTCGCCAGCCGGGCCTGGCCATGACGCTGGAGCGTATCGCGAGCGAAGGCGCCGATGGCTTTTACCGGGGGCCGGTTGCCGAGGCGCTGGTGCGCGGCGTGCGCTCGGAAGGCGGTATGTGGTCCATGGAAGACCTGGCGGGGTACGCGGCCAGGGAACGGCCACCGGTCGTGCTCGATTACCAGGGTGTGCGGATCGTGGCCGCTTCGCTGCCGTCGGCCGGCGGCGTGGCGCTGGCAAATATCTTCAATATTCTTGCCGGATACCGTTTTGCGGACATGGACCGGGTCACCCGCGTGCATCTGCTCACTGAAGCCATGCGCAGAGCCTATCGAGACCGGGCCCAGTACCTGGGCGATCCTGATTTCGTGGCCGCGCCGGTAGCCCAGCTCGTCCACCCGTTTTATGCCGCCGGACAGCGGGCCACGATTCGCCTCGACCGGGCGACGCCGTCCGCCACCTTGCCGCCTGCCTACCGGCAGTCGGAAGCTGAGGACACCAGCCATTTCTCGGTTCTTGACCCGGCCGGCAACCGGGTCGCCGGCACCCAGTCCATCAACGGCTGGTTCGGGTCGGGGTACGTGGAGCCGGAAACCGGCGTCATGCTGAACAACGAGATGGACGACTTCTCGGTCAAGCCGGGGGAGCCCAACCTCTTTCAGCTGGTCGGGGCGGAGGCCAACGAAGTGGCGCCTGGCAAGCGAATGCTTTCGAGCATGACGCCGACCTTCCTGGAGTCGGACCGGGGGGTGGCCATTCTCGGGACGCCGGGCGGCAGCCGCATCATCAGCATGGTCCTGCTGGCGAGTCTGGCCTGGATCGACGGGGCCGACGCTGCCGGCATGGTGGCTCTGCCCCGCTTTCATCACCAGTATCTTCCGGACCAGCTGGTTCACGAAAAGGGCGCGCTCGATGCCGCCGAAATCGATGCTCTGAAGGCCATGGGCCATTCCTTGAAGGAGAGTTCCCGGCTCTACGGCAACATGCAGGTTGTGACCTGGGACCGGGGGACCGGCGAGGTGCACGCGGCGTCCGATCCCCGCGGCCAGGGGGAAAGCCGCATCTATTGACCTCCGATTCCGGAGACCGCGCGGCTGCCCGCGCCGGGTCCATGGCCCTGTTCAGCGCTGGCAGGCCGGGCAGAAATAGGTCGCGCGCTGGCCGAGAACCTCGGAGCGCAGCGGCTGGCCACAGCCGGGGCAGGGCTCGCCGGCGCGGCCGTAAACGGCGAGTTTCTGCTGAAAGTAGCCGGGCCGCCCGTCTCCCCAGGTGAAGTCCTTAAGGGTCGTGCCGCCCTGGTCGATGGCGTCGGCGAGCACCGCACGGATCGCCCGGGCCAGCGCGTCCATGCGGTGCCGGGAAATCCGGCCCGCCGGCCTCCGGGGGTGAATCCCGGCCCGGTAGAGGGCTTCGCTGGCGTAGATATTGCCGACCCCCACGACCACCCTGGCGTTCATGATGTGCGGCTTGATGGAGACCCGCCGCCCGCGGCTGCCGGCATAGAGCCGCTCACCGCTGAATTCCGGCCCGAGCGGTTCCGGGCCGAGGTCTCTCAGCAGCGGGTGGCTGAGCGCATCGCCACGAACCCAGTGCACGGACCCGAAGCGCCGCGGGTCGTTGAAGCGCAGCCGGCGACCGCCGGCGAAATCGATGTCCAGGTGATCGTGGGCCTCCGGCGGTACCGGGCCCTCCAGGACCCGCAGGCTGCCTGACATGCCGAGATGCAGGACCATGGTGCCCGCAGCTGTGTCGAACAGCAGGTACTTGGCCCGCCGGTTTACGGTCCGGATGGCCTGTCCCTCGAGATGTCCGGCGAGGCCGGCGGGTACGGGCCAGCGAAGCCGACGGTCCCGGACGTGGACGCGGACAACGGTCTCACCCTCGATCCACGGCAGGATGCCGCGGCGCGTGGTTTCCACTTCAGGCAGTTCAGGCATCTTGACGGGCCGCAGCAAAACGCTGCGGTACAGCATAGCGCCACGGCGGGTAATTGGCCCGGTGCCTGTAGCCGGGGGGCCGCTTGGGCTATAGTTGGTCGGCGTTTGAATGCAGGCAACTACGGGTCTGACGGATGGATTTTGTGCTTCTTATGGACCATTTCCGCGGGGTCCTCAATCTCAGCGGCTGGGGCTACGTTGTGGCCTCGTTCCTCATGATTCAGCTCACCGTGCTGAGCGTGACCATTTATCTGCACCGCGACGCCACCCATCGCGCCGTGGATCTGCACCCGGCCGTGCGCCATGTGTTCCGCTTCTGGCTCTGGTTCACCACCGGCATCGTGACCAAGGAGTGGGTTGCGGTGCACCGCAAGCACCACGCCAAGTGCGAAACGGCCGAAGACCCCCACAGCCCGGTCGTCTACGGACTCAAGAAGGTCCTGCTGGAAGGGGCCGAGCTCTACCAGGAGGAGGCCGATCGGCCGGAAACCCGCGAAAAATACGGGCGCGGCTGCCCCGAGGACTGGCTGGAGCGGCATATCTACACCGGTCGCTCCTACTGGGGCATGGGCCTGATGATCCTGAGCTTCCTGGTCCTGTTCGGCGTTCCGGGCATCATCATGATCGCGGTGCAGCTGGTGTCCCAGCCGCTCATGGCCGCCGGGATCATCAACGGTGTGGGCCACCATTTCGGCTATCGGAACTTCGAGTCCGAGGACGCGTCGCGAAACATTGTGCCCTGGGGCGTGCTGCTGGGTGGCGAAGAGCTGCACAACAATCACCACGCCTATCCGTCATCGGCACGCTTTTCCATGCGCCGCTGGGAGTTCGATATCGGCTGGTTCGTCATCCGGATCCTGTCGTTCTTCGGACTGGCGGACGTGCGTCGCCTGCCGCCGAAGACCGTGGAAGACCGGGATCAGATCGACCTGGAGACCGTGCGGGCCGTGGTGGTCAATCGCATGGATGTGCTGCGGGCGTACAGCAAGCGGGTCACCCTGCCGGTCTGGAAGCGCGAGCGCGCCCGGCTCGGCGACCTGCCGCGGCGCGCCGGGCGGCTACTGGTTCGTCAGCCCCGGCTGATCGACGGGGAGGGCCGTCAGCGGCTTGCGGCCATGCTGGCGGAAAGCCAGTCGCTGGCCACGGTCGTGGAATATCGCCAGCGTCTGCAGGCCTTGTGGAGCGAGACCACCGCCAGCAACGAGCGGCTGATCGCCGGCCTGAAAGAGTGGTGTGCCCAGGCGGAAGCCAGCGGCATCAAGGCGCTGGAGGAATTCGCGCAGAGCCTGCGCCACTACGGCATCCGGTCCGCGGTCTGACCGAGGCGATCGAGCCGGGACCGGCGGTACCGGTCTCGGCAGAGAGGCATAAAAAAACCCGCCAGCTGGCGGGTTTTTTTTGCAAGGGCGGATCGACCGGAAGCCTACTTGATCTTGGCTTCCTTGTAGATCACGTGCTTGCGCACAACCGGGTCGTACTTCTTCGTCTCCATCTTCTCGGGATGAAGCCGCTTGTTCTTGGCGGTGGTGTAGAAGTGCCCCGTACCGGCGCTGGAAACGAGCCGAATCTTATCTCTCATGGCGAACCTCCGTCAGACCTTTTCGCCGCGGGAGCGCAGGTCGGCCACGATCTGCTCGATGCCGATCTTGTCGATCATGCGCAGACCCTTCTGGGAGACCCGAAGCTTCACGAACCGCTTTTCGCTGCCAAGCCAGAACCGGTGGGTGTGCAGGTTCGGAAGGAACCGGCGCCGGGTCTTGTTGTTGGCGTGCGAGACGTTGTTTCCGGTGGTCGGGCGCTTGCCGGTCACCTGACAAACTCTCGACATGACACTACCTCATCTATGCTTTACGGGCCCGCAGGGCCGCCAAAGAGCCCGCTTTTATACCAGCCGCCGCGCTGCCGGGCAAGACCCTAGAGCAGACCGCGCTCGGCGAAGGAAACGCAGCCGGTGTCGCCGACGACCAGGTGATCGAGGATCTGGATGTCCACCAGTCCGAGGCCGCTCCTAAGCCTGCGGGTGATCAGTTCATCCGCCTGGCTGGGTTCGGCAATGCCGGAGGGGTGATTGTGGGCCAGGATGACGGCGGCGGCATTGTGGCCAAGGGCCTGCTTGACCACCTCCCTGGGATGGACGCTCGCGCCGTCGATGGTGCCCCGGAACAGCTCCTCGAAGGCGATGACCCGATGGCGGTTATCCAGGTACAGACAGCAGAAGACCTCGTGGGCCCGGTCCCGGAGGCGGGCGCGCAGAAAACGCTGTACGTCCGCCGGACCCGCGAGCCCCGGGCCCCTGGTCAGGGTCTGCTCCAGGTGCCGGCGGCTGATCTCCAGCGCCGCCTGGAGCAGGGCGTAGCGCGCCGGGCCGAGCCCGGGAACACGGGTGGCCGAGGCGAGATCCGCGCTCAGTACCCCGCGGAGGTCATCGAACCTGCCCAGCAGCTGCCGGGCCAGATCCACGGCGCTCTGTCCCGGCGTCCCGCTGCCGAGAAACAGGGCCAGGAGTTCCGCATCGGACAGCGACCCGGGGCCGCGCCGGAGCAGGCGTTCTCTCGGACGTTCCGAAACCGGCCATCGGCAAATGGGAAAATGCGGCATCCAGGGCCTCCTCGAATCGGATCGGCGGGGCCTCTCCCTGGCCCCGGCCCTGCTACCATAGGCCGTCTGTCCGATCGAGGCTCCAGGACCGAAATGGGCAATCTGGCTGGAAAACGCATTCTGCTCGGCGTTACCGGAGGTATTGCGGCCTACAAGGCAGTCGACCTCGTTCGCCGCCTGACCGAGGCCGGCGCCGAAGTCCGGGTGGTCATGACCCCCGCGGCGACACGCTTTGTCGGCGGGGCCACGTTTCAGGCCGTGTCGGGGCATCCGGTGCGCGACAGCCTGTGGGATGAAGCCGCCGAAGCGGCCATGGGCCATATCGAACTCGCCCGCTGGGCGGACGCCGTGCTCGTGGCTCCCGCCAGCGCGGACTTCATGGCCCGGTTGACGGCCGGCATGGCCGATGACCTGCTGGCTACCCTGTGCCTTGCCACGGAGTGCCCGTTGATTCTCGTTCCCGCGATGAACCGGGCGATGTGGGCCAATCCCGCGACCCGCGCCAACGCCGCGCTCCTTCAGCAGCGAGGCATTCGGCTTCTCGGCCCGGACAACGGTGCCCAGGCCTGCGGCGAGATCGGCCCGGGCCGCATGCTGGAACCCGTGGACATCCTCGCCGCCCTGGATCTCCGCGCCGGTTCCGGCGAACTTTCCGGACGCCGGGTCATCGTCACGGCGGGGCCCACGCGCGAGCCGATCGATCCGGTGCGCTACATCACCAACCGCAGCTCGGGGCGCATGGGCTACGCGGTGGCGTCAGCCGCCGTGCGTTCGGGTGCCGACGTGGTGCTGGTCAGCGGACCCGCCGAGATACCCGCGCCGTACGGCATGGAGCTGGTCCGGGTGGAAACCGCCCAGCAAATGCTCGAGGCGGTCCACAGCCGGGTCGGCGAGGCCGATATCTTTATCGCCGCCGCCGCGGTCGCCGATTACCGGCCGGCAGAGGTGGCCGATCAGAAAATCAAGAAAAAGGCCGACAATCTGTCTCTCGACATGGTGCGGGCGCCTGATGTCCTTGCCAGCGTAAGCGCCCTCTCCAGGCCGCCGTTTCTCGTCGGGTTCGCGGCGGAGACCCATGACCTGGAAACGCACGCACGGATCAAGCTGGAGTCCAAGAATCTGGATCTTATCGCGGCCAATACCGTGGGCCCTGATAAGGGATTCGACCGTGACGACAATGCCCTGGTCTGCCTCTGGCCGGGCGGACGGGAGGATCTGGGGCACGGATCGAAGGCGACGCTGGCCGACCGGCTGATTGCCCTGATCGCCGAGCGGATGAACGCCGCACCCGCCGAAGAGAGGCAGGCGCATGCAGGTCATTAAGGTCCGGATCCTCGATTCGCGTCTCGGCACGGAGTTTCCCTTGCCGGAATACGCCACGCCGGGGTCCGCCGGAGTTGACATGCGGGCCTGTCTGGATGAGCCGCTCGTTCTGGCGCCCGGCCAGACCGAACTGATACCCACCGGGATGGCGATCCACGTGGACGATCCGGGGCTGGCGGCCGTGCTGCTGCCCCGCTCGGGGCTCGGCCACAAGCACGGTGTGGTCCTGGGAAACCTGACCGGACTGATTGACTCCGACTACCAGGGCCAGGTCTTTATCTCCTGCTGGAATCGGGGCGGCGCTGCGTTCACGATTCAACCGGGCGAACGGATTGCCCAGATGGTGATCCTGCCGGTCGTGCAGGTCCGGTTCGACGTGGTGGAGTCCTTCGCGGAAAGCGAGCGCGGCGCCGGCGGGTTCGGCAGCTCCGGGCGCGCCTGACCGGCAGTTCGCGGACGTTTCGGATCGGCCGCCGTCAGGCCCCCGGTGGCAGGCCCTTGAGTTCCCTGAAACGGGCAATATCGGCGTCGAACTGGGCGCGAATGCGCTCCTGTTCCACCCGCCGGGTCTCCAACTCTCTGCGGTATCCCTCAATTCCCCGTTCCGCGTGGGCGATCTCGGCGGACAGGTCGTCCGGAATCGCCACCGCTTCCCCGGCGCTCTCGGCGCGGGCCTCGTGCCGGGCGGCTTCCGCCCGCAGGCCGCTGAGCTTTTCGTCGAGGTTTTCCATGTATTTCCGGGTGACCTGGTTCTGGGCCTCGAGCAGCTCGACGCGCCGATCCCGGAGGTTCTCGATTTCGTCCACCGAGAGATAGGTGTTCAGGAGCACCTGGTCCCGTTTCGCCGCTTCCTTCGCCGCCGCCGCGACTCGGGCCTCCTCGGCGATCTGTTCGGCGGTTTTCGCCGGAGCGACGTTGTCGACGGCAATGCCCTGTTCGTTAAGGATTTTGTGGGCCCGCCCGGCCTCGCTCGGCGGCAGCGCATGGCCGTAATGCACGACACCGTCCTCGTCCACCCACTTGTAGACTTTTTCTGCGGCGGCCGGCATTCCCGCCAGCAGGAAAAGCACGGGAACCACCGCCGCGATGGGACGAAGCGTCTTCATGAACCCAGTTATTACCACAATGGGCCGCCCCGCCGTCAACGCCTGCGTCACGGTCCGGCCAGGCCGTAGCGCTGCCGGTAGGCACGCAGGGCCTCGGTCTCGGCCTGCATGCCGCCCTCGGCCTCGAGATGGCCGATGACGTCCGCGAGCCCCACGATGCTGATCACCGCCAGTCCCAGGTCGTCCTCGACCTCCTGAACCGCGGACCGGGTGCCCTGGCCCCGTTCCTGCCGGTCCAGGGCGATCAGGACCCCGGCGGGCGTGGCGCCGGCGGCGCGGATGATTTCCACGGATTCCCGGATTGCCGTGCCGGCGGTGATGACGTCATCGACGATCAGGACCCGGCCGGAAAGCGGTGCGCCGACGATGACGCCGCCTTCGCCGTGGTCCTTGGCCTCCTTGCGGTTGAACGCGTAGGGCAGGTCCCGCCCATGGTCCGTGGCCAGAGACGCGGCGGTGGCCGCCACCAGCGGAATTCCCTTGTAGGCGGGCCCGAACAACATGTCGAAGGGTATCGAGGCGCTGGCCGCGGCGGCCGCATAGCAGCGACCGAGCTCGGCGAGCGCGCCACCGGTGTTGAATAACCCGGCATTGAAGAAATACGGGCTGACCCGGCCGGATTTCAGCGTGAATTCGCCGAAACGCAGGACGCCCTGCTCCCGTGCAAGCTCGATCAGACGCTTCTGGTATTCGTGCATCCCCTCACCCCGCCGGCCCCGGCCGGCGATTATCATACACGCTGTCCGCCACCCAACAGCGACCCCTCACCAGCCTTTCATCGAGCCGACATGCGAGTCATCACGCTAAACGCCAACGGCATTCGCGCCGCCGCCCGCAAGGGCTTTTTCGACTGGCTGCCCGGCCAGAAAGCCGACGTCGTCTGTCTTCAAGAAACCAAGGCCCAGGAGCACCAGCTCACGGATCCGGTGTTCCGGCCGCCGGGATTCCACAGCTATTACGTGGACGCGGAGAAGAAGGGCTACAGCGGCGTGGCCATCTATAGCCGGCAGAAACCGACCCGCGTCGTGACCCGCATGGGTATCGACGAGTTCGACCGGGAGGGCCGCTATGTCGAGGCCCAGTTCCCCGGACTGTCGGTCGTATCCCTCTACGTGCCGTCGGGATCATCCAGCGAAGAGCGCCAGGCCGCCAAGTTTCGCTTCATGGAGCAGTTCTATCCCATGCTTGGGAAGCTGCGCCGGCGGCGCCGGGACTACATCATCTGCGGCGACTGGAATATTGCCCACAAGGAAATCGACCTGAAGAACTGGCGCGGCAATCAGAAGAATTCCGGGTTTCTGCCCGAGGAGCGGGCCTGGATGGACGATGTCTTTGGCCCTGCCCGCTACGTGGACGCGTTTCGGGCGGTGAATCCCGATCCGGACGAATATACGTGGTGGTCGAATCGGGGCCGGGCCTGGGAGAAGAACGTCGGCTGGCGAATCGACTACCAGGTGGTGACCCCCGCGCTGGGCGGCGCTGTTCGGCGCGCAGCAATATACCGGGACGAGCGGTTCTCCGACCACGCCCCGCTGACCATCGACTACGCGCTGGAATCCGCGTGACCCGGCAAACCGGCTCCTGGCTGGACAGCCTGAGAATCTATGCCCACCCGCGGGTAATCGGCATGCTGTTCCTGGGTTTCTCCGCGGGACTGCCGTTTCTGCTCGTATTTTCGACCCTGTCGGCCTGGCTGACCGACTATGACGTGAGCCGCAGCACCATCGGTTTTTTCAGCTGGGTCGGCGTCACCTATTCCATCAAGGTGTTCTGGGCCCCGGTCGTGGATCGCCTGGGCCTGGGCGCGCTGACCCGGCGCCTCGGCAAGCGCCGGGGCTGGATGCTGATGGCCCAGCTAGTGATCGGCGCGGGGCTGGTCGCCATGGCCAGCCTGGACCCGCGGGCGGACCTGGCGCTGATCGCGGTCTGCGCGCTGGTGGTGGCTTTCGGTTCGGCGACACAGGACATCACGATCGATGCCTATCGCATCGAGGCGGTCGCCGACGAGCTTCAGGCGGCGATGGCCGCCACTTATATCCTCGGCTACCGGCTGGCCCTGCTGACAGCGGGCGCAGGCGCGTTCTACATCGCCGAGTTTGCGTCCTGGTCCGCCGCGTACACGGTGATGGGGCTGCTCATGGGGGTCGGTGTGCTCACCACGTTGATCCTGCGGGAACCCGAACACCGGGTAGATCCGCTGGTGGTGGAAATGGAGGCCCGCATCGCCGAGCGGGTCAGTCCCGGAGCAGGCGAGCCCACCTTCTGGCAGCGGCTCGTAATCTGGTTCAGCGGCGCGGTCGTGGCGCCGTTCGTGGACTTCATGCGCCGAAACGGCACCTTCGCGCTGGTCATCCTGGCCCTGGTGGCGACCTTCCGGCTGAGCGACATCACCATGGGCGTCATGGCCAATCCGTTCTACCTGGACCTGGGATTCTCCAAGACCGAAATCGCCAACGTCACGAAGGTGTTCGGGTTCTTCATGACCATTTTCGGCTCCGCGCTCGGCGGCATCCTCGTCGTGCGCCTGGGCATCCTGCGCTGCATGCTTCTGGCCGCCGTTCTCGTGGCCGGCACCAATCTGCTGTTTGCTGTGCTGGCCAACATCGGACCGAGCCTGAACATGCTGGCGGTCACCATCAGCGCGGACAATCTGAGCGCCGGCATCGCCAACGTGGTCTTTATCGCCTGGCTGTCCAGCCTGACCAGCCGCAGCTACACGGCCACCCAGTACGCGTTGTTCAGTTCGCTGATGACCCTGCCCGGGAAATTCGTCGGCGGGTTCTCCGGCGTCGTCGTGGACGGCTTCGGCTACCACAGCTTCTTTCTCTATGCGGCGGCGGCGGGAATCCCGGCCATCCTGCTGGTGATCGTCGTCCTCGCTCATGAATCCCGCACCGGCGGGGCCCGGGCACCGGCGGGCTAGTGGACCGGCGCGTCCGAGCGGATCATGTCCTCGTGGATCGGGCCGGCATGATGGATCCGCATCCGCCAGCCGTCGTCGTTGCGCTCGAAGACGTTGACGACGCTGACCGCGGCCTCCCTCGGGTCGTCGCCGGCGCGGATGATCTCCAGCCCGAAATGCACCGCCAGGCTGTCGGTCCGAACCATGCGGAGGCTCTCGAGGCGGATGTCGAACCGACCTGGCGCCGTGAGGATGTCCCGCCAGCTGGACAGCACCTCGTCCCTGCCGGCCAGTGGCCGCCGGCCCGGGTGGACGCACACGATATCCTCGTGGGTGGCCCAGAGCGCGTCCATGGTGTCCAGGTCGTTGTCGCGAAACGAGCGGTAGAAGGCCTCCTCGCAGGCCTCGGCGCTAACAAAGGTCATCGTCTGGCCCCGGGTGGCGCAGGGAGGTCCCGATGATGAACGGTCCCGGCCCCGGTCGTGTGCCGGTTTGCGGCCTGGCTGAAATCGAAGACCCGGGGGCGTTCGGATTCTCGCTGCCGGACGGTACGTTCGCGTTCCTGGTCCGGCAGGCGGATGAGGTTCGCGGGTATCTGAATCGCTGCCCCCATATGGGCAATCGGCTGGACTGGGCGCCGCACCGGTTTCTGAACCGCGCCCGCGACCTGATCCTGTGCGCTTCCCACGGTGCGGTGTTTGAGCTTCAGTCCGGGTTGTGCGTGGCCGGCCCCTGCCTCGGGCGCACGCTTACGGCCCTTCGCGTGGAGGTGGTATCCGGCCAGGTGTTCGTCCACCCGGGCGACACCGGCTGAGCTATTCTGCCAGGTCCAGGAAGTCCATGGGATCGGCGGGGCTTTTCTGCCGGGGAGTCTCGATCTCCAGGCCATAGTCTTCCCGTTCGATGTCCATGGACCCGGAATAGTCTTCGGGCGGCACGGCATCCCGGCACTTCAGTTCGCCCCAGCTGTCGACGTCGAGTTCCTCGATGGTGCCGTCGAAATACTGGATCTCGATCGTGGCGTCGTCTTCATCGACCGCCACGACTTCGAACAGATCACCGGCCGGGTGCGTAAACCAGTCCCCGATAGTTGGCAATTTAATCGCCATAACAATGGTTCCCCGAAAGAGGCGGCCCTGATATCCTTTCCGGCCCTTGTACCCCCGGCCCCCGGCCGAGGGGTCCTTCGATTCCTTTATAGACTACTCGCCGGACCGGGGAAAGCCCGGGCCCGGCGTGCTGCATCGCATGATCGAACAACTCCTCAAGATATTCGTCCTGTTCTTCGTGGTGATCGAGCCCCTGTCGCTCGTCCCCATGTTCGGGGCCCTCACGCGGGGTGGAGAACAAGGCTACCGGCGCAGGATGGCGTTCAAGTCCATCGCTGTTTCCGCAGCAATTTTTGTGATTTTCGCGATTGCCGGAGAGTGGTTGCTGCGCGCGCTGGGAGTCAGTGTCAACGCCTTCAAGATCGCCGGGGGGCTGTTGCTGTTTCTGCTGGCCGTGGACATGGTGTTTGCGCGCCAGTCGGGGCTGCGCTCGGCCACGGTGCGGGAGCAGGACGAAGCCCGTTATCGTGAGGATGTGTCGGTTTTCCCCATGGCGTTTCCGCTGATCGCGGGACCCGGGGCGCTGGCCACCCTGCTGCTCGTGCTTGTCGAGCAGGAGGGCGATCCGCTGATGCTGGCCATCGTTCTGGGGGTGGTTTTCGCGGTCCTGGCCCTGACCCTGGTGCTGCTGCTCATGACGCCGCTGGTCATGCGGGTCATGGGTACAACGGGCGCGAACGTCACCAGCCGCCTGCTGGGGGTCGTGCTGTCGGCGCTTGCCGTTCAGTACGTGGTCGACGGCATCCAGGCGGTGATGGCGGCCTGAGCTCCCGGGCTGGCCGGTGCGGGCCGGTTGTCAGTCGCTGCCGTCGCGCTCCGCCGCGATCCGGTGGAACACCAGGTCCCTCACATCGTGGCCCAGACGCTGGCCGCGTCGCTCGAACTTGGTCTCCGGGCGGCTGTCGGGCCGGGGAACGTAGTCCCCTGTCGGGCTGGCGTTCTCCCAGCCGGCGGCCGACTGCCCGGTTTCCAGCATGTGTTCGGCATAGGGCACCCAGTCTGTGGCCATGTGCAGATAGCCTCCCGGGCGAACCACCCGCGCGATGGCCTCGAAGAAGGACGGCTGCACGATGCGCCGCTTGTGGTGTCGCTTCTTGGGCCACGGGTCCGGGAAAAACAGGTGCACCCCGCTGAGCTGGCCGGTGCCGATCATTGGCAGGACATCCACCGCGTCGTCGCGTATGCAGCGCACGTTCCTCGCGCCGTTCGCTTCGACGGCCAGAAGCAGGTGGCCGATACCCGGCTCATGGACCTCGATACCCAGGTAGTCC
>JARFQW010000108.1 GCA_029287575.1 Gammaproteobacteria bacterium | reverse complement strand
CTCCTGCTCCGGCTTCGGTCCCACTCCGGTGAGCTTATTGCTCCCGGCGCGTTTCTTCCCTCGGCGGAGCGATATAACCTCATGCCGAAGCTGGATCGCTGGGTTGTCGAAAAAGCCCTCAATGAATTGGCGGCCTGTGACGGTCCGGAACAACGAGCCAGCTATACGGTTTCCGTCAACGTCTCCGGCAGCTCGCTGGAAGACCTCGACTTCCTCGATTTCCTGATGACCGCCCTGGAGGCCCGACGGCCCCCCGCCGGGGCGATCTGTTTCGAGGTCACCGAAGCGGCTGCCGTCAGTCACCTGGACCGGACCCAGCGCTTCATTGCCGACGTTCGCGATTTCGGCTGTGAGGTGGCCCTCGACGATTTCGGGCGCGGGCTGTCGTCTTTTTCCCACCTCCGGGAGCTTCCGGTCGACTATGTGAAGATCGACGGGCACTTCATCCGGAATATCTGTTCCGACGCGGTGGACCGCACGATGGTGGACGCGATTCGCAGTGTCGGCGGCGCACTAGGGATCCAGACCGTGGCAGAACACGTGGACAGCGCAGAGTCGCTGGGAGCCCTCACGGACATCGGAATCCATTTCGCCCAGGGTTTCCACATTGCCGCGCCCGCGCCGGTCGGCACCTTTCCGCGGCTGCACCGCAGGGGCGGCCCGCCCAGGCTACAGCTGGCCTGATTCAGTGCAGTTGCCGACCGAACTGCTTCGGTTACACTCCGGCCATGGCTTTTGAAACTGAAACCCGGCCCGAAAACGGGTCCGGGCCCCGGATGATCCAGGAACCGGGCAACCCACCGAGGGCGGGCCTGTTGGGCCCGGGCGAACCGCCGCCGTTCGAGGTCATCAATCGCGCCGGTCGCGGCAAGCTGCTGCTCGTGTGTGATCATGCCAGCCGGCGCATCCCCACCGAGCTCGGGGACCTGGGCCTGGACAGCCTGGCGCTGGGACGCCACATCGCCTGCGACATAGGCGCCGGAGACGTCACCCGCATTCTTTCGGCGGCCCTCGACGCGCCGGCCGTGCTGGCGGGCTATTCCCGGCTGGTCGTGGACTGCAACAGGAAGCTGCATGACCCGACGGCATTTCTTGCGGTCAGTGACGGTGAATATGTACCCGGTAACCACGGTATCAATGACCGTGAAAAGCAGCGCCGCGCTGACGCCTGCTACCACCCCTATCATGCGGCCATCACCGACCAGCTCGCGGTCTTCGAGCGACGCGCCGTGGTCCCGGCGTTCGTGGCCATTCACAGCTTCACGCGTGTGTTCAACCGTCAGCGGCGGCCCTGGGAGATCGGAGTCCTGTGGGACACCGATCCGCGTATTCCGGTGCCCCTCATGGAAAAACTCTCCGCGAGAGGCATCGTGGTCGGCGACAACGAGCCCTATTCGGGACGTGCCCCGGCAGACTTCACAATCGATCACCACGCCGAGGACCCGGGCCTTCCGCACGTCTCCATAGAGATTCGCCAGGACCTCATCGACCATCCGGAGGGGGTTCAGCACTGGGCCAGCGTGCTGGGCGACGTGCTGGGGGAGATTCTCGCGGACCAGGGGCTCTATTGCCGCCTGAACGATTCGGGGCAGCCATGAGCCAGTCCAGGGAACCGAGCTTCACGCTGGGCGTTGAAGAGGAATATCTGCTCGTTGACCGGGAGTCCCGGGATCTGATTTCGGATCCGCCGGTTTCCCTGCTCGACGACTGTGAGGCGCTGGTTGGCAAGCAGGTCAGCCGTGAGCTGCTGCGGTCGCAGATCGAGGTCGGCACAAAGGTTTGTGAGAACGTCGCCGAGGCCCGCCAGGATATCGCGCGGCTGCGCGGAGGCGTTGCCGAGGTGACGGGCCGGTTCGGGTATGCACCCATAGCGGCATCCACTCATCCGTATGCGCGGTGGTTCGACCAGAAACATTCCGAGGGCGAACGCTACGAGTCTCTCACGCAGGAAATGCAGGCCGCGGCGAGGCGTCTTCTGATCTGCGGCATGCACGTTCATGTAGGCATCGAAGACGATGAACTGCGTATCGATCTGATGAACCAGTTCTCATACTTCCTGCCGCACATTCTGGCCCTGTCTTGCTCCTCGCCCTTCTGGAAAGGCGATGATACCGGCCTGAAGTCCTATCGGCTGACGGTCTTCGACGCCTTGCCGCGCACGGGTATTCCCGCGCGGTTCGCGAGCTATGCCGAATACCGCCGGCATGTGGACGTGCTGATCAATGCCGGGCTGATCGAGGACGCCACCAAAATCTGGTGGGATCTCCGGCCCAGCGACCGCTACCCGACCCTCGAGGTTCGCGTCGCGGACGTCTGTACCCGGCTGGACGATGCCATGGCGCTGACCGCTATGGTGGTCTGCATCATGCGCATGCTTTACCGGCTGCGCTGCGACAATCGACGCTGGCGCATGTATGCACGAATGCTCATCATGGAGAACCGCTGGCGGGCGATGCGCTACAGCTTTGACGAGGGTCTGGTTGACCTGGCAAAAGGTCACATCGTCGAGTTCCCGGACCTCGTGGACGAACTCTTGGAAATTCTTGCCCCCGATGCGGCGGACCTGGGCTGCACAAAGGAGCTCGAGGGCATTCGCGGGATTCTTGCCCGGGGGACCAGCGCGCATCGGCAGCTGCGGGTCTATCAGGAGGCTGTCGCCGAGGGCATGGACCGGGACGAGGCGCTGAGGGCAGTGGTTGATCAGCTGATCGAGGAAACCGTGGCGGACCTGGAGTCCGGGACGGATCCGGCAGGTACGGCGGTGGACGCCGCGACGGAACACGGCTGAATCTGGCTGGTATTCGTATTACCCGAGAGTTTGTGCGCTGTACGGATTCGCGGGCCTGGAAGACGCCGCGATTTCCGGCCGCGCTGCCCCTGCGGCTGTCACCGCCGGTCGGATTTTCTGGAGCGCAAGACGCGGCGCAGGGCCTGGCGGGCATCGGTCAGCAAGCGCCTGGGCCGGCTGGGCGCTTCCTTGGAGACCACGGGCACGTCCAGCAGCTCGGGCCATTGCGATTTGATCATCCAATTGAAAGCCTGGCACCCGGGCCGCTGCCGCAGGGTTCTTGGAAGGGCGAGCAGATCCACGAGCAGGGCCCGGCAATTCAAGGGCATGACAATCTCTCGCCAGCCGATGTCGAACATCAACGCGTTTCGGGATAGCCAGCGGCCGCATCGGTTCTCCCAGTAGAACAGCTCCGGAACGGTAAGAGACCCCTCAACGGCGGCCTCTTCGCGCCAGCGTCCAATCGCCGCCTCGGCATAGGCGAAGTCATGCATCCGCACGAGACGCGCAAGCTGGGCCGGGTCTCGATCGTCAAAGGCCTCGACTTCGGTTTTGCCGGCGTACGGAAGCTTGACGATTTCGGCGATATTTCCTGTCACGCCGGCGACTTTTCCTCCGGAATAGGCCAGTTCGGTTTCCATGTAGGGCGTAAATTCGGGAAGAGGGCGAAACACGTGCTCGGTGAACGCGCTGTCGAATGCCGCCGTCGGGCTTGCGGGCGGCGTGAGCAGATCGTGGCGGACCCCGGCCCGCCGGCAAATGTGCTCTGGAAGTCTTGCATCGACACCTGCGATTCGCTGGGCCCTGGGCGCCGTCGAATAGGCGCGGATCTCCTGTCTGATATCCCGGCAAGCGGAAAGAATCAGCCGGCTGTCCCACCCGGCGCTGAGGCCGATTGCCAGGGGGTAGCGCCGCGCGGCTGCGCGGAGGAGGCCCGAGAGTCGGGCCGTTGCTCGGGTCATGCACTCCTCGGCGGAATCCTCCGGCGCCGGATCTCCGTTCCAGTAGCGTGTGGTCTCGCCGGTGCGAAGATTCAGCCGGTGGTTCGGCAGCAGCTGCTTCGCTCCCCGAAACAACTGGCCGTCACCCGGCAGCCACCATTGGCTGACTCGCCGGGAAAAGCCGTCTACAAACTTGCGAGCTTCGAGGCAGGGCTCGAGGCCCGCTATCCGGGCCAGCATGCCCTGATCCGAGGCGACGGCTATTTGCCCCGTAGCGGTTTTCGCGTAGCAGACGCTGCGCATGCCGGCGGCGTCGTGAAACAGGTCGGCCTTCCCATCGGCCAGTCTCAGCAAGGCCCAGCGGCCGCCGAGTTCACGGGTTGCCCGGATCACGTCTTCAAGGCTCTCGCAGCCTGCGGCGATCCGTTCCAGGATCCGGGCGTTGTCCAGTTCCGGGCCGGCCCAGTCCAGCAGGTCGCCCAGGAGAAGCAAGCGGTGATGCGGTGTCGAAACGTCGGTGACAGAGAGTTCCGGGTGGTAGCCGAGTACGCCAGATTCTCCAAGGTCGATCACGCGCCATCCAGGGGGGCGGGCCACGTTACCGGCGATCGTGAACTGCAGCCTGCAGGGTGACGCCGTAACGATGCCGTCTGGCGCATTCCTCGCCTTATCGCTCATCCTTGCCCCCCCAAGGCCTCTATTACCGACTGCTCTATGCGGGACCAGTCGCTTGGGCCTAACAACCCTGATTCTGACCCAGCAGGGCGGAAATTCCCATTGTCCGTTGTTATGTCAATTGGCAGCCACGAGTCCTGCCGCTGAAGTGCGCGTGACGGGATCGCACGCGGGTTACTTCTGGACTCGCGCGCAGAGTCTGCCAGACTGAGACGACCCGATACACACAGACAGCATCCCGGGACCCGGTGGAGGAACGGAATCCGCCGACGGCGACGATCCGGGTCCCGGGCAAGAGCAGGCCGAACAATGTCTATACCTATTGATCGCCGCCTGTCGGTGGCCCCGATGATGGACTGGACCGATCGGCACTGCCGCTATTTTCTTCGCTTGATTTCCCCGGACGCGCTTCTGTACACCGAGATGGTGACCGCCCAGGCGATTGTGCATGGGGATGCCGAGCGCCTGCTGGCGTTCGACGTATCGGAGCATCCGGTTGCGTTACAGGTCGGCGGAAGTGATCCGATCATGCTGGCGCGGGCATCCCGGGCCGGGGCGGCCGCCGGCTACGACGAAATCAATCTGAATGTCGGTTGCCCCAGTGACCGGGTTCGGTCGGGCCGGTTCGGAGCCTGCCTCATGGCTGAGCCGGCCCTGGTGGCCGACTGTGTCGCCGCCATGCGCGCGGCGGTGTCCGTGCCGGTCACGGTCAAATGCCGTCTCGGGATCGATGATCAGGATGACTATGGGTTTCTCGCCGATTTCGTCGATGCGGTCGCCGCCGCTGGCTGCGGCATATTCAACGTGCACGCCCGCAACGCGATCCTTGGCGGCCTGTCACCAAAGGAAAACCGGGATATTCCTCCGCTGAAATACAACTACGTCTACCGGCTGAAAGCCGAGCGTCCGGACCTGATCGTGATCCTGAACGGGGGCGTGCGCAGCGTGGCGCAGTGCAAAGCTCACCTGGAACATGTGGACGGCGTGATGATCGGCCGGGAGGCGTATCACAATCCATGGATCCTGGCGGAAGCCGGTGCGGACCTGTTCGGACGCCCGCCGCCGGAACGCGACGCCGTGGCCCTGGCCATGGTGCCCTACATCCAGCGCCAGATGGCCGCTGGCCAGAGACTGGGCTCGGTCACCCGGCATATGCTCGGTCTGTATGCAGGACAGCCCGGCGCCCGGCAATGGCGCCGGCGGCTCAGCGAAGGGGCTTCACGGCCCGGGGCGGATGCATCGATGATCAGCGCTTCGCTTCCCGGCGCAGCAGGAACCCGGGAGGCGACGCGGCAACCGGCCAGCGAGCGGCCAGCGTAAGCACCGGCGGGTCATCCCCGGCCACGTACCAGCCCAAGATTCCCGCAGGCCCGTTCACGACGCGCGGCTGCGCGTCCAACGCCTTTGGAATGGTCATGGCACTCGATGGTTTCGGCTGGCGTACAGCGCCCGGTTCCTTTCTTGCGGCGGCAGTCGCCGTCGTCCGTCGCTGCGGCATCAGGCGCGGGTCCTTGCGGCGCGGGGAACGCCAGGCCCGTCACACTGAACCGCACCCGAAGGTGCGCTGCCGCGCGTGAATACCTCACCGGTGAATGGCGGCTGGAAATCCATGGCTTTGCGGAAGCCGGATTTCGCTAGAATGCCGGATCGTCCCAAAAAGGAAATGCCCGTGGCCAGCAAAAGAAAACGCAACCGGACGAGAAAAAGAGGCCCGACCATGGCTGAACGAGCCGACCGGCATCGTCTTTACGAGGCCTCGGTCCAGAACGTGGAGCATGAGGTGGAATTCATCAAGACCACCTTCAAGGCGCTGACCGGGCGACAGGCGGTGAGCTTTCGGGAGGACTTCTGCGGGACGGGGGCAGCCGCATGTGAGTGGGTGAAACTCAACCGCCGTCATCATGCCGTCGGTGTTGACCTGGATCCGGAGGTGCTGGCGTGGGGTCGCGCCAATCACCTGGCGAAGCTCGGCAAGGGTGCCCGGAAACGCGTTCAGCTCGTCGAGGCCAATGTGCTGGACGTGGGCGACGAGCCGTTTGACGCCGTGGGTGCCTTCAACTTCAGCTATTGGATCTTCACGCGCCGGCAGGACCTGCTCCGATACTTCCGGCGGGTGCGCAACAGCCTCGCCGATGACGGTATTTTTTTCCTCGACCATTTCGGCGGCTCCGATTCGATGCTGGAGTGCAAGGAGAAAACCCGGATCGACGGGTTTACGTACGTGTGGGACCAGGCCAGCTATGAGCCGATCT
This sequence comes from Gammaproteobacteria bacterium, assembly GCA_029287575.1. Lineage (GTDB taxonomy): Bacteria > Pseudomonadota > Gammaproteobacteria > Steroidobacterales > XN24 > JARFQW01. The sequence continues at coordinate 21,323 of JARFQW010000108.1, read as the reverse complement.
CCGGTCACTACGTCTGCAATATTCACTTCCACTTTTCCGACGGGTCGAAGCTGAAGAACGCGTTTTCCTATCACTGGCGGCTCTGGACACTTCCGGAGGTCAGGGACCTCCTCCACGAAGCGGGATTCCAGGACGTCATGGTGTACTGGGAAACCGAAGATGAAGACGGTGAACCCAGCGGTGAGTTCGTCGCCGTGGAGGCCGGCGACAACGACCCGGCCTTCGTGGTGTACCTCGTGGCGCGGCCCTGAGCTGTGCCCACCCTCGAAATGCCGCACACAAGTTGTTGAATCCCCGATATGCTCCGATTATGCTCGGCCCGATGAACATCGCGCCGTATTCATGAATAACGACTCTGAACTTGCCGTTCTGTTCGCCGACGTGGTTGGCAGCACGGAACTCTACGAGGCTCTGGGCGACCTGAAGGCCAGGGACACCGTCGCGGACTGCATCACCGTGATGCGCCAGGCAACCGAAGAGCACAGTGGCCGGGTGATAAAGACCATCGGCGATGAGATCATGGCCACGTTCCCGCGCGCTGACGATGCCTTGAATGCGGCCAGGGAAATGCAGGCCGCGATCAGTCAGGGTGAGGCGGTGTCCGTGGAAGGCGCGCCGCTGGCGATCCGGATCGGCTGCGACTTCGGGCCGGTGGTCGAGGAAGAGCGCGACGTATTCGGCTCCACCGTGCATACGGCGAATCGCATGACCAGCCAGGCGAAGGCCTCGCAGATTCTCACGACCTCCAACATCGTGGCTCACCTGGGTCCGGAGTGGCGGCGGTCCGTGCGCCAGATCGACCTCGCCCCCATCAAGGGCAAGCGCGGCGACGTGGCCATGTTCGAGGCCCTCTGGCAGTCTGAAGACATCACCAGCATGTTGCCCACCATCAACTGGGAAAGCCGGCAACCGAAGACTCAGGGCAGAATGCGCCTCACTTACCAGGGGACGGAGGTGGTTGTGGGGCCCGAACAGACCCAGGTGACCCTGGGCCGGTCCGACGACAACGAACTGATTATCAAGGGCAACCTGATTTCGCGTCTGCACTCGCGCGTGGAGATGTCACGAGACAAGTTCATGCTCGTGGACCAGTCCACGAACGGGACTTACGTGGTCACCAACGCGGGCGCGGAGTTGTTCGTTCGCCGGGACAGCGTCCAGCTGACGGGCGAGGGTGTCATCGGTCTGGGGCGAGTCGTACAGCCCGGCTCGGACCAGGCGATCCATTTCGTCCTGGAAGGCAAGTAGCCCACTGCATCCCAAGCGGGCTTCGGGAGGAAGCCGTGAAGATCCGCCTGGAAATCGATCTCGAACCCCAGGAACTGCACCAGCTCGTGGGAATTTCCTACCTCGGCAATCTGCAGGAGGATGCGGCCAGGCACATCGCCAGCCGCCTGCGGGAGGGTGTCGATCCGCGCCGCTTGCTCAAGGACGTCGTTCCCGCCGGGCTCCTGTCCCTGCTCTCGCCGGGGGAATGGCGGGACCTGCTGATGGGAGCGCTGGCTACCGATGAGGCCGTCGAGATTGAGAAGAAGCCTTCCAAACCGGCCCGGAAGAAGCGTTCTGCGCGGGCCAAATAAAAACAGGCCCTCAGAAGAGGGCCTGTTGGTAGGTCAACGACTCGTCCGGAGCCTTTCAGGCAGCCTTCTTGCGGCTCGCGACCTTCTTGCGGCTGGCTGGGGCCTTCTTGGCCGTGGCCTTGCGAACCGGGGCCTTCTTGGCCGTGGCCTTGCGGGCGACCGGCTTCTTGCGCGTCGCCGGCTTGCGGGCCGCCGTGCGGGCTTTCGCCTTGGCCTTGGAGGCAGTCTTCGGGGCACCAGCGATACTCTGCTTGACCACGCCGGACAGCTCGTCGCCGGTATCCCGGACCACTTCGAGAGTGCGTCGGGCGTGGGCGATGGCACGGTCACGCGTGGTCGGCATGGCGTCGATCTGGCTCTTCACAAGCGCTTCGAAGCTGTTGGCGTTGGCCGCCATTTCCAGACGGTGCGCGCCGCCGTCCACCAGTTCTTCAAGACCGGTCAGCTGCACTTTCAACAGCTTTTCGAGGCTCTTGTGAGAAATGGCGTTCAGCTTCAGGCCAGTGCTGCCGATCTGGCGGACCGGGTTCTTCGCCCGCGAGATGGCGCCGGCGGTGTCAAGAACGAAGGCGCGAACCCGCGCAACAGCGTCGTGGCGAATGCGCTGGGATTCCAGCTTCAGGTTCTCGGCAATCTTTTCAATCTTGGCAATCATGTTTGTCATTCCGTAGTGAGGCAAGCGAATGCGTGCTGCAGTGCGATATGCTGCAATGCACAATATAGCTCCTGCGGCCCGAAAGTCAAGGCTTTCAGGGTTTTTCCACCGGATGACCGCAACGCGTCTCTCGACCGGCCTTTGCGGCCGCTGATGCTCCTCCTCGCAGCGGCTACCGGGCTGCTTGCGCACGCGCCGGCCTGGCCGCAGGACCGCCTCGTGACCCGGCTGGAAGTGGAGTCCCTTATTCCTCTGGGCGAGGACCGGGCCCGCTGGATGATTCCGCCAGGCGGCTATGCCTCGACCGGCCAGTTTCTCTGCACCGTGCAATTCGACGCGCCGGCGGAAGGCATCGCCCGCGAGCAGGTGGAAATCGTGCAGGCGGTGCCTCAGGGCCTGGTATATGTACCGGATTCCGCCACCGGTCCGGGCACCCTGATCGAGTTATCGTCAGACGACGGCGAAACCTTCCTGCCGCCGTCCGACCTGGAGAAGTCCGCCGCCGAGGTCACTCACATCCGCTGGCTGTTGGCGGGGCCGCTGCCTCCCGGGCTGCGGGGGCGGGTGAGTTTTCGGGTTGAACTGGCGCAGAGTCCTTCCCCGAGCGTCGCGAATCAGTGAGAATCCCGGGCTTTTCTCCGGGCACCCATGGCGCAAAAGAAACGACAACCCGCTCGTCGTAAATCTTCCAGCCGCAAGACCACGCGGTCAGGGTCAGCGGCCCGCAAGAAGCGCTCGTCATCCGATAAGAGGCGCCGGAATGCCACCCGGCGCTGGCTGGGTCGCGCCGGTCTGCTGCTCGTTGTTAGCGCCGCTGCGATCGTGGTCTGGCTGGACTACCGCATCGTCTCTGCCTTCGAGGGCCGCCGCTGGGACCTGCCGGCGCGAGTCTACGCCCGGCCGCTGGAGCTCGCCGCCGGCCTTCCCTTGTCCGCCGCGGCTCTCGAAGGCCATCTGAAGGATCTCGGCTACAAGGCTGTCTCCGGGGAGGCGCCCCGGCCCGGGAGCTACTTTCGTCGCGGCGAGAGCTTTCGGATCCTGACCCGGGCGTTTCCGTTCTGGGACGGACACCAGGGCGCTCTGTCGGCCCAGGTGGATTTGGCCGCCGGTGCGGTGCGTCGCCTGCGCGCGGCCGATGGCGAGACTCTCGGGACCCTGCGCCTGGACCCAAAGGCCCTGGGCACCGTGTTCCCGGGCGCGGCCGAGGATCGGCTGATCCTGTCGCCGGAGGAGATCCCGGCCCTGCTGAGAGCGGCGCTGGTCGTCACCGAGGATCGGCGTTTCGATAGTCATTTCGGCGTTGATCCGCGCGCCATCCTGCGCGCGGCAGGCGCGAACCTGAAGGCCGGCAAGATCGAACAGGGCGGAAGCACGCTCACACAACAGCTGGTCAAGAACTACTTCCTGACCAGTCGCCAGACCCTGCCGCGAAAGCTGCAGGAGGCGGTCATGGCCGTACTCCTGGAACTTCACTATTCCAAGGAAGAGATTCTGACCGCGTACGTCAACGAGGTTTACCTGGGCCAGGACGGCCGGCGCGCAGTGCACGGTTTCGGCCTCGGCAGCCAGTTTTATTTCGGCAAGTCGCTGACGAATCTGCAGACCCAGGAAATTGCCCTGCTCGCCGCCGTCATTCGCGGACCGTCCTGGTACAACCCCTGGCGCCATCCGGAACGGGCGAAGGAACGCCGGGACCGGGTTCTCGGCTACATGGCCTCGGCGGGTGTGATTACCGAGCAGGATGCGGCAGCCGCCGCGTCGCGCCCGCTGGGTCTGCGCAAGGCGGCCGCCGGGACGGCGGACTACACGCCGGCCTTTCTTGCCCTGGTCCGGCGGCAGCTTGCCAGAGACTACGGGGCGGACGACCTGGCCCAGGCGGGCCTGATGGTGTTCTCGACCCTCGATCCGATGGTACAGACGGCAGCCGAGGAGGCGCTGGAAACCGGCATTCGGTCCGCCGAGGCCCGCGGTCTGGGCAGCCGTCTGGAAGGCGCCGTGGTCGTGACTCATCCGCATACCGGCGAGGTTCTCGCCGCGGTGGGTGGCCGGCGGCTCCGTTTCGACGGTTTCAACCGGGCCATCGACGCCCGCCGGCCGATCGGATCTCTGGTCAAACCGCTGGTGTATCTCACCGCCATGGAGACGGGCCGCTACAGTCTGGCGACGCCGGTGGAGGATGTTCCGGTCACGGTCGCCCTGGACGACGGCAGCACCTGGTCGCCCCGGAACTTCTCGGGCACGCCCCATGGCCGGGTTCCGGTTGTGCGGGCCCTGGCCGAGAGCATGAACCTCGCCGCCGTCAACACGGGGCTGGACGTGGGCGTGGACCTCGTCGCCCATCGGCTCGGCGAATTGACCGGCGGCGATGCGCCGGCACCCAATCCGGCGCTACTTCTCGGCGCGGTGGATTTCAGCCCGCTGAATGTCGCCGAGCTCTATGGCGTGCTTGCATCCGGCGGGTTTCGTACTCCCCTGCGTGCGGTGCTGGAGGTCAGTGATGCTTCCGGAAACGCTCTGGAACGCTACCCGCTGAATGTTCGCGCCGCGGCGGACCCGGCCGCCGTGGATCAGGTCGTGCAGGCGATGCAGCAGACCTTCGAGCGGGGGACGGCAAAGAGCGCCGCCGTGCCGCCGGGCCTGCGCGCGGCCGGCAAGACGGGGACGACCGACGGCGGCAGGGACAGCTGGTTTGCGGGATTCACCGGGGATCGGCTCGCCGTGGTCTGGATCGGACGTGACGACAACGAGCAAACCCGCCTTACCGGATCCAGCGGCGCGCTGCCTGTCTGGAGCGAAATCATGACCCGGCTGCCAACGACGAGCCTGGTAGGCCACACGGGGGCGGAGCAGGCCAGCGTGCAGATCGACTACGCCACCGGGCGCCTGGTGCGGGCCGGATGTGCTGACGCGATTTCTGTCAGACTCCCGGAGGACACGGAACTCGAGGTGGATCCTGCCTGCGATCCGGGACGCCAGTCGATCGTTGAACGAGGAAAGGAGTGGCTGAAACGACTCACACGCTGAAGCCGGGAGGGGTGTGGCCGGCGCTGCTGCTGGTCATGCTGATCGGTGGCTGTGCCGCGCCGGGCGCTGCACCCGGTCCCCAGACGCGCAAGGCGGGGACCGTGGCGCCAACGCCGGCACCGGAGACACCAGCCGGAACAGCCCGGCCGGTCAGCCCGGCTGCCTCCCTGATCGATGAGGCCGCCGAGCTCGAGTCGCGGGGTGCGGTCAACGAGGCCGGCTCGGTTCTCGAGCGAGCCGTGCGGCTGGATCCGTCCAGCGGCGAAGCCTGGCTCGAGCTGGCGCGTCTGAGGGCCAGAAGCGGGGACTCCGAGGGCGCTCACAATCTGGCGCTGCGGGCCCTGAACGTCTCGTCCGACGAGCCCGGGACCGCTCGATCCGCACGGGCGTTCATCAAGCAGCTCGAGCGGTCGGGCCGTTGAGCAGTCTCGTCGAGATCTGCGACAACGCGATGGCCGCCGACGGCCCCCTGGCCATGGGACTCCCCGGATATGCCCCGCGATCCGGCCAGCGGGGAATGGCCCGGGCCGTGGCCGATGCCATCGAGCGGCGGTCGCAGCTCCTCGTAGAGGCCGGTACCGGGACGGGGAAGACATTCGCCTACCTCGTTCCGGCCCTGATGTCGGGTCGCCGGGTGGTCGTTTCCACCGGAACCCGCAACCTTCAGGATCAGCTGTTTGCCAGAGACCTGCCCGCGCTGACCCGGGCCATGGGCGCTCCCGCCGATGTGGCTCTGCTGAAGGGACGGGGCAATTACCTGTGCCTGCACCGCATGCAGCTGGCGCTCGAGGATCCCGCGGGCCTGACTCGCGCGGGCCTGCGCGAGCTGGCCCGTGTCCGGTCCTGGGCGGAGACTACGCGCACCGGAGACGTCGCGGAGGCCACCGGTATTCCCGAGGACTCGATCGTCTGGCCAAGAGTCACGTCAACCACAGACAACTGTCTCGGTTCCGCATGTCCCCAGTGGCAGGACTGTCATGTAGTCCGAGCCCGCCGGGAGGCGCTGAGAGCTGACGTAATCGTCGTCAATCACCATCTGCTGATGGCGGATCTGGCGCTGAAGGAAGAGGGGTTCGGAGAGTTGCTGCCGGCCGCCGATGTCGTGATCGTTGATGAAGCCCACCAGCTGGCCGACGTGGCGACCCGGTTCTTCGGTACCTCGGTGAGTTCCCGCCAGCTGTCCCAGCTCCTCGGGGATCTGCGCGCCGAAGGCCTGCTCGCCGGCGCCTGGGACGAGGGCCTGGCCAGGGATACGGGCAGCGTCGAGAAAGCTCTGGCGAGGACGCGCGAGACGATGGGCCGGGACACGGGGCGCCGGGCCTGGCCCGCGCCGGGCGGGAACGTCGAGCAGGCCATCGAGACGCTGATTGACGAACTGGTGGTCCTGGCCGGGCGCATGACCGCACTGGACGGTCTGAGTCCGGGCGTCGACGGCGTGGCAAGCCGGGTGGCGCAAAGTGTCGAGCGGCTGACCCGGCTGAGCGGGAAAGCCGACCCGGATCAGGTTCGATGGATTGAGATCTGGCCTCGCAGCTTCACCCTGCAATGCGCGCCGGTGGACGCCGGGCCGGCACTCGCGGCGCGGAGGGACGAGCGGCCGTCGGCCTGGATCTTTACGTCGGCCACCCTCGCGGTCGGCGGCGATTTCTCTCTCGTGCAGGCGCGCCTCGGCCTTGAAGATGCGGATCTCCTTTCGGTAGACAGCCCCTTCGATTATCCGAGGCGCAGCCGGCTTTTCGTCCCGAGCGGTTTGCCGGAACCCGCGGCCCGGGACTACACGCAACGGGCGCTGGGAGCGATGCTGCCTCTGCTGGAGGCGTCCGGCGGCGGCGCGTTCTTCCTCTTCACCAGTCATCGCGCCTTGCGCGAGGCGGCCGACTGGTTTCGCGCCGGGGCGGCGGCCGGCGGCTACACCCTGCTCGTCCAGGGAGACGAACCAAAGGATATTCTGTTGAGACGTTTTCGCGACGCGCCCAGAGCGGTGCTCCTGGGTACCGGGAGTTTCTGGGAAGGTGTGGACGTGCGCGGGCCGGCGCTGCGCCTGGTCGTCATTGACCGGCTGCCGTTCGCCGTGCCGGACGATCCGATTCTCGAGGCCCGGCTGGACCGGTCCCGGGAAAACGGCGGCAATCCGTTTCGCGAAATTCAGCTGCCCGAAGCGGCGCTGGCGCTAAAGCAGGGCGCCGGCAGGCTCATGCGGGACGTCGAGGACCAGGGCGTCGTTGCAATCTGCGATCCCAGGATCGTCGGCAAGAGCTACGGACGGGTCTTTCTCAGCGCCTTGTCGCCCATGCCGCTGGAACGTGATGCGCAGGCGGTCGCCGGGTTCCTTGCCGAGGCGCAAGCCCGGGAAATGGCTTCATGAAGCTGCTGGCCATCGACACCGCCGGCCCGGTGAGCGGGGTCGGCCTGGTCGTGGACGGGCGGGTGCTGGAGGCGGTTCACGATGAGCCGCGGGCTCATGCACGGGTGGTTCTGTCGCAGGTGGAGGCGCTTCTTGCGCAGGCCGGCGTATCCCTGGGAAGCCTCGATGCGGTGGCCTTCGGCCAGGGGCCTGGCAGCTTTACCGGCCTGCGGATTGCCGCCGGTGTGGCCCAGGGGCTCGCGCTCGGCGCGGCCCTCCCGGTGATTCCGGTATCCAGCCTGGCTGCCCTCGCTCTGGCGGCGCACCGCAAACACAGTGCGACGCGGGTGCTTGCCGCGCTGGACGCCAGGATGGGCGAGGTCTACTGGGGCGCCTATCGAATCGGGGCCGACGATCTGCCCGCCGCCGAAACGGCCGATCAGATTTCCTTGCCCCATGAGGTCCAGCTGCCGGGGCCCGGCGACTGGGCCGGCGCGGGCAGCGCCTGGACCGTGTGGCCGACACTCGGGGCGCCCGCGGTTCGGCATAGCTATCCCGGTCTCGGTTCCCGGCCGGCCGACCTGCTCCGTCTGGCGGGCCGGGCCTGGAGCGCGGGCGAGACCCTGGATGCTGCAGAGGCCCTGCCGGTATACCTCAGGGAGCAGGTGGCGAAACGGGTGGGCGAAAAAGGCCACGGGCGCTGAGTGCGTCGCGGTCCCGATGGGTTATCAGATGACTACACTTTAACCAAACTGTCATGGACGACTGTTGTAATTCGCGCGTCACAAAATATGAGTAAGGCAATGAGTGCCAAACAAATTCTGATCGTCGAGGATGAGAAGGCCATCCGCGACATGGTCGCCTTTGGTCTGCGGCGTGCCGGTTTCGAGGTGCTCGAGGCCGAGGATTGCCGCACCGCGAGACAGAAAGTTGCCGATCGCCTGCCTGACCTGCTCCTCGTGGACTGGATGCTTCCGGATATGAGCGGGCTGGAACTGACCCGGTCCCTGAAGAAGGACGACTCGACCCGCGAGGTGCCGGTGATCCTGCTCACCGCAAGGGCGGAGGAAGACGACAAGATCCGCGGATTGGACGGCGGCGCCGACGATTACGTGACCAAGCCGTTTTCGCCCCGGGAATTGCTGGCCCGCATCAAGGCCGTATTGCGGCGAGCCAACGGCGGCGGGGAGGACGAGGTCCTGGACGTGGAAGGCCTCCGGCTGGACCCCGGATCCCACCGGGTCATGGTGGGGGATCGGATCATTGCGCTGGGCCCCACGGAATTCCGGCTGCTGTCATTTTTCATGACCCATCCCGAGCGCGTCTACAGCCGGAGCCAGCTGCTGGACCGGGTCTGGGGCGGCAACGTCTACGTGGAAGAGCGAACCGTCGATGTCCACATCCGCCGTCTTCGCAAGGCGCTGGAGCCGTTCGGATACCAGCGGTTCGTGCAGACGGTGCGTGGAGCCGGCTACCGGTTTTCCACGCGGATCGACGAAACGTGAAATCCCGGCCCTGGGCCTATGTGCTGGTCAGGCTGGTGCTGATCATCGGCGCGGCCGTCGGCGCGGGCCTGATTTTCGGTTACCCCCTTGCCTGGGTCCTCGGATCCCTGATCGCCTACCTGGGCTGGCATCTGTATCACCTGTATCTGCTCGAACGCTGGCTGAGAATCGGCGGCCGCCAACCGCCCCGCGATGCGCCCGGAATCTGGGGCACGGTGTACGCCGAGCTCTACCACCTGAGGAGCCGCCACCGGGAACGGAAGAAGCGACTTAGCCGGCTGGTCAAGGAGTTCCGCAAGTCCACCAAGGCATTGCCGGATGCCATCGTGGTTCTGAACGCCGATCATGAAATCGCGTGGGTCAACCGGTCGGCCGGCGACCTGCTCGGACTGACCAAGGGCGATCGGGGGCAACCCGTGGACAATCTCATCCGCGATCCAGTCTTCGTCGACCGTCTGCGCAGCGGAGGACTTTCACGTCCGGTGCGGATCCAGTCGCCGGCGCAGCGGGATGTCAGCCTGATGCTGCAGGAATTTCCCTACGGCAAGCGGCAGCGTCTGCTGATCGGCAAGAATGTGACGGCCGAGGAACGCCTGGAGAAGGTTCGCCGCAGCTTTGTCGCCAATGCGTCTCATGAGCTGCGGTCGCCGCTCACGGTCGTGAGTGGTTATCTGGAGAGTCTCATCGAGGATGATGAGCTGCCGGAAGGCTGGCGTGATCCGGTGCTCGAGATGGGTAAGCAGACCGGACGCATGCACGCCATCATCGAAGATCTGCTCACTTTGTCGCGTCTGGAGACGGCAGAAGCAGAGGCGGAGAGGGAGCCTGTCGATGTGGCCGGGATGCTCGCCCTGGTTCGCAAGGATGCGCGCTCCAGCTCTGGCAGCCCGTGTTCCATGGAACTTCAGCTGGACTGCAGCAGCGGACTTCTGGGCGCGGAGTCGGAGATCTATTCCGTCATCAGCAATCTCGTATCGAACGCGTTGAAATACACCCCGCCGGAGGGAACGGTGGCCATGCGCTGGTGGTGTGACGATCTCGGTGCGCATTTTTCCGTGACCGATACCGGCGTCGGCATTCCCGCCGAGGCGATTCCCCGCTTGACGGAGCGTTTCTATCGTGTGGACAAGGGCCGTGAGCGTTCCAGTGGCGGCACCGGCCTGGGTCTGGCCATCGTCAAGCATGCCCTGCAGCGGCACGGGGCGGGGCTCGAAATCGAAAGCGAGCTCGGCGCGGGCAGCCGGTTTGTCTGCCATTTTCCGAAGGATCGGCTCGCGCTGGAATGCGCTTCCGGCGACGCGCAGGACGGCCCCGATTCAGATCAAGAAACGCCGGACGCGGATAATGTGTTGCCTTTCCGCAACATGTCTTGATGCGGCGCGGTAAAGGTCTATAATTCGCTTCGAGGTCAGGACAAAACAGGCATTTCGGAAAACCCCTACGACTCCCTGACCTTACGATTTTCATATTTCTGCAACACATGCTTTCTAGACTGCGCGCGTCTGCTGCCTGACAGCCTTGTGGCAAGAATGCATCGTCAGGCCGGCAACGCGTTGCGAACTTCCTCTCTCTAAGGAGAATCCAAATGAAACGCAGAGTTCTCATCCCGGGCGCGAGCGTCCTGGCGATGGCTATTGCACTGGCGTCAACTCCCGCACTGGCGGAAATGACCGTAAACGTGGGCGGTCGCATCCAGGTGGATGGCACGGTCTATGACGACGACAACGTGGACATGGGCGACGGCACGGAATTCCGCCGCGTGCGCCTGTTCGCCGAAGGCGAGATTGACGACAACTGGCAGTACAAGACGCAGCTGGAGTTCGCCGGCAACGGCACCGAGCTGAAAGATACCTACATCCGCTACACCGGCTGGGACTTCGGCAAGCTGACCATCGGTCAGTTCAAGCAGGAGCAGGGCCTCGAAGTTCTGACCAGCTCCAAGTACATGACCTTCATCGAGCGGGCCATGATCAGCGCCTTCGTTCCGGATCGCCGGATCGGTCTCGGACTCTCGGGCGACGCCGGCACGTTCCACTGGGCCGCATCGGTGTTCGGCCAGGAAGAGAGCAGCTCCGAGGGCAAGGACGAGGGCACCGGCGCCAACGGCCGCTTGGCCTGGACGCCCACCTTTGGTGACGACGCCTTCGTGCACCTGGGCGCCTCTTACTCCTGGCAGGAAGCCGAAGACCAGGAAGACGAGTGGCGGGTACGGGCGCGGCCCGAGACCCACCAGACCAGCATTCGCCTGGTGGACACCGGAACGCTCAACGACGTCAACAACATCCAGACCGCCGGTTTCGAGGGTGCCGCGGTGTTCGGCCCCTTCTCCTTGCAGGGCGAGTGGATGCAGCAGACCATCGACAGGGATGGCGGCAATGATCCGGATCTCACCGGCTACTATGTCTACGGAAGCTGGTTCATCACCGGCGAATCCCGTAGCTACAAGGGCGGCAAGTTTGGTCGGACCAAGGCCACCAACGCCTGGGAAGTTGCTGCCCGATACAGCAACATGGATCTCAAGGACGGGGACATCAATGGCGGCGAGATCGACAACTACACCATTGGCGTGAACTATTACGTGAATCCCTACCTGCGCTTCATGGCGAACTACGTCATCAGCGAGGCCAGCGATTCGCCGGCTAATGGTGGCGACGACGAAGAGCCGGATGCTTTCGTCGTGCGCGCCGCGATGGACTTCAAGTAAGTTTTTCGAATGGCATTAGCCCGGAAAAGCCCCGCTTCGGCGGGGCTTTTTCGTTTGCGGCGTCGGCAATAATCGCATCCATGAACTGCCTGCCGGCGTATAGTTTTCCGAGAGGTGTTTGATGGCCCAGCAGGATATTTCCCATCACTACTCGCGTAGTTTCAACGAGGAACTCGGCGCGGTTCGCAACCACGTGCTGACCATGGGCGGCCTCGTCGAGGAGCAGCTTCGGCTGGCGATTCTGGCGCTGGTGAGCGGCGACAGTGACCTGGGCGACCAGGTCGTCAGGGACGACCACAAGGTCAATCGCATGGAGGTGAGCATTGACGAGGAATGCAGCCGGATCATCGCGCTGCGCCAGCCCACCGCGGGGGATCTTCGGCTGGTGATGGCCGTCGTCAAGACCATCACCGACCTGGAGCGGGTCGGAGACGAGGCCGAGAAGATCGGCTATCTGGCCGCCCGACTGGCAAGTGAGGAGCGGCCCCGGGACAGCTATCGGGCGCTGCAGCATCTGGCCGACCTGGTCGCGGCCTTGCTGCATGACGCGCTGGACTGTTTTGCACGGATGGATGCGGAGGAGGCCATGGCGGTGGTCGAACGGGACGAGGCCGTTGACGCGGAGTACGAGGCGCTGACCCGGCAGGGCATCACGATTATGATGGAAGATCCGCGAACGATTCGGCGGGTGCTCGATACGATGTGGGTCGGACGGGCCCTGGAGCGTATCGGCGACCACGCCAAGAACATTTGCGAGTACGTGGTCTACATGGTCCACGGCAAGGACATCCGCCACCTCAGCCGGGATGAATTGCCCTTCGGCCCTGAGGCGGGGAACGAAGCTCCCTGATGGTGGCCGCGACCTCAGGCGCCGGCGCATGGCGCCGACCCGGGAACGCGGTTGGCGCAGTGATCTGCGCGGGCCTGATGGCGTTCGCGTTGTATGCCCAGTACGGGCTGGGACTGGAGCCATGCCCGCTATGCGTATTTCAGCGGGTGGCCATGATCCTTGTCGGCGTGCTCTTCGCGCTGGCCTGGCTGCAAGGCCCGGGCCCCGCCGGCGCGAAGGTTTACGGCGCGCTGCTTCTGCTGGTCTCCGCTGCGGGGGCCGCCATTGCCGGGCGCCAGATCTGGCTGCAGAGCCTCCCGCCCGAGGAGGTGCCTGCGTGCGGGCCGGGCCTCGACTACATCATGGATGTTTTCCCGCTGCGCGATGCGCTGGCCATGGTGTTCTCCGGCTCGGGTGAATGCGCGGAGGTGTCGTGGTCGTTTCTCGGCGTCAGCATGCCCGGCTGGGTGCTGGCCTGGCTTGCCGTTCTGGGGATCAGCGGTCTGTGGCTGAACTGGCGCAGGCCGCCGGGACGCAGCGCCGGGCGGTAACCGGGGCCTCGTCCTGCTTCGGGAACGAGCGCCGAATAAACTCGGGCGTGGCTGCCGGGTGCCGTCAGCCCATCAGCCGGCTCAGGACCCGCTCATACATGGCTGCCAGCGGCTCCAGGTCGTCGATAAGCACGCGTTCGTTGACCTTGTGTATGGACGCATTGACCGGGCCCAGTTCCACGACCTGCGCGCCGGTGGGGGCGATGAAGCGCCCGTCGGACGTGCCGCCGCCCGTCGAAAGTTCGGTCTCGATTCCGGCAACGTCCCGGATCGCGGCTGAGACGGCCTCGGTCAGCTCGCCGGGCTCGGTAAGAAACGGCCGGCCGGCATCCCGCCATGACACGGAGTATTCAAGACCCGCCTTATCCAGCAGTTCCCCGATGCGCGCCGTCAGCCCTTCCATCGACTGCTCGGTGCAGTAGCGCAGGTTGAACTTCAGGTCGAGCTCGCCGGGGATCACATTGCGAAACCCCGTGCCCGAGTTGATGTTCGATACCTGGAAGGTCGTCGGCGGGAAGTGGGCGTTGCCATCGTCCCAGCGAATCCGGGTCAGTTCGGCGAGCACCGGCAGGACGTCGTGGACCGGGTTGCGGGCAATATCGGGATAGGCAACATGGCCCTGGATTCCCCGGACCGTGACGTCGCCGCTGAGCGAGCCGCGCCGGCCGACGCGGACTGTGTCGCCGAGCCGTTTCGCGCTCGAGGGCTCGCCGACCAGGCAATACCGGATCGCTTCGCCCCGCGCCTGCAGATGCTCCATGACCGCACGGGTGCCATCCTGGGCCGGCCCCTCTTCGTCGCTCGTGATCAGGAATGCAATCGAGCCCTGTGGGCGGGTGTGGGCGAGAAACCGTTCGCAGGCCACGATCATGGCCGCCAGGCTCGCCTTCATGTCGGCGGTGCCTCGGCCGTACAGCCAGCCGGCCTTTTCCTCCGGCACGAAGGGCAGGCTGTGCCATTCATCCAGCGGACCCGGGGGCACCACGTCCGTGTGGCCGGCGAAACAGAACACCGGACCGGCATCGCCCAGGCGTGCCCACAGATTATCCACGTCACCGAAGGGCAGGGACTCGATACGAAACCCCAGCGCTTCCAGGCGAGCGGCCATCAAGGCCTGACAGCCGGCGTCATCCGGCGTAACCGAGGCCCGGGCCACGAGATCCCGGGTCAGTTCGAGGACCGGGTTCATCGCGCGAGGCCCAGGCACCGGCTCCAGCGCTCGGCATCGAAGCCGACCGCGACGTCCCCGCCGGATTCCAGTAGCGGCCGCTTCAGCAGCGTCGGATGGTCGGCCAGCAGCATCGCGGGCTCGCTTTTCGCTCGTGACTGGCCGGCGGCGCCCAGTTCCCGCCAGGTCCGGCTCCGGCGATTAATCAGCGCGTCCCAGCCGACCGATCCCGCCCAGCGCACCGTGAGTTCCGCCGGGAGTCCGTGGCTTCTGACATCGTGGATCGTGTAGTCCAGCCCGTGCCCGTCCAGCCATTTCCGGGCCCGCCGGCAGGCGTCGCAGGCCGCCAGGCCGTAAAAAGTCGTTGTTGCCATGATTTCCCGGAATTTCTGTCATCGGAATCGACGTCCGAATTATGTCGGTTCGCCGGGCGACGGACCAGCACATGACACATTTCGGTAACAAAGCCGGCGTAGGGTGGCCGCGTATTCAGGGGGGTGCTGAGGGCGATGGGTCCGATCAGTTCCTGATTTGTTTGTTTCATTTTTCGGAGGTTAGGCGTGATCAAGAAAACTCTGACGGCAGCCGCGATTGCGGCTCTCGCGACCGGGGGCGTAGTCCATGCCCAGTCCGCGCGCGATTACATCAGCATCGTGGGCTCCTCCACGGTATATCCCTTCGCCACCGTGGTCGCCGAAAATTTCGGCCGCACGACCAACTTCAAGACCCCCAAAATCGAGTCCACGGGCTCCGGCGGCGGTCTCAAGCTGTTCTGCGCCGGCGTTGGTGTCCAGTATCCGGACGTGACGAACGCGTCGCGGCGGATCAAGGCCTCCGAGGTGGAGATGTGTGAGGGCAACGGCGTCAACGAAATCGTCGAGGTCAAGATCGGCTACGACGGCATCGTCATGGCCAACGACAAGAAGTCACCGCGCTTCGGTGTGACCCGCAAGGACATTTTCCTGGCGCTGGCCAAGGACGTGCCCGACCCGGCCGGTGGCGAGAAGCTGGTTCCCAATCCCTACAAGACCTGGAAGGATGTGAACGCCGAGCTGCCGGACTGGAAGATCGAAGTGCTCGGCCCGCCGCCGACCTCAGGGACTCGTGACGCGTTCGCCGAGCTGGCCCTCGAGGGCGGCTGCAAGTCCTTCGACTTCATCAAGGCCATGAAGGACAAGGACAAAAACATGTACAAGTCGGTCTGCCACAATGTCCGGGAGGACGGCGCCTATGTCGAGGCGGGCGAGAACGACAACCTTATCGTGCAGAAGCTGCAGGCCAACCCACAGGCCCTCGGCGTGTTCGGCTACTCGTTTCTCGAGCAGAACGAGGACGTCATCCAGGGTTCGGCCATTGACGGCGTGACCCCGGCCTTCGACAGCATTGCCGACGGCGATTATCCGGTATCCCGGCCCCTGTTCTTCTACGTGAAGAAGGCCCACATCGGTGTCATCCCCGGAATCCCTGAGTTTCTCGCCGAGTTCACCAGCGAGAAGGCCTGGGGCGAGGACGGCTATCTGTCCGAGCGTGGCCTGATCCCGATGCCGGATGCCGAGCGCAAGCAGTTTGCCAACTCGGTCAAGGATCTGAAGCCCTTGAAGCTGGCCGCCGAGTAACGGGGCTCGCATTGCGACTGCGATAACGGCGGCGGCGGTGCCTTACGGCTCCGCCGCCGCCGTGTCTTCGCGGGATTCATCATAACGAAACCTGCAGGCTGCTAAGCTCGACAGATGGGGTCGCCTGGGGGGCAAAGATGTCGACCATAGTTCTCGTTCTGGCGGTCCTCGCCCTTGGGGCCTTTTATCTGGGCCGGAATCGGGCCACCGCGCTGGCCTCCGGTACGACTGGCGGCCTTCGCGGGCTGCATTCGCTCCCGGGCCACTACGGGCTGTACACGGCGCTGCTGTGTTTCCTTCCGGCGATCTTGCTGCTGTTCGTCTGGACTCTCGTCGAGCCCTCGGTCATCACCTCCAAGGTCATTTCAGATCTCCCGGCGGAGACTCAGGAACTTGGCAAGGACCGCCTCGGTCTGGTGGTCAACGATATTCGAAACGCGGTTGACGGCAACGTCGCGCCCGGGAGCCTTTCTCCCGAGGTGGAGGCCGCCGCCGCCCAGTACCAGTCTCTCCGAAACACGAGTGCGCGCCTGCGGACAGTGTTCGCCGTGGCGCTGGCTCTCGGCGGTCTCGCGTTTGGCTGGCGCATGATCAATCCGGACATGCGGGCCCGAAACCGGGTCGAGGGCATGGTCACGGCCTTTCTCATTGCCTGTTCCATGGTCGCCATTCTCACGACCCTGGGCATTGTGTTATCCGTGCTGTTCGAATCCATACGATTTTTTCAGCGGGTGCCGGCGACGGAGTTTCTGTTCGGCACCCAGTGGAGTCCGCAGACCGCGATCCGTGCGGACCAGGTGGGGTCGTCCGGGGCTTTCGGCGCGATCCCGTTGTTCGTGGGCACGATGCTGATCGCGCTGATCGCCATGTGCGTGGCGGCGCCCATCGGACTGATGAGCGCGATCTATCTCTCCGAGTACGCGCCGCGCAAGGTGCGGGCTTTTGCGAAGCCGCTGCTCGAAATCCTCGCTGGCATCCCTACCGTCGTCTATGGATTTTTTGCCGCTCTTACCGTCGCACCGGCCATCCGCGGCTGGGGAGAGTCCGTCGGACTAAGCGTGGCGAGTGAGTCGGCGCTGGCCGCTGGTCTGGTCATGGGCATCATGATCATCCCGTTCGTCTCGTCGCTGTCCGACGACGTCATCAACGCCGTGCCCCAGGCCATGCGGGACGGCGCTTACGGGCTGGGTGCGACCAAGTCCGAGACCGTAAAGAACGTGATCATTCCCGCCGCCTTGCCCGGCATTGTCGGCGGCCTGCTGCTCGCCGTTTCCCGGGCCATCGGCGAGACCATGATCGTTGTCATGGCGGCGGGACTGGCGGCCAATCTGACCTGGAATCCGCTGGAGGCAGTCACGACCGTAACGGTGCAGATCGTGACCCTTCTTACCGGTGACCAGGAATTCGACAGTGCCAAGACCCTCGCGGCCTTCGCGCTGGGACTGGTTCTGTTCGTGGTCACACTGGTGCTGAACGTGATCGCGCTGCACGTGGTGAGGAAATATCGTGAACAGTACGAGTGACGTAATCTCCGGCGGAGGCGATGCGGCCCGCACGCTGGCAGAGCAGACCATGGACAAGGTCAATGCGGGCCTGGCAAAACGCTACCGGGCGGAACGCCGCTTCCGCCTGTACGGCATGCTGTCGATTTCCATTGCCGTCCTGTTCCTGGTCATCCTCCTTACCGACATCGTTTCCAAGGGCGCCTCCGCGTTCCGGGCCACTTACATCGGTCTTGATGTGTTTCTGGATCCCGCCGAGATCGATCCGGAGGGATCCCGGGACCCGGCCCAGCTGGCACGAGCCAACTACACTGGCCTGTTGCGCGCTTCCCTCGCGGAAGTGTTTCCCGAGGTCGAGGGACGAAAGGAACGCCGCCAGCTCAACGCTCTGGTCAGCAGCGGTTCCGGCTTCATGCTCCAGAAGATGGTGCGGGACGATCCCGGCCTGATCGGGCAGACGCTGCGGGTCTGGGTGCCGACCGATGACGACATCGATATGTTGTCGAAGGGCTACATCGACCGGGACCTGCCCGAGGGGAATCGTCGGGTCTCGGATCTCCAGATCGACATGGTGGACAAGCTGGCGGCCCAGGGGCAGATCGAAACCCGCTTCAATCGCGTGTTCTTCACGAACGGTGACTCCCGCGACGCCGAACAGGCCGGTATCTGGGCTGCCGCCAAGGGATCCTTCTACACGCTGCTCGTGACGCTGGCGCTGTCCTTCCCCATCGGCGTGGCCGCGGCCGTGTACCTGGAAGAATTCGCCCCGAAAAACAGGCTGACAGATGTCATCGAGGTGAATATCAACAACCTCGCGGCGGTGCCGTCCATTGTCTTCGGCCTGCTGGGCCTCGCGGTCTTTCTGAATTTCTTCGGTCTGCCCCGGTCCGCGCCGTTCGTCGGCGGGCTGGTGCTCACCCTGATGACGCTGCCCACCATCATCATTTCGAGCCGGGCGGCGCTGAAGGCCGTCCCGCCGTCGATCCGTGAGGCGGCGCTGGGGATGGGGGCCTCGAAGGTGCAGACCACGTTCCACCATACCGTTCCTCTGGCGCTGCCGGGCATGCTGACCGGCACCAT
This sequence comes from Gammaproteobacteria bacterium, assembly GCA_029287575.1. GTDB lineage: Bacteria > Pseudomonadota > Gammaproteobacteria > Steroidobacterales > XN24 > JARFQW01. Next base: position 2,765 of record JARFQW010000108.1, on the reverse strand, counting down.
CATCGGCATGGCCCAGGCCCTCGGCGAGACGGCGCCCTTGCTCATGATCGGCATGGTGGCCTTCATCGTCGACGTGCCCCAGGGGTTCTTCGATCCCTCGACGGTGTTGCCGGTGCAGGTCTACCTCTGGGCCGACAGCCCGGAACGGGCATTCGTCGAAAAAACCTCGGCGGCCATCATGGTGCTGTTGGCATTCCTGCTGGCCATGAATCTGCTGGCCGTGTTCCTGCGCAAGAAGTTCGAGCGCCGCTGGTAAACCACTACACTATCGAGAGAGTCCTGCTATGGAGACCACCGTGAACCGACCGGACGCCGGGAAGGCCCCGATAGAAGAGGTCAACGCACCGATCAGGGAATCCGCGGAGGACGCGCTGTCCGCCCGGTCGGCGGACATTCCGGAGAAAACCGTCGGCAACATCACGCACGCGGATCCGGTCATGGTCTGCCGGGGCGTGGACGTCTTTTACGGCGACAAGCAGGCCATCTTCGGCGTGGACCTGGACGTGGGGCGGCACCAGGTGATTTCCATGATCGGGCCGTCCGGCTGCGGCAAATCCACGTTCCTGCGCTGCCTCAATCGCATGAACGACACGATCGACATCGCCCGGGTGAACGGCAACATCGAGCTCGACGGCAAGAACATCTACGCGAGTGACGTGGACGTGGTGCCGCTGCGCGCCCGGGTGGGCATGGTGTTCCAGAAGCCCAACCCGTTCCCCAAGTCCATTTACGAGAACGTCGCCTACGGTCCGCGTATCCACGGTTTGGCCAAGGACAAGGTGGAGCTGGAGGAGATCGTCCACACCAGCCTGGAGAAGGCCGGTTTGCTCGGCGAGGTCAAGGATCGCATGGACCAGCCCGGTACGGGCCTGTCCGGCGGGCAGCAGCAGCGCTTGTGCATCGCCCGAGCGATCGCCGTGAGCCCCGAGATCATCCTGATGGACGAACCGTGTTCAGCGCTGGATCCTATCGCCACCGCCAAGATCGAGGACCTGATCGACGAACTCAAGCAAAACTACACCATCGCGATCGTGACCCACTCCATGCAGCAGGCGGCGCGGGTGTCGCAGCGGACGGCATACTTCCACCTGGGCTACCTGGTCGAGGTGGACGAAACCGACAAGATCTTTACCAATCCCAGCCACAAGCTGACGGAAGACTACATCACCGGCCGGTTCGGCTGACCCGGTGGCGAGGAGCGTGCCCATGGGAGTCGAAACCGGGGATCGCCAGCCTGACGCGCACATCGTGCGCAGCTACGACCAGGAGCTGGATCATCTCAGCGTCGTCCTTCTGGAGATGGGCGGGCTGGTCATCAGCCAGGTGGACACGGCCGTGGCCGCGGTGGCGGAGGCTGATGACGCGCTCGCTCAGCGGGTTCTCGAGCGCGAGCAGGAGGTGAACGCCCAGGATAGCCGTCTGGAGGATCTTGTTGTGAAGCTCCTCGCGCGCCGACAGCCCATGGGCAACGATTTGCGGGCGGCCCTCAGCTACCTCAAGAGCGGAACGGACCTCGAGCGCTGCGGCGACGAGGCGGACAAGATCGCGAGGATCGCGAAACAGATTGCCTGCGGAGACATCCCGCCGGTTGGCGCGCTGGCCGGCGTCGTGCGGGACATGGGCAAGCTTGCCGTGGGGCTTTTGACGGATACGCTGAATGCGCTGCACGACGGCAACATGGTGCTGGCCCTGAGTGTTGCGGAGGGTGACGTGTCCCTCGACGATCAGTATCGCGACGCTCTGCGCGTTTTTCATCAGCACCTGGACGACGACGAGGAGACCCGGCAGGCCGTGACCGAGCTGGTCCTCGTGGTCAAGGCCCTAGAGCGGGTTGGCGACCACGCCACCAATATTGCGCGGTACGTGATCTTTGCCGTCCTGGGCAAGGATGTCCGTCACATCAGTGGCCGGGCGCTGCGAGAAGAGTTGCACGAACAGGCGCGGGACCCGGGCCACCGGTAGACACCCGGGAAAATGCGGCAGAACCAACGGGTGGTCAACCGGTCGGGTGTCGGCGTCACTACATCCTGGAGACATCGATGAGCGAAGGGCAAGAGACCCATACGGTGAAGCTTTTTGACACGGAACTGCAGCAGCTGAGCCGCGCGGTGCTCGACTTCGGCGCGCTGGTCACCCAACAGCTGGATGACGCGGTCCGGGCGTTGCTGAACCGGGATGCCGGCCTGGCCTCTGAGGTTCTCGAGCGGGAGGCCCGGGTCAACCAGATGGACTCGGACATCGAGGAAGCGGCCGTGCGTCTCGTTGCCACCCGCTCGCCCAAGGGCCGGGATCTACGCGCGGTGTTCGGCATGCTCAAGAGCGGCACCGACCTGGAGCGCATTGGCGACGAGGCGAAGAAAGTCGCGAAATTTGCAAAGCGTCTCGCCGGATCCGAAGCCGCTGGATCAGACCCGCTGGGCCCCGCGATCCAGGCCATGGCCGCGCAGGCGGGTGACATGCTGCGGGAGTTGTGGGGGGCCATCGAAAAGGCGGACCTGGACGGGGCGGTTCGCGCCGCGGAGCGGGATCGGGCCCTGGACCGGGAGTATTCCGCGGCGCTGGATGAAGTGCACCACTTGCTCCAGGCGGGGCCCGAGCAGGCCAGGGAGCTGGCGGAAACGCTGTTGACCCTCAAGTCCATCGAACGGATCGGCGATCACGCCAAGAACGTCGCCCGGCATTACGTCTTCTACGCCCGAGGGGATAACGTCAGCCACGTCAAGGCCAGGAACCTGCGCAGCGCCGCCGGCCTGCCGGAGGGCGAT
>JARFQW010000190.1 GCA_029287575.1 Gammaproteobacteria bacterium | reverse complement strand
GCAATCCGGCTGGCCGATCATTGGTCTAGTCGGCGAATGCGGCTTGCGGATGCCTGTCTGGCTCACCGGCCGACGTAGTGTTTCGTCCCGCCGGCGTATGCGCGACCGGCACCGCTTGCGGTGCCTGCTGGTGAAGCTGGGTGATCATGATGTACTTGGGCCCGGACTCAGGCGGATTTCCCCGGTGAATGAAGGGCCACCCGACCGGGCACAGGAGCAATCGGCCCTCGACGGGCTTGATGGCGGTGTCCTGCCACTTGTACCAGGTCTCGCCGCCGTGCTCGACGGTGTTCAGATACCAGATGGCGGTGATGACCCGGGTCGGGCTGCGGCCGATGTTGTCCGAATGCCAGGCGTTGAATCCTTCACCGACCCGATAGCGGGTGATTCGCGGTTCCTCGGGATAAATGCCGATGGGGAAGGCCTCCCCGAAGGTCTCGAGATAGTCACGCAGCCGTCGCTTGAGTGAGGCCACGATCATCGCGTTGACGTCCTCCCAGCCCTGCCGCTGTTCCCAAAGAAGGATTTCGGTGGTTGCCTTTACCTGCGGGTCGACCGTTCCGCCGCCGTTCCTGCTGTCACCGACCAGGCCTCTCACCTTGCGATTATCGGCTTCGAACCGGCGGATGATTTCCCTGCAGGTGTCAGGGGCAAGTTCCTTTTCGAACACGCCAAACAACCTGGACATCTCATGCATGCATTTTCGCTCCCCGCTATGGTGCCCGGTCGGCCCGAGCCAATTGTCCGGCGGACCGCGGGGAAAGTGTGTCAGGCACCGGGGGAGGGCGGTGAGCCCTATGCGACGAGCGGAGAGAGGCCAGCGGCGAAGGGACCGCCTGGCCGATCAGTTCTCACCCGCGCAGCAATATCTTCCGGATCGGCGGCCGGCGATGCGCTACTCGGCCGAGTTCGAGAGGATGACGCCCTTGTCTGCGAGCACTCCCCGCAGCCGGTCCACATAGTCCTCGGGGAATGACCAGATCGGGTAGTTCGGGTCGCGTACCAGGCCCCGTTCATCCGGAGCCAGATCGTAGAAGATGCTCATGAGCACATCGCTGCTGACCCAGGGGCTCGATCGGAAATAAGAGTGGCCATTGCCCTCCAGCGATCCCTGGGCGTCGGTCACGTCCACGATCATAAAGTTGGGGTTCTTCTCGAGGAGTTCGACGAAATGCGGTGACATGCTCGAGGGATTGGCGATGGACTGGCCCACCCGGGACTTGCCGAAGACCCGCTGTGACATGCCCAGTGCCGCATCGCCGCCGGACGTGTAGACGGTGAAGCGGTTCATGGTGCGGAACCAGCCGTCGGCCAGGTAGCCGGCGAAGATGTGTTTGTCCACGTCGCTGCCGATCAGCATGGTGTGGTGCAGCTTGGTTTTGGCGACGATTTCCTCCTTCGTGACGTCCATCTGTCTCGCCTGCAGGGCCCAGTCCGCAATGGCTCGGGTGACCATGCGGGTGCCCGCTGAGTAGCCGATGACATGAATCCGCTCAACCTCGGTCTCACTGGCGATGTACCAGAGAAACTCGCGGAAATTCCGGGCCGCATTCGTGGCGTCTTCGAGGTCCGAGACATACGCCAGGGTTTTTGGCGTGGACGGCCAGCTATAGGCCACGAAGGCGCCTTTGTAGCCGAGAAAGTGCCAGAGCTCGGAGGCTACGAGAATGGGATTCTCGAAATTTACCTTGTACCCATGGACGTAGACGACGACGTCCTTCGACCGTGTCGCCGCCATCCGTGCGTTGATCTCCCGAACGAATCGTTCCGTGGGTTCGTTGTCGAAGTCGTCGGGATCGTAGAAGGCGGTCAGGGACCGCGGCACGACGCCGTACTCGGTGACGCCGGCGACCTTGAGCGGATAATTCTCCCCGCGAGTCTTCAGCAGGGTGACCTGCCGGGCCTCTTCCCATGACATGTCCTGCATGCCCGCCTCGATCCGGGCCTCGCCGACGCGCAGGATGTGTCCCCGGGTATTGCCATAGAAGCGGTGGCCTTTCTCTTCCTCGCCTTCCGGAATGGGTGCCCGGTCCGTGGCATAGAGAATGGGAAACTGCGGCGGCGCCTCGACGAACCCGGTCGTTTCGAACGGGTCGATGGTGCCACCGTCGTAGACGTCCGGCGCGGGCATCATGTCCACGGAGTAGGGACCGCCGGAACTGCAGGCGGCCATGGCGATCGCCACAAGACCGGTCAATATCGCGCGCTGGCCCAAATATGCAAATCGCTGCGTCAACACTTTCTCCTGCTACTGCAATGCCGTTTCCCGGGTGCGAGGCCGCCGCTGCTGCGGTCGTACCAGCGCTGGTTTTCGCTTTCCCGCGAGTATAGACGCCGGGTCGCTGTTCGGGCGAATCCGGCTCCGCCTGGCGGCTTGCTTGCAGCGTGTCCCCCGGCTGCTAGTGTTGGTTTGTGCGTCGCATCGGGGCAGAGCGGAGGCAAGGTATGCAAGTTCGGTTTTTCGGTGCCGCCGGCGAGGTCACGGGCTCCTGCCACATTCTCGAGGTGCGGGGCCGCCGCGTCCTGCTGGACTGCGGTCTGATTCAGGGCGGGCGCAAGGACGAGGCCAGAAACGCCGAGCCCTTCCCGTTCGACCCCGCGTCGGTGGATGCCGTGGTGCTGAGCCATGCCCACATCGACCACAGCGGCCGGCTTCCGCTGCTGGTTCGCGCCGGCTTCAAGGGTCCGATCTATGCGCAGACGGCGACCCGGGATCTGTGCCGCATCATGCTCAAGGATTCGGGTTATCTTCAGGAGAAGGACGCCGAGCACGAAAACCGGAAGCGGGCCCGGAAGGGGCTTGCGCCGGTCGAGCCCCTGTATACGGCCAGCGACGCAGTAGCCTGCGTTCGCAAGTTTCGGACGCTGCCCTATGATCGCCTGACCGATATCGTTCCCGGCATCCAGGTCCGCTTCCACGACGCGGGCCATATCCTCGGTTCGTGCATAGTCGAATTGCTGCTCGAGGAGGGCGGTGTTCGCCGCCGGCTGGTGTTCAGCGGCGACCTGGGTCAGACCGGGACGCCGATCCTCCGTGATCCCGTAATCCTGGAGCAGGCCGACCTGGTGCTGATGGAAAGCACGTACGGTGACCGACAGCACCGCTCCCGCGAGGAGACCTGGGCGGAAATCCAGGGCATTGTCGGGGAGATGGAGGCCTTGAGCGGCAACGTGCTAATTCCCGCCTTCGCGGTGGGCCGCAGCCAGGAACTTCTGTATCTGTTTGCCACACATTTCCAGCAATGGCATCTGGACCGCTGGCAGGTGTTCCTCGACAGCCCGATGGCGATCGAAGCCACCAAGGTGTACCTGGAGCACAGCGATATTTACGACGACGAGGCGGCCGCTTTCTGGCGCCGGGACGGGGGCGGGGACCTGCTGCCCAATCTGCACCTGACCCGGACGCCCCTGCAGTCCCAGGCAATCAATCGGATCCAGTCCGGCGCGATCATCATTGCCGGCAGCGGCATGTGTACCGGTGGTCGAATCCGGCATCACCTGAAAAACAATGTCTGGCGGCGGGACTGCCATGTCGTCATCGTGGGCTACCAGGCCTACGGTACGATCGGTCGACAGCTCGTGGACGGTGCGCGTCACATCCGGCTCTGGGGTGAAACAATTCGGGTAGGGGCCACGATCCATACGGTGGGCGGCTTGTCGGCTCATGCCGATCAGCAGGGTTTGCTGGCCTGGTACGGAGCGTTCCGGAACCGGCCGCCGGTGGTGCTGGTCCATGGAGAGGAGCGGGGACAGGCTCCCCTGAAGGCCGAACTGGAGGAGCGTTTTGACGCGTCGGTGAGGATCGCCAGCCCGGGACTCGAAATCGATCTCCTCAGGGCCGACCGGCGGAGCGCGGCATGACCTGATTCGAGCGGATCCGGAAATCCTGATGTTCCGGCCTCGCAAAGTGAGTGGATCCGCTTCTTGAGTCTTGTCGAAAACCGGTCACAATGGCCACAGACGCGAAATGAGGGTTTCGCGGTTATTCACCGAGGGAGGGAGACAATGAGCGATTCCAGTAGTAAGGCCGGCATGAGTCACGACCGGCGGCGTTTTCTCAAGATGGGCGCCGGCGCGATTGCCGCGGTGCCGGTCGCGGCGCTTGTCGGCGGCCGTGTCGCGTTTGCCGAGGACCTGCCGAAGCTGGACGAGGCTGACCCGTCCGCTGTGGCGCTGGGCTACAAGCATGATGCGGCGGATGTGGATACCGCCAAGTTCCCGAAGCGGACCGGAGCGGAGGGTGAGAAGCAGCTCTGCAGCAACTGTAATCTCTATCAGGGTGGCGACGCCGAGTGGGGCCCCTGCGCCATTTTCCCCGGCCGGCGCGTGGCGGGACCGGGCTGGTGCAACGCCTGGATCCCCATGCAGGGCTGATCGCCGCGGCGATAATTTCCGTCACGACTCACTTGACGCCCGGTTCCGCCGGGCGTTTTTTTTGTCAATGCCGACGGGCCGAGTCGCAACTTTGTCCGTTCACTGCGCAATAGTTTCTCTATTTCGCAACAGAGCGTGTTTCTAGCATCAGTCGGGCAACGTAGATCGATTGCTTACTGACTGGAGGCACAGCCACATGAATCACAGAGATCCTGTCGGGGACGCGGTGCGCTACGCCCTGACCGCGGGCGTCGCGGCATCGTTCGCGGGCGCTCCCGCGGCCCTGTTTGCCGAAGACGACGTCGCGGTCCAGGAAAAGGTCACCGTGACCGGTTCGCGTATCAAGCGCGTGGATATCGAGGGCCCCTCACCGGTTGCGGTCATCAGCCGCGACGACATCGACGCCACGGGCGATATTTCCGTAGCGGAAGTACTCAGAGGCTCGGTATGGAACAGTTTCGGGTCCTTCAGGCAGAGTTCCGGCTCGTCTGCCCAGTCCCAGTCCGCGGTCAGCCTGCGGGGCCTCGGGTCTCAGCGAACGCTGGTACTGATTGACGGAAGACGCATGTCAGGCTCACCGACAAATGGTGCCGGCTCGACACAGAACCTGAACGTCATTCCGCTGGCCGCCGTGGAGCGTATCGAGGTGCTTCGTGACGGCGCCTCGGCTGTCTATGGCAGCGATGCCATCGGCGGTGTGGTGAACATTATTCTGCGGCGAGACTACGAGGGCATGAACCTGGCCTGGGGCATCGGCCGTCCCACCCAGACCGGCGGTGACGAAGACAGCTACAGCGTCGTGGGTGGTCTTTCGTCCGGCAAGGGCAACATTACCTTCGGCTTCGACGTCGAGAAAAAGGAAATCATTTTCCAGGGGGACCGCTCGTTCTCCGCAGTGGGCCTCTCCGCCTTCGGATTTCCGAGCAGCTACTTCGGGTATCTCACCACCAACGATCCCCGCAACCCCAGCGGCGAATTTCTGTCGGTGGGCACGTTCCCTGACGCAAGATGCCCCGCGACGCTGGGGTCTTCCCAGGAGTTTCCCGCATCCCAGGTTTCGGCCGGAGGGACACTTTGCCAGTACAACTATGCGGGCGTCGCCGCCAACGAGGCCGAGAACGACACGAAGAGCTTTTTCGTGAACATCAACTATGACCTCAACGAAACCACCCAGTTCTTCGCCCGCGGCAACTTTTCCTTCAACGAAAGCTTTGGCCGCTATGCGCCAAGCCCGTTCACTTCGCCACTGCCGACGCTGACCCAAAACAATCCCAACAATCCGACCGCGCCGGGCGCCACCAACATCGACGGCCAGGCTTTCGGCGGGCAGTCGGTTACGCTGGCCGACGGTACCGTGGTCGAAGGGCCATTCGACCTGTCGCTGTTCTACCGGAACGTCCCGGGCGGTTTCCGTGACACCAATATCGAGGACACGCTGGTCGACTACATGGTGGGCGTGAACGGCACCGTGGACTTCCTCGGCGGCATGGACTGGGAACTGGCCGGCCAGTGGTCCCAGCAGACCTCCAACTCGGCTTCGCCGGGACTGGGCGTTATTCCCTTCCTGCAGCGCGAGATCGACAACGGAAATCTGGACATCTTCGAGGTCAATCAGGAGACCGACTCTTCGTTCCAGGAGGCCGCGAGCTTCGACGGCATATTTGATGCCAAGACCCGGATCGCGAGCGTGGACGGCAATGTCGGCTGGGACCTGTTCCAGATGCCGGCCGGCCCCGTGCCGATCGTGCTGGGCGCGGAATACCGGGACGAGGATTTCACCCAGAACTACGACGCCCAACAGAATGCCGGGAACGTGGCCGGCTCCGCGGGCGGGCAGGACGTATCCGGCGCGAGGGTCGTGAAGTCCATCTTCACCGAGATGAACATCCCGATC
>JARFQW010000075.1 GCA_029287575.1 Gammaproteobacteria bacterium | reverse complement strand
GCGCTACGCGGGCGGTAAATGGAGCATTAATTGCCTGAAGACGATCTGCGGAGGCAAAGGGGTGCTCTGGGAGGAGCGCATCCCGAAAGACCAGTGGGTGGACTTTATCTACCAGATCAAGTGGTCGGCGGGCGATGACGGACTGCTGCGGATCTGGAAGGACGGCAAGCTCATCGTCGACTATCGCGGACCGAACAATTACGACTCGCGCAATGCACCGTACTTCAAGTTTGGTGTTTACCGGGGTGGGAACGACGAGGAAACCCAGGTCATCTGGCATGACGAATATCGGCGTGGCACTGCGAAGAACGCCGTGAATCCGGAGTCCTACCGCTGAGTTTTTACGGGCCCCTCGGCTCCGGGCCCGGGCGGCACAATGGGGTGTCGCCCGGACCCGGAAAAAAAGCGCGATCGGTGTCACGTTCCTGACACGTTTAGCTTGCGCGCTGACCGCCCTCTCGATAGCGTAAGCACCAAGGCAGACCGCAGCTTCGATCCAGGATCGATCTGCGTGTCGCCACCAGGCCGGAGGCATCCGGCGCCGGGGCAGGAGGCTCCGGGTGAGGCACGAACGACGTGCCCGGGATGCCGCCGGATCCGGTGGCGGGGCATCGGGCCGGCATATTGCGGATCCGGTGTCAGCTGATAAAGGCAAATTCGTCGAAAGGCGGAGACGCAAAGCCACCGGTCTAAGGAACAGACGTTCTACGACAGCGGGGTTGCCAGCCGATCGGAAGGGCCAGGGCCTTTCCGTGGACCGCAACACAGGTCCCGGCCTGCAGCATCCCCTTTTTTGGCCCCGCGTCTCCAAGGCACCGCAAGCCAGGGAACAGGAGACGGGCATTGAAGGCAAGGACGCAGCCGGGGCTGGGATTCGTAATCGCTTTGACGGGCTTTTTGCAGGCCTGCGGGGGAGGTGGAGGCGGAGAAGACAGCGAGTCCGCCGTGGGCACCAAACCCCCTCCCCCCCCTCCGGTATTGTCCGCTGATCTTCAGAACCCCACGATCGTCCTCACAGAGCCCGTGGTGTTCGAGGACATCGTGACGGATCGCAAGGAGATCGATCTTGCCGGCGCGGCCTCGGACAACGTGGCCCTCGAGCGGGTCGAGTGGTCCACCAACGTGGGCAAGACAGGCAAGGCCACGGGCAAGAGAAAATGGCTGGCCCTGAACGTGCCTCTGGGTGATGGCACAACGACAATTACCGTCACGGCCATCGATACATCAGGGAACCGGGCGAACCGATTTCTGCGGGTGACCTACGACCCACCCGCCGTGGATGCGAACTCGCCGCCCTCTCTCTCCGGGCGCCCTGCCTCCACCGTGACTGCCGGTGAACTGTGGGCATTCACGCCCGAGGCTTCCGATCCGGACGGCGATCCGCTGTGGTTCACCATCCAGAATGCCCCCGGATGGGCGCAGTTTGATCCGCAGACCGGTGCGCTGTGGGGCACGCCCACGGCCGGCAACGTCGGGCGCACGGAGAACATCAGGCTGGCAGTCACTGACGGCATCGCATCCGAGTCCCTGCCGGCCTTCTCGGTCACGGTCACCAGCGGCAGCCCTGAGTATTCCGCGGAGGTGCGGCTCGATCCGCCAACGACGCGGGTCAACGGCTCAGCGCTCAACAATCTCGCCGGGCATCGTATTTACTACGGCCCGGGCAAGAACACCCTGGATCGGATGGTGGAGATCGATAATCCGGGCATTACGGTCGTGCGCATCGACGACCTGGCGGAAGGCTCATGGTTCTTTCGAGCCACTGCCTACGACGAAATGGGGCGCGAAAGCGCGCACTCCCGTACCGTGCGTATACGCCTGTAGGCCGCACCCTGTAGGCCGCACGCACCCGACAGACACCTGTCTAGCCGCCTGTCCGGCACAGGCCTTTATCCAATGAGGCCGCGTCCCCATATACTGGGGACAGGCTGACCGGTTGGAACAGGATGGAATTCAAGGACTACTACCAGATACTCGGGCTCGAACGCTCCGCGACGGCGGACGATGTGAAGCGCGCGTACAGAAAACAGGCGCGCAAGTTTCACCCGGACGTGAGCAAGGAAGCGGATGCGGACGAACGCTTCAAGGAGGTCAACGACGCCTACGAGGTGCTCAAGGACGCCGAGAAACGGGCCGCCTATGACCAGTTCGGAAAGGACTGGAAAGCCGGCCAGGAATTCCGGCCGCCACCGGACTGGGACGCCGGTTTCGAATTCAGCGGCGCCGGGCCGGGTGGAGGCAATTTCAGCGACTTTTTCGAAACCCTCTTTGGCGGTGGACGTTCGGGTTTCGGGTTTCGGGAGACCCGCGGGCGGCGCGGCGAGGATCACCACGCAAAAATCCTCGTACCGCTCGAAGAAGCCTATTCAGGCGGGGCCCGAACCATCACCCTGCGAGTCCCCGAGTACGGCCCCGACGGCCTGCCCCGAACCCGGGAACGAAGCATCCGGGTCACGATTCCGAAGGGCATAGGCGACGGTCAGCGAATCCGTCTTGCCGGTCAGGGCGCACCCGGACTCGGTGCCGGTCCGGCGGGTGACCTGTTCCTCGAAGTGGCCTACGATGGCCACCCTCATTTTTCGACCGAAGGCAGCGATGTCCTTCTACAACTGCCGGTCACCCCATGGGAGGCGGCTCTGGGAGCCGCGGTGACCGTGCCCACACTGGGTGGGCGGGTCGAGCTCAAGATCCCCCCCGGATCCCAGTCCGGCAAGCGCATGCGCCTGCGTGGCCGCGGACTTCCCGGCTCTCCGGCCGGCGATCAGATCGTGACCCTCGTGATCGAAACGCCGCCGGCGCAAACGGACGAGGAGCGGGCGGTATACGAGCGCATGCGCGAAATCATGCCCATGAATCCGCGGGAACGCCTGAATTCATAGCCGGCGGCGTTCATGGACGGCGCAGCGCCGCCGGGCGTCAGACGTGGATTCGCGCCCAGCGCCGGGCTCGCCAGAATCTGAAGAACAGGCCGGCCTGAACCGTCCTGTAGACCCCCTGGGCTATCCAGATCGCGGTAAGGCCCAGCCCCAGGACAGGGCCGACCAGATAGGCCAGCGGCAGGAACATGAGCCACTGGGTCGTGACCGCCACCAGCATCACCCGACGGGCATCGCCGGCACCCAGCAGCGCGTGCATCAGCACCAGGGTGAATGCTTCGATGGCCATCAACAGCCCCACCAGGCGCATGGGCACCCGAGCCACCTCGAGGGTTTCGGGGTCGCGAATAAAGACGCCGAGGATCAGATCGGGCACGAGCCACATGGGCAATCCCAGAACCGCCAGTCCAACGACCGCGACGCGGGTAACGTCCCAGCCCCACTTGGCCGCATCGGCCACATCGCCCCGGCCAAGCGCCTGGCTGACCAGCGTCGAGGCCGCCAGCCCAAAACCCAGCCCGGGCAGAATGGCGACCAGAGTGACGTTCAGCAGAACGCTGGCGGCAGCCAGTTCCCGGGTACCCACCTGGCCGATAATCCAGAAGGTGACAACAAACCCGGCCGAGAAAAACAGCTGCTGGAGCCCCGCCGGTAGCGACAGACGGATCAGCCGACCAAATCCCGCCTGGTCAGGGAGACCGGCCAGAAACCCGGCCGGTCGTGCGTGCCGGAGCCCCAGGAACAGATAGATCAGCGCACCCACGACCGTGGAGATGGCCGAGGCCAGGCCCGCGCCGGTTACACCCAGGGCGGGTGCGCCCAGGTTGCCGAAGATCAGGACCCAGTTGAGGAAGATGTTGACGGTATGCATGACCATCAGCGTCATCATGTAGAGACCCGGCCGGTCAACAGCATTCCAGTACCCCCGGAAGGCAAAGTTCGTGGCAACGAACACAATGGAAAGCAGCCTGACCTGGAGATAGGGAATGCCCAGCGCCATCACGCCGGGATCGTCGTTCAAGAGGTGATAGAGCGACGGCGTCGCAAGAACCAGAACAAGGGACAGAACCGGGGCAACGACCCACACGATGATCAGCCCGGCATTCAGGGAATGGGCCATTTCACCGGTCAGCCCCTCCCCTTTCCTGCGGGCGGCCGTTGCCTGAACGCCGGTGGAAATACCCAGGACCAGGGCCATGCACATAAACACCGCAAAACCACCGAGCCCGACTGCGCCGAGCGCCGCGTCACCGAGACGCCCGACCATGGCGGTGTCCACCAGATTCAGAACATTCTGGGAGACCATGCCACCGATGATGGGCAGTGCCAGGGTCAGGATTCGGCGCCGTCGATCGGGGGGCGGAAGCATGATGGGATCCGATTATGGCAGAGCGCGCCGCCGGTTAGCCGGACAATTTCTCCGTGGGCCGCTTACGGCTCTCGGTTGCAGGCATACGTATTGAACGCAATTGCAAATCGTTCTCATTTCTGCGAATATCTTGTGCGTCAGGTTAACGGCGTTCCGCTATGTATGTGTGCATCTGCCAGGGGGTAACCGACCGGGAAATTCGCGAAGCCGCGGGGCGCGGCGCCCGCTCCGTGCGGGATCTGAAGCGCGAACTCGGTGTCGCGACAGGCTGCGGCAGCTGCGCCTGCTTCGCCCGCGAAGTACTCGAATCAGCCCGCGGGGAATCCGCCGATGCGGGGTTTGCCGGGGCCTTTCCCGCCGGGGCCTACCTGAAGCCGGAAGGCTGAATTTCACGAATCCTCTGAGTCAGCGTCCGCTCGTGGCTATCGCCGCGGCGGGTTGGGCTGCATAATTCGCTGCAGTAGCAAAGGAGAGTTCTGTGAAAGGCGACGCAACCATTATCGGTCACCTGAACAAGGTGCTGAAAAACGAGCTGACGGCTATCAACCAGTATTTTCTGCACTCGCGCATGCTGAAAGACTGGGGCGTGAAGGCGCTCGCGGAGCACGAGTACGAAGAATCAGTGGACGAGATGAAACACGCCGACCAGCTGATCGAGAGAATCCTCTTTCTCGAGGGTCTGCCCAATCTCCAGGAACTCGGCAAGCTCTTTATCGGCGAGTCGGTGAAGGAGATCCTGGAATGCGACCTGCGCCTGGAGATGGTGGCCATTCCGGATCTGCGCGCCGGAATCGCCGATGCCGAGAAATCCGGTGACTACGTCAGCCGCGATCTGTTCAGCAGCATACTCGACTCCGAAGAAGAACATGTGGACTGGATCGAGACTCAGCTGGGTCTGATCGAGAAGATCGGCGAGGAGCGCTACACCCAGACACGGACCCACGCCGGCTGAGATCGCGGCGGACACTCCGACGCCGGGTCCAGATTCTGGCCGGCAAGAAAAAGGCCCGGTCGCCCCGTATGGCGACCGGGCCGGTTTTTTTTATGTCACTGCCAGCCGGGCCAGATTCGGCTTCTCAGGTTCCCGTGCGGGCAGCGGGTACGGCTTCGGGCGGTGCGAGCCCCGCTTCGATGACCTCCTGGAGAATCCACGGATAGGTCTTCGCCAGTCCGTCGTGGAGCGTCTCCGACGGCTCCCAACCCAGTTTTTCCCGAATCAGCCGGTTGTCTGAGTTGCGGCCGCGGACGCCGAGCGGACCCGGCACGTGCCGGATGTTCACGCGCTTGCCCGCAATACCCATGATCATCTCCGCCAGGGCGTTGATGGATACCATCTCTTCCGAGCCGATATTGACCGGGCCGGTCCAGTCCGAGCGCATCAGGCGTATGGAACCGGCGACACACTCGTCCACGTAGAGGAAGGAGCGGGTCTGCGTCCCGTCTCCCCAGATCTCGATCTCCCCGCCGTCCGGCGTTTCGGCGATCTTCCGGCACAGCGCCGCTGGTGCCTTCTCGCGCCCATCCCGCCAGGTACCCTCGGGCCCGAAAATATTGTGGTAGCGCGCAACCCGCACGTCCATGCCGTGGTTGCGGCCGAACGCCAGGTACAGCCGCTCGCTGAACAGTTTCTCCCAGCCGTACTCGCTGTCCGGGTTGGCCGGATACGCGGAATCTTCCGCGGTCATCGGGTTGTCCGGATCCATCTGGTTATGCTCCGGATACATGCAGGCCGAGGACGAGTAAAAAATGCGTTTCAGATTGCGCCGATGGCAGGCTTCGAGCATGTTCAGGTTGATCAGCGCCGAGTTGTGCATGATGTCGGCGTCGTTTTCGCCGGTGAACACAAATCCCGCGCCGCCCATGTCGGCGGCGAGCTGGTAGACCTCGTCGAAGGGCTGGTCGATGACATAGCGGCAGTTCACCGGATCCCGGAGGTCCGCAATCACGAAGTCGTCGGCCGCAGTCGGCGCGAACTCCGGATACTTCAGATCCACGCCCCGAACCCAGAAACCCTCTTTCTTGAGGGCCTTCACCAAATGAGAGCCGATGAATCCACCGGCGCCACAGACAATTGCTTTTTTCATGCCGTCCTAGCCTGTCCTC
>JARFQW010000048.1 GCA_029287575.1 Gammaproteobacteria bacterium | reverse complement strand
ACGGAAACCGCCGGATTGAAGTGCGCCCCCGATATATGGCCGACGGCGTAGGCCATGGTCAGAACCGTCAGGCCAAAGGCCAGAGAAACCCCCAGCAGGCCGATCCCCACGTCAGGAAAGCCCGCCGCCAGGACAGCGCTGCCGCAGCCTCCGAGAACCAGCCAGAACGTGCCAAAGAATTCCGCCACATACGCTCGTAAGTTCATAGTTTTTTTCTCGTTGTGCGTTCCACTGACAGCCCGCCCGTAGCGCGGCCCGTAGCGCCAGGCATACACAGGCGCCCGGGCGGTTCTCGCCCGGGTCTTCAAGCGCGGTCCCGGCCCCGGCTAGCGCCCCCGCACGGCGATGCCGTTGGTCACGCCGCCCACGCCGGGAATCGAGGCGGCAATCGCGCCGGCGGCCAGGCTAACCTCCTCGGACGCCACGAGTCCCTGCAGGGAGACCTGACCGCGAAACGACGCGACCTCGATCGCCGAACCCCGCGTGCGCACATCGTCCACGAGCGCCTGCCGAACCGAGGCAGTGATGTTGGCGTCGTTCATCCGCTCGTTCATGGTCCGGTCGTCAACGATGGCCGGAGCGCCCGTGGCCGGCGGCTGGTTTCGGATCGCCAGCATGCTGCGTACGCCTTTCACCCCGTCGACGCTGCGAGCCAGGTCCACCGCCAGATCCCGCTCGATGTCGCTGTCCACGGTCCCGCTGAGATACACCTCACCGCCGACAACGCGCGCTTGAAGATCCTGTGTGCTCAGGCGCTGGTTCAGGTCATAGATCGTTTCCACCCGACCCTGCAGGTAAGCGTCTTTTTCGTCAGAACTGAACGCGGGCGCCACCGGTGCGGTGCCGGCCGCGTCGCGCGCCGCCGCGCGTGGCGATTTGGCGGCGGTGTCTTCCTCGACCTCCCGCGCAACGTCATAGGGATCCGTATGCATGGACATGTCGTTGGGGATCCAGTGCGGCTCATCCTTCTTGTCTTCCGCACGGCTCGAACTGCAGCCCATCGACAGGCACAGAAGCGATACAAACACAGCGGCTCCGATCGTTCTTCTCATGGACGTCTCCGGGAGATCGTTGTCGATTCAGGCGCACAGTCTAGCGTCCAGCGCGCGCTCCTGTCAGAAGACGAAAGTCGGCCACGACGCCAGGCGGGCGGCGGCAAAAATTATATCTGGCTCGCCCGAGCGTTCGCTTTGTATGCCGATATAATTCAGCCGGTTAGTTGCATATCCCATAATCAATCTGAGACGTTCCACGGATTATGTAAAACCCCGAACGCCAATGCGCTCAGGAATAGGTCCCTCCCCGGCCCCGCTGTTCGGCGCTGGAGAACAGGGATCGGGGTCAGGCCTGCGCCAGGGTCCACGCGCCGATAGCCAGAAAACCGGTACCCGCGATCAGGGCCAGGTGCCGCTCACTGACATGTTGTGCAATCCACCCGCCGGCCAGGACGCCCATGCCCGCCGCGACGACCAGAGCCAGGGCGGATCCGGCAAATACGGTCCACTTGCTGACGTCCCGGTCAGCGGCGAACAACAACGTCGCCAACTGGGTCTTGTCACCGAGTTCGGCGACGAACACGGTCCCGAACACCACCAGAAACGTCTTCAAGTCCATATTGGGCCTCACTGCTTTCCAATCGGGAGACGGTCGCCAGCCGTTGGGCTCATGGCCTCGCCAAGCGAGGGAATCCCGGCACCGCAAACGCCGTAACGCCGGTCAGCCAGGTCGTAGACGCCAGGCCGGTCCCGGTCCGGCGAGAGCCCGGCTCTGCCCGGCCGGCAGCAGGTCAGGCAGGGATAGCGCAGGCCAGATAGTGTTTCGCGGAACCTGGAGCCAACCCACTCACCGGGCAATACAACGGAACGACGAGTCAAGGCGGTGAGCGCGGTCTCCTGGCGTGGCGCTCGCCGCAGACTGCCCTTCGCCGGCATGCCGCAGTCTGTTCCCGGCGCCGGCTGGCAGAGCCCCTCAGGTCTTGCCCAGACTCTGCCGGGCGGCCGCGTCGTAGGTCTCCCGGGTCGCGTAACGACTCAGCGGATCCTCGAACCGCTTGTTCCAGTGCACGAACGCATCCATGCAGACCGCAATCCGCCATTGGGTGGCACTGGGCGTCGGCATGGGCCGGTGCTGCAGACCGGAGGGGAAAATCGTCATGTGCCCCTCCCGTGGTCGGACGCCGGCCTGGGTCTCGTTGAAGACGCTTGCCGGCTCGGGGCGCTGGAACATCAGCAGCCCTTCCCAGGGCTCCCGGGTAGCCGGCGTCTGCACGTAGTAACAGCCGCTGAGAGTCGCCGGGTGATGATGGTGCCAGGGCCCGTCCACCCACTGCTCGCTGGTCTGGATCAGCACCCAGCCCTGAACCGCATAGATATCGAAGGGCAGCGCCTTGGAATGGCCGTGCCGCTGCCGGAGAATTTCAGCGCAGGCGGCGACGAACTGGGCCTTGAGGAGCCGGACCCATTCCATGCGCTCCAGGTTGGCGGGGGTAAAGATCTCCTCCCGGGTCTGGTAGCCATAGCCGCTGTTGTGAGCCTCGAAATAGCCCTGATTCCACAGGCCTTCGAGAAGCGTCTTGATCTCGGCGTGGAAAGGCAGCATGGCCGGCGCGGGAACCTGCCAGACCGGCGTCGGAAAAATGTCGAAACGCTCGCCGGGGCCGGGCGAAGCTGCGAGTTCACGGGAGACCTCGGGCGTGCTCACAGGTCGAACTCGATCACATCCATGCGGGTCGTGTCCTCATGCCGTGCCTGCCGGCGCAGCGCATCGGAGATCTCACGGGAATTCCAGCTGACGACCTCGCTGGCGGCGGCTTTCAGGGCCGGGTCCAGGTCCATCGGGCCGAAGTGCTCCAGAAGCAGGACAGGCAGATCATGGGCTTTCGCGGCCTGGAGGATAAACGTCGCCCAGTCCCGGTGCCGCTCCCAGAGCCCGGGAAACACCACGAGAATCTCGGCGTCTTTCATCTGCTCGAGTATCGCCGTGCGCTTCGGCGCGACCCCTTCACCCTCGAGACCGTCCGGCTCACTGACCGCCTTGTAGAAGAAATTGTTGGCACTTTCGAGGTACTCAAACAGGCGAGCGTAGTCGTCGTCCCTCTCCCAGCCATGGCTGGCGAAAATGCGGATCGGATTCTGTTCCGACATGGACGCCATGATCTCCCTCCTCCATCGAGTTCTTGTCTGTGCTTTGGAGTGTAGCGAGGCCAACCGTCAACCGAAACCGGCGACTTCATACGTCGCCCCGGGTGACTTATCATGCCCAGCTTCCAGATCCAGCCGCCGGACCCGCGGCCAGGAGCCTACCCGGCTTATGCGTCTTCTCCTCTACAATATCCGCTACGCGGCCGGCACCGGAGCCCGGTTCAACCTTCCCGTTCCCGGGGCCGGCTATCTGATCGGCAACCGGGGCTGCCTGGAGGAGATCACGGCGTTCATCGGGGAAAACGATCCGGACGTGGTCGGTCTCATCGAGGTCGACACCGGCTCGATCCGTACCGGGATGGTCAACCAGGCCAATCTTATCGCGGAACGGCTGGGTCACTATTCCACCTATCAGTGCAAGTACGGCGAGGATTCCCTGAATACGCTCCTGCCGATCGTGCGCAAGCAGGCCAATGCATTCCTGGCCTCACCGCGGGTGCACGGAGAGCGGTTCCATTATTTCGACACGGGCATCAAGCGGCTGATTATCGAGCTCGAACTGGACGATGTGTCCATCTTTCTCGTGCACCTGTCGCTCAAGTACCGGCACCGGCACTTCCAGCTCAGGCATCTGCACGAACTGGTCGCCCGCAGCGAAAAGCCGGTCATTGTGGCGGGCGATTTCAATACCTTCTGGGGGGAACACGAGATATTCCTGTTCATGCGCGCCAGCGGCCTGACGAGCGCAAACGAACGCAGCCTGCCGTCCTATCCCAGCCATGCGCCGCGCAAGGAGCTGGATTTCATTCTCTACAGCGAAGGCGTCGTCCCGCGCGGATTCCGAATCCCCAGCGTCCGCCACTCCGATCACCTGCCCCTGATTTTCGACTTCGATCTGACTGCCGGGCCCGGCAAGTCAGGCTGAGTCTCACCCCGCCCTCTTGCCCGATCTGGCGCCCGCGGCGTACAATTAAACGCTTGTTTGAAACGGGAAGCACCGGCGCGAGCTCATGACCAACCTGCTGGATTCCACGAGGGAACGGATCCTCGCCGCGGCCGAGGAGTTGTTTGCCCGCACAGGCGTGGCAACCACCTCGCTTCGGGCTATCACCGCCCTGGCGCGAGTCAACCTGGCCGCGGTGAACTACCACTTCGGGTCCAAGGACGGGCTGGTAGAGGCCGTCTACCGGCGCCGTCTCGAGCCGTTGAACCGGGCCCGGCTGAGCAATTTGGAGAAAGTCGAGGCCGCAGCCGGCGGTGCGCCACCCGCCTTGGAAGACGTGATGGAGGCCTTCATCGTCCCGGTGGTAAAGCTCGGCCAGGATCCCGCCCAGGGCGGCCCGACGGTGATGCGCCTTCTGGGCCAGACTCATACTGAGGCGGCCGGATATTTCCGCACCTATTTCGCCGGAGAGTACCGGGAGGTCCTGGAGCGCTATCAGGATGTCCTCGCCCGAATACTCCCGGACCTGCCCCCCGAGCAGATCAAGAATCGCCTGGCATTTCTCGTTGGGGCCATGACTTATCCGATTGCCGAACGGCAGCTCCTGGAGCTGCTGACCGGTGAAGAGGTCTGCCGCCAGGACATCGACACGATGATGAAGCAGCTTGTTCCGTTTGCGGTTGCTGGATTCCGCGCTCCGCCGGTAAGCAGCCGCCGGAAACGCGCTTCATCGACCCGCAAGAAATCTTCTTCGACCAGGAGTCGGCAATGACAACTCGCAGAATCGGCGGTCCCGTGTACGTAGTAGACGGCGCCCGCACCCCGTTCCTGAAGGCTCGCGGCGGGCCGGGGCCTTTCCTGGCATCGGATCTGGCCGTGGCGGCGGGCAGGCCGCTGCTGGCCCGGCACAGCTTCTCGCCGGAGGACCTCGACGAGGTCATTCTCGGCTGCGCGATGCCGACCGCGGACGAAGCCAATATCGGCCGGATCGTGGCGCTTCGTCTGGGCTGCGGGGACAAGGTTCCGGGCTGGACCGTGATGCGCAACTGTGCGTCTGCCATGCAGGCGGTCGACTCCGCCGCGCGGAATATTCGTCTCGGCGAATCCGACCTCGTACTGGCCGGCGGCACGGAGTCCATGAGCCGGGCACCCATCCTTTACAACGATGACATGGTGGAATGGCTGGCCGGCCTCGCCAAGGCCCGATCGGCCACCGACCGGGCGGCGCATTTCATGAAGCTCCGGCCTGGACATTTGAAACCGGTGATCGGCCTGATCCGCGGGCTGACCGATCCGGTTGTGGGCCTGAACATGGGTGAGACCTGCGAGGTCATCGCGCATCGCTTCGGTATTGGACGCGAAGAAATGGATGCCTTCGCCGCCCGGAGCCATCATCGCCTGGCCGCCGGCATCGATGCGGGTCATCTGGACGAGGTGGTCACGGTCTACGACGATCGCGGCAACGTCTATTCGGAAGACGACGGACTGCGCCGGGATTCCAGCGTCGAGAAACTGGCCAAGCTCAAACCGGTGTTCGACCGCCGGGTGGGTAACGTCACCGCCGGCAACAGTTCCCAGATCACGGACGGCGCAGCGCTGCTGCTGCTGGCCAGTGAACGGGCCGTCGAGTCCATGGACCTGCCGGTACTGGGGCGGATTGACGACACCGAATGGGCCGCGCTGGATCCCCGCGAGATGGGGCTGGGCCCGGTCCATGCATCCACGCCGATACTCGTTCGCCACAAGCTCTCCCTCGATGACGTGGATTACTGGGAGATCAATGAAGCCTTCGCGGGCCAGGTTCTGGCATGCCTCGCGGCCTGGGCGGACCAGGATTACTGCCAGGGAGAACTCGGGCTCGAATCGGCCCTGGGTGACCTGAACCAGGATCGGCTGAACGTGGACGGCGGCGCCGTCAGCATCGGCCACCCGGTGGGCGCAAGCGGCGCGCGGATCGTGCTCCATGCGCTGAAAGTCCTTGAGCGGACCGGGGCCGGGAAGGCCATCGCGACGCTCTGCATTGGTGGCGGACAGGGCGGCGCGATGCTCGTCAGCCGCGACGCGGAGTAACCATGAGCGAAAAGCAGCAGAACATCGTCAAGGCGGTCCACTGGACACTGGAACGCGATGCCGGGGGTATTGCCTGGCTCACCCTCGACAAGGCCGGCTCCGGCGCCAATACCCTGGGCCATGACGTGATGGCCGAACTCAACGAGTTTCTCGCCCAGCTCGAGGCCGATCCGGCGCGGGCGGTCGTGGTCCGGTCGGGCAAGTCCGGCGGGTTCGTGGCCGGTGCCGACATCAAGGAATTTACCGGCCTGGAGAACCCCGACCAGGCCTACGAACTGGTGCGCATGGGTCAGAGCGTCATGGACAGGCTGGAAGGCCTGCCCTGCACAACCGTGGCCATGATCAACGGCTTCGCCCTCGGCGGGGGCCTGGAGCTGGCGCTGGCATGCGACCACCGTGTGCTGACGGATAACCCGAAGGCCGTGCTGGGCCTGCCCGAGGTCAAGCTGGGCATTCACCCGGGCTTCGGCGGGACCGTGCGCTCGATCCGGACCGTCGGCGTCTTTGCCGCCATGGACATGATGCTGACCGGCCGGAATATTCGCCCCAAGCAGGCGAAACGCATGGGCCTCGTGGATCAGGTGGTTCCGCAACGCCATCTCGAGAGGGCAGCCCGGGAAATGGCTCTTACGCCGCCGGTCCGCAAGTCCGCGAGCCTGCGCGACCGGGCCCTCAACACCCCGGCGGCGCGGCCCGTGGTCGCCAACATCCTGGAAAAGCAGGTGGCCAAGAAGGCCCGCCGGGAGCACTATCCGGCGCCCTACGCCATCATCGACCTGTGGAAGAACTTCGGTGACCGCCCGGCGGAAATGTACGAAGCCGAAGCACGGTCCATCGCCGAGCTGTTCTGCACCGATACATCCCGGAACCTGGTCAGGGTGTTCTTGCTGCAGGACAAGCTGAAGGCGCTCGGGGGCGACGTGAAGATGCGCTTCGACCACGTGCACGTGGTCGGGGCCGGCGTGATGGGCGGGGATATCGCGGCCTGGTGTGCGCTGCGCGGTCTGACGGTCACGCTGCAGGACCGGGCGCCCGAGCATATTGCGCCGGCCATCAAGCGGGCCCGCAAGCTGTTCGAGAAGAAGCTCCGGGAACCGCGCCTGGTGCAGGCCGCGATGGACCGGCTCGCACCCGATGTCAACGGCACGGGTGTCCCCCGCGCGGACGTCGTGATCGAGGCCATTTTCGAAAACGTCGAAGCAAAGCAGGCCCTCTACGCGGACCTGGAGCCCCGGATGAAACCCGAAGCGGTTCTGGCCACCAATACGTCCAGCATCCGCCTCGAGGACCTTCGCGACGCGCTGGCGGATCCGGATCGACTCATCGGGCTGCATTTCTTCAACCCGGTCGCCATGATGCCGCTGGTCGAGGTGATCCACACGGACACGACCCCGTCGGCGGAGATCGACAAGGGCATTGCCTTCGTGAAGCGGATCGATCGCCTCCCCCTGCCCTGCAAGAGCGCCCCGGGGTTCGTGGTCAACCGGGTGTTGATGCCCTACATGATGGAAGCGATGCTGATTGCCCAGGACGGCGTGGCGCTGCCCGTGATCGATCGTGCCGCGAAGGCCTTCGGGATGCCCATGGGCCCGGTTGAGCTAGCCGACACGGTGGGTCTGGACGTGGCGCTCAATGTCGCCAAAATTCTGGGCGATGCCCACGGGGTTCACGTGCCCGAGGCACTGCAATCCATGGTTGAACGCAAGCAGCTCGGCCGCAAGACCGGCGAGGGCTTCTACCGGTGGAAGGACGGCAAGGCAGTCAAGCCGGAGATCAAGAACGCCCGGGCGCCTGAGGATATTCAGGACCGGATGATTCTCCCGATGGTCAACGAGGCGGTCCGGGTCTGGGAGGACGGTGTCGTGGAGGACCTGGACCTGCTGGACGCCGGGGTGATCTTCGGGACGGGTTTCGCACCATTTCGCGGTGGTCCGATCAACTACGCAAAGGCCCGCGGGCTGGCTGAGATCGGTGCGGCTCTGAAGCGTCTGCAGGAGCGCTACGGCGAGCGTTTCGAAGCGGCCGAGGGCTGGAAACAACTTTCCGCCTGAAGCCCTCGGACTGCGCCGTGGTCACAGGCCCGCCCGGCGGGGGCTATGGTATGCTCGCGGCCTGCGGCGCGGCCTCGTCCGATGCGGCCGGCAGCGAGCAGTAGACGCCATGGAACGAACGTCAGAGAGTCAAGATGACGGACACCGCAATTGACATCAGCGAACTGAGGAAACTGTCGCCCCTGAACGGCCTGAAACGGGAGAATATTGTCGCTCTCGTGGACAAGACCGAGGTCAAGGAGGTGCAGGCGGGAAGCTATCTTTTTCAGAAGGGCGATGCCCGACCGGTCAGTGTCTACCTTCTGGGCGGCAGCGTGGAATACGTGGACGGCGACAAGGTTGTAGGCCAAGTGGAAGCCGGCACGTCGAAGGGCAAGCATCCCCTTTCGCCCGCCCTGCCCCGCGCGGTGAGCGCGCGCGCCAGCAGCCGGGTCCGCTACATCGAAATCGACTCCGAAATCCTCGACGTCATGCTGACCTGGGACCAGACCGGGACCTACGAGGTCACGGAAATCCAGCAGGGCATCGAGGCAGCCAGCGAGGACTGGATGACCAACCTGCTGCGCACCCGTGCTTTTCACCGGATTCCGGCAGCGAATATCCAGGCCATTTTCATGCGCATGCAGCAGGTCAACGTGCGCGAAGGCGATGTGATCATCCGCCAGGGCGATGAGGGTGACTACTTCTACGTCATCACCAAGGGCCAGGCCGGCGTTACCCGGGAAACACCGCTCAACAAGGAAGGCATAAAGCTCGCCGAGCTGGGCGTCGGCGACACGTTTGGCGAAGAAGCATTGATTTCCGAGGCCAAGCGCAACGCGACGGTCACCATGCTCATGGATGGCTCAGTGATGCGCCTGGGAAAGGACGACTTCAAGACCCTGCTCAATGAGCCCATGCTGGACTGGGTCAGCTCCGAGCGCGCCAGCGAGATTATTGCCGGCGGCGGGCAGTGGCTGGACGTGCGCCTGCCGAGCGAATTCCAGAATTATCACCCGGACGACGCGGTGAACATCCCGCTGTACTTCCTGCGCATGCGGCTGAGCAGCCTCGACCAGGAAATTCCCTACGTGGTGATCTGCGATACCGGCCGGCGCAGCTCGGCGGCGGCCTACCTCCTGAGCGAGCGCGGTTACAACGCCAGTGTGCTGGAAGGCGGGCTGAGCATGAGCGACGGAGACCGCACAGGCTAGTCCCGCGGGCGTCGGTTCCGACGCTACATCGTGTGGGTGGCTTTCTCCCCGGCCACGGCTCCGGCTAGGTACGCTTCGATCTTTCGCTGGGTCGCACCGCGGTCCTGTTCGCTGAACTGAACGCCGATACCCGCCGTGCGCTTTCCCTGAGCGCCCTTTGGCGTGACCCAGATCACCCGACCGGCGACGGGCAGCCGCTCGTCTTCCCCCATGAGGTTGAGGAGCATGAAGACCTCATCACCCAGGCGATAGACGCTGGAGGTGGGGATAAACAGGCCGCCGTTACTGACATACGGCATGTACGCAAGGTAGAGGGCACTCTTGTCCTTAATCGTCAGGGTCAGAAGCCCCGGCTTGCTCGTGCTCATCCTTGTCCCTCCTGCGGTTCCAGCCCCTGGGCCCAGGGAACCAGCAGATTCTCCAATGTCAGTTCCACGTTCAGGGATCCATCCATGCGCCGCATGGCCCTGTGCACCTCGTCACGATACCAGTAGATCCACGCCGCGGGTATGGCATCTATCACGGTTTCCGGTGTCTCCACGGGAGGCTGAACCCGCCAGTCACCGGTCACTCGCCGCCAGGCCACGTGATCCGTCCAGGCCGACAGCCAGCGCAGGCAGCCCTCCAGGCCCTGGTCTGCACCCGCCCATTCGGCGGCCACCTCGACCGGGTCCATGCGTCCGGTCAAAAGGCCGGCAATCTGTTCGCTGAAGCGTCCGTCCACCGCCTCATAGCCCGCGAGCGCATACTCGGCAGCCGTGAGGGGCGCGCCGCCGGCCAGATGCAGGAGCCTCGGCCAGTCCGCCTCCCCATGCCGTTCCCGAAGCCAGGCTTCGGCCTCGCCGGCTGCCGGGATCGGTACCCGTAGTCTCTGACAGCGACTGGCGATTGTCGCCGGCAGCGTATCGGTGCGTGCGCGCACGAGTATCAGCAGCGTATCGGGGTTGGGTTCCTCCAGCGTCTTCAGGAGGCTGTTGGCCGCGTTGCGGTTCATACGCTCGGCCGGAGCAAGCACGGTCACCTTTGCGCCGCCGGCATAGCTGGTCAGCGCCAGTACCCGGCACGCCTCGCGAATCTGGTCGACTGTCAGCTGTTTGCGCAGCCGGCCCTTGTCGTCGGTTTCCAGTGTGACCCAGCGGAAATCCGGGTGCGCAGGCGGCTGCACCCGCCCTTCTTCGAACACCGGCGCCTTCTCCAGGACAGCGGCGGCTACGAGGAAGGCGAGCTCGAGCTTGCCGACTCCCGGCGGCCCCTCGATCAGCAAGCCGTGCCCGAGCCGATCGGCGCCGATCGCGCTATTGAGATCCGACACGAGGGACCTCTGCCATGGAAAGACGTTTTTAATCAATTGACTGGATGAACTCCTTTATGTGCCTGCTGACTTCTGATCGGACGCTCTCCTGCGTTGCGGAGGCGTCGATGACCCGAAAACGAGCCGGGTCGGCGTGGGCTCGGCGGAGGTACGTTTCCCGCACCCGGTGGAAAAACGCCAGCCGCTCGGTCTCGAAACGGTCCGGTACGCCGCGGCCCTTGATGCGGGCCAGGCCCACCTCCGGGTCCAGGTCCAGCAGCAAGGTCAGATCCGGCTGAAGACCATCCTGGGTCCAGCTCTCGAGCTGACCGATCCACGTCTCCGGCAGGCCGCGGCCGCCTCCCTGGTAGGCCCAGGTGGCATCGGTAAACCGGTCGCACAGCACCCATCGGCCCGCGGCCAGCGCGGGTCGGATGCGGTTTTCCAGATGCAGGCTGCGACCGGCAAACATCAGCAGGAGCTCGGCGAGATCCGTCATCGACTCGTCGCCCCGTTCCAGAAGAATCTCGCGAATGGCCTCGGCGCGGCCCGTACCGCCAGGCTCGCGGGTAACGTCCACCTCCAACCCCGCCTCCCTGAGGACAGTCGCGGCGTGGGCCAGGGTCGTGCTCTTGCCCGCCCCCTCGGCGCCTTCGAGGGTCAGGAACCGGCCGCGCCTCATGGATTGCCCCTGGTCATCGGCCAGCTACCGTCCGCCCTGTCGCAGCCGCCGCAGGTAAGCGGCAACCGCACGGTTGTGCTCTTCCAGGGTGTCGGAAAACTGATGGCTCCCGTCGCCCTTGCCCGTGGCAACGAAGTACAGGGCCGTGCCCTCGGCCGGCTTGACGGCCGCCTCCAGTGAGGCCAGGCCCGGCATGGCGATCGGCGTCGGCGGCAGGCCCGCTCTCGTGTACGTGTTCCACGGCGTGTCGCGGCGCAGATCGGCCCGTTTCAGGTCGCCGTCAAAATCCTCGCCGAGACCGTATATCACCGTGGGATCCGTCTGCAGGCGCATGCCTTTTCTTAACCGGCGCACGAACACCCCGGCCACCTTGGCGCGCTCGGCGTCCAATCCGGTTTCCCGCTCCACGATCGAGGCGAGGATCAACGCTTCGTAGGGACTCTCCAGGGGCAGATCATCGTCCCGGTTGTTCCAGGTCTGCTCGAGCGCCTCCTGCATCGCCTCGAAGGCCTGGCGGAGGATCACGAGGTCCCGGGTACCCCTCGAAAACCGGTAGGTCTCCGGCAGGAACCAACCCTCGGGCGCCATCGCCGGCATACCCAGTTCGGTCATCAGCCGCTCGGCATCCGACCCGATACCGGTTCGTTCCAGGGCGGGATGCGCATCGAGTGCGGCCTGCATCTGCGTGAAGGTCCAGCCTTCCACGAAAGTCAGCGAGTGCAGAACCGCCTGCCCGCGTACCAGCAGGTCGATAAGGCCCTGCGCGGTCGTGTCCGTTGTCAGCTCGTATTCCCCGGCGCGGATTTTGGCGGCATCGCCGGTGTGCCGGGCCCAGGCCGTCAATACCGCCGGGTGCTTCAGAACCCCTTCGCCGGCCAGATCCCGGGCGATGCCCTTGAGCGACGATCCCGCTGGCACGTCCAGAATCCGGGATTCCTCCAGGACCAGGGGCGTATCGAGGTAACTGTCCAGCCAGGATCTTGCGCCGAACGCGACCGCGGCTGCGACGATCCCCAGCGAGACCAGCACGATCAGGATACGACGCATCATGCGAGCCACGGGATCCCCTCCCCGGCCAGCCCCTCACCCGCCTTCACGCACAAGGGAAACGTATCCCAGCGGGCTTCCCCGAGCTCCGCCACCGGCCAAAGCCCGAAAACGCTGTTGGAGAGAAAAATCTCGTCAGCCATCATCAGCGCATCATAAGCCAATGGCCGTATTTCGACGTCCATCCCCACCCGTTTGGCCCAGGACAGGACACGCTCCCGCAGCACCCCCGCCACGCCGGACTGATCCAGGGCGGGCGTTACCAGCACACCGCCAACGACCGCAAAGACGTTGGCCCGGGTCCCCTCGATCACCTGCCCCGCTTCGTCGCACATCAGGCCTTCGTCCCATCCCGCGGCAGCCACTTCGGCCGCGCCCAGGACCTGCTCGATGCGCGAGAGATGTTTCAGCCCCGCGGTCGCGGGACTACGCCCCAGAAGCGTTTGACAGCGGCCGCAACGAACGCCCTTGCTGGACAGATCGTCACGCCAGGCGGGCAGCGGGTGGCGGGTCACCAAGAGCCGGGAACGGGCCGGAACCGGTGGTGCATAGCCGCGCCCTCCGTCTCCCCGCGTGACAATCAGCTTGAGCACGCCCTCGGCCGTCGAGTCTTCCGCAAGAGATCTTGAGACTGCGTCGCTCAGGATCGAGGGCTGCAACGACTGAAATCCGAGCCTGGCGAGACCCGAAGCAAGTCGGGCCAGGTGATCAGGCAACAGCGGCACCGTCCCCTGCCAGACGCGCATGGTTTCGAAGAGGCCATCGCCGTAAAGCAGGCCCCGATCGGTAACCGGCACCCGATCCCCCGCCTCATGCGGATTCAATGTCACCCTCCAGGGCAACACGCAGACCGCGGGCCTTGGCCCGCGTCTCCTCCAGCTCCGGGTCGGGAAGGGAATCCACCACTATCCCGCCCCCGGCACGGAAACGAACCTCCCGCCCCGCCAGATGAACGCTCCGGATCAGAATATTGAGGTCCAGGCTGCCGTCGCGGTTGAGGTAGCCCATCGACCCCGTATACGGCCCCCGCGCCTCGCCTTCGAGTTCCGCAATGATCTCCATGCAGCGCACTTTCGGACATCCGGTGATCGTCCCGCCGGGGAACAGTGCCCTGATGGCAGCCCCCGGGGTTATCCCGTCGCGCACTTCGGCTCGAATATTCGACACAATGTGGTGCACGTGGGCGTAGCTTTCGAGGCCCATCAGCTCGTCCACGCAGACAGTCCCCGGGCGCGCCACACGCCCGAGATCATTGCGCTCCAGATCGATCAGCATGATGTGTTCAGCGCGCTCCTTCGGGTGCGCGATCAGCTCTGCCAGCAGGGCATCGTCTTCGGCGCTTTGGGAACTGCGTGGCCTTGTTCCCGCAATCGGACGGGTTTCGGCGATGCCGTCACGAATTCGCAGCAGCCGTTCCGGGGAACTGCTCACGACCGCATGTCCGTCCCAGCAGGCCAGACCAGCGAAGGGTCCCGGGTTGGACCGGCGCAGGCGCGCGTAGACATCTGCAGGGCCCGCGCCGTCCGCCAGCCTTCCGGACCAGCTCCGGGACAGGTTCGCCTGGAATATGTCCCCGTCTACGATGTAGCGCCGGGCCTGCTCGACGGCCCGTTTGTAGCGCCGCGGAGGTTCCTCGTCGAGACGTCCCTCGAGAAGCGGCTCATCGCGTTCCTGATGCGGTCTCCCGTGGGCCAGCAGGTCGGCCTCCAGTTCGGCCAGCACCTCGTGGCCCGCCTCGGCGACCGTCCAGACCTTGCCGGCCTGGCGGTCGGCCACGATCGCCGCTGAGGCGCGCACCGCGAAGGCAACCGGGAAATCCGTTCCGGCGGGCAATCGCAGGGTAGGCTCCACTTGCCCGGCGAGCTCGTAACCGAGAAACAGGAACCAGCCGCCGTGAAACGGGAGCTCTGTCGCTACGGGGTCGGTCCGAAGGCGGCGCCACCATGCGTCCAGGCCGCACAGAAAATCCCCGTTGGCGTGGGCCGAACCATCCCCGGTGAGGCGGCCGTCGGGAGCCAGAATGAGGCTCTGCGCATCGCTTCGGAACAGAATGTCGTAGCAGCCCTGCGGCGTCCCGCGAGCTGCGCTCTCCAGAAGGAACGGGTAAACCTCTGGCCGGGCCCGGTGCAGGGCAAGGAGGTCCGGGCGGCCCGCCAGTTCGCGAATCGACGGCTCGCCGGTCACCGCAGGATGAACACGCGTGCGCCGCTCTCAGGAGAGACGCCGAAAAACCAGCGTGCCGTTGGTACCGCCGAAACCGAAGGAGTTCGAAATCGCCACATCGATCCCGCTATCCCTCGCGGTATTGGGAACATAGTCCAGATCGCACTCCGGATCCGGATGGTCCAGATTGATCGTCGGCGGCAGTACGCCGTCACGGATCGCCAGCAGCGAGAAAATCGCCTCCACGGCGCCGGCCGCGCCCAGCAGGTGTCCCGTCATGGACTTGGTGGAGCTCACGGCGAGCTGCCCGGCATGGGCGCCGAAGGTCCGTTTGATGGCCACGGTCTCCGCCTTGTCGCCCAGTGGCGTGGAGGTTCCGTGCGCGTTCACGTAGTCCACGTCCTGGGGGTTCACGCCGGCATCGCGCAAGGCATTCGCCATGCACTGACGAGCGCCCTCGCCGTTTTCCAGCGGCGCGGTGATGTGATGTGCGTCGCCGCTCATGCCGAAGCCGATCAGCTCGCCATAAATGTCCGCGCCCCGGGCGCGGGCGTGCTCATAATCCTCGAGCAGCACGGCGCCGGCGCCGTCGGCCAGGACAAAGCCGTCACGCTCCCGGTCCCAGGGCCGGCTTGCCCGCTGGGGTTCGTCGTTTCGCGTGGACAGCGCCTTCGAAGAACAGAACCCGCCGAGTCCGAGCACCGTCGTAGCCATTTCCGCGCCGCCGGCCACCATGACGTCTGCATCGCCGTATTCGATTGTCCGGGCCGCTATGCCGATGTTGTGTGTGGCGGTCGTGCAGGCAGTGACCAGAGAAAGGTTCGGTCCCGTCATTCCGTAGGCGATGGACACGTGTCCGGAGATCATGTTGATGATGCTCCCCGGAATGAAAAACGGCGAAATCTTGCGGGGCGAATTGTCGCCGTTGATGAAATTGCTGTGGTTGGCCTCGATGGTCTCGAGACCGCCAATTCCCGAGCCCATGGCGACCCCGCAGCGATGGGCGTTGTCCCCAGTGATCTCGAGACCGGAATCGGAAACCGCCTGCTTGGCCGCGGCGATTCCGTAGTGCATGAACTCGTCGGTGCGGCGCTGGTCCCGGGGCGAAACGTAGTCGCCGGGCTCGAAGCCTTTCACCGCACCGCCTATACGGGTAGAAAACTTGCTGACGTCGAGCCGGGTAATCGGGCCGATACCGCTCTGCCCCTCGCGGACGCTCCGCCACGCGGAGTCCAGGGTGCTGCCGACCGGGGAGATGATCCCCATGCCGGTGACGACGACTCGTCGCTTGCTCAAGAGCACACCTCAATAAAGAAAGGCCGGCCTTTTCGGGGCCGGCCCCGCGTC
>JARFQW010000192.1 GCA_029287575.1 Gammaproteobacteria bacterium | reverse complement strand
GTGCTGGCCAGTGCCGTGATTGCCTACCTATTGGAAGGCCTGGTGGTGACCCTGGAAGACCGTGGCGTGCCACGCCTGCTTGCGGTCACCCTGGTCTTCATCGCCTTCCTGTTGTTTCTGACCCTGGTGCTGTTCGGCCTGTTGCCGCTGCTTTCGCGCCAGGTGACGCAGTTGGTTGGCAACCTGCCCAACATGATCGGCGAAGGGCAACGCGTGTTGATGGCCCTGCCGGAGCGATATCCGGATATCGTTTCGCCAGCCCAGGCGCAGGAGATGCTCGACGGGGTGAAACGAGAGATCGCCGGATTTGGCCAGCAGGTGGTCTCCGTGTCGCTGTCCTCGGTGGTCGGTGTGCTGACCCTCGTGGTGTACCTGGTGTTGATGCCCATGCTGGTGTTCTTTTTTCTCAAGGACAAGGATCTGATTCTGGCCTGGTTCAGCCGCTTCATGCCGGGCGAGCGGGGGCTGGCAAACCGTGTCTGGTTCGAAGTCGACAAGCAGATCGCCAACTATGTGCGCGGCAAGTTCTGGGAGATCTTCATCGTCGGCAGTGTCGCGTTCGCGACCTTCCGGCTGTTCGGGCTGCAGTATTCCCTCCTGCTCGCTGTCGTTACCGGTTTCTCCGTCCTGATCCCGTACATCGGCGCCCTGATGGTGACCTTGCCGGTGGCCCTCGTGGGCTACGCGCAGTTCGGGCTGGATCCGCGTTTTATCTGGCTGCTTGTGGCCTACGGTGTCATCCAGTTTCTCGATGGCAATCTGCTCGTGCCGCTGCTCTTCAGCGAAGCGGTGAATCTCCATCCCGTGGCGATTATCGCGGCGGTGCTGGTGTTCGGCGGTCTCTGGGGCTTCTGGGGACTGTTCTTCGCCATCCCGCTGGCAACGGTCATCCAGGCCGTGCTCCGCGCCTGGCCGTCCCGGGAGCGGACTCCGATGGCCGTCGAGACCGAAGAAGCAGCCTGAGTCCGGCTAGGACCCGGCGGGATGTGCCTCTCGCCATGCCAGCATGCCGCCGGCCAGTGAATAGACCTCGGCGAACTCCTGATCCTGGAGAAAAGCGGCCGCCAGCGCGGAGCGACCGCCACTGCGGCAATACAGATAGATCGGGCATGACGGATCCGAGAGTTCGGCCGGTGGTTCCGTATCCAGGTCCTCGGGCTCGTCACTGACCGCGATTTCGAGGACGCCGACGGGGATGTTGACGGTGCCCGGTATGGCGTCGTCGGCATGCTCATGGGGCTCGCGGACGTCGATGACGACGGCTCCGGCCGCCACGGCGGCATCGATGGCGGGAACGTCGATCTCCCGGATTCTGGCGCGTGCAGCGGCGACTGGGTCGGCATGAGTCATCGAAAGAGTCTCCTTCGTTGAAGTGTGATTAGTCGGACCGGGTCCGGCCGTCAAATTGCTGTAGACGATCCACGCGGCAATCAGGAACAGGAGCAGCGCGAAACCCTGGCGCAGCTGCCGGTCCGGCAGTCTTCCGCCGATGCGGCGGCCTGCCAGGCTTCCGGCCACGCCGGCGGTTGCCACGGCGATGAGGACCGGCCAGTCGAGCGCGACACCGGTGTCCTCGAGGATCTGCCGGTAGCGGAAAAACCCCACCGCGCAGTTCAGGGCAATGATGGCAAGGCTGGTTCCGACGGCCTCGTGTACGGCAAAGCCGCCCAGCAGGACCAGCGCCGGAACGATGGCAAAACCGCCGCCGACGCCCACCAGGCCCGTGAGCATCCCCACCAGCAGGCCGTCCCGGCCGAGTTTCCAGGGGGGGCGCGCCGCAGTGCCCTCGGCCCGGCCCGGCGGGCGCAGCATCATCGTCCCCGCCACCAGCATGACCACGGCAAAGATCAACAGCTGTGCGCGACCTGGCAGCCATCCGCCAAGGGTGGCGCCGAGCCACGTGCCCAGCATGCCGGGGACGCCGAACCAGGCGACCGCGTCCCAGCGGATGGTCCGCTGCCCGCCGCCCGGGAGGAGGGCGCCGGCAAGGGCTACCGTACCGACCACGGCCAGGGAACCCGCGATGGCGGCTTTTTCGTCCTGGCCGAACAAGTAGACGAGCACCGGGACGGTCAGAATAGAGCCGCCCGAGCCGAGCAGCCCGAGGCTGAGCCCTATGGCGGCGGCGCCGAGCCAGGGAATCAGGGAGAGGAGCATGAGGTCGGCATCGGGAATGTCGCGGCGCTGAAAACAGTCATTATATTAGATAATTCAAATACAATCTTTACGGGTTGGGTTCCGCGAGCCGGTAATTGACCGCGAAGATGAATTGGCCCTCACCGGGGCGGACCGCGACACCGCCGCCACCGTATAATGAACGGTCACCTCCTTCAGAACCGGAACTGCCGCAATGAAGTATCTGCACACCATGGTCCGCGTCACGGATATCGATGCCTCTATCGACTTCTACTGCAACAAGCTCGGTCTGGTCGAGCTTCGTCGCCATGACAGCGAGCAGGGCCGGTTCACGCTGGTTTTTCTGGCGGCTCCCGGGGATGAAGAAGCCCAGGTCGAACTGACCCACAACTGGGATCCGGAAACATACACCGGCGGGCGCAACTTCGGTCATCTGGCCTACCAGGTCGACGACATTTATGCGGTATGCCAGCGGCTGGCCGACGGGGGTGTCGTCATCAACCGCCCGCCGCGAGACGGGCGGATGGCCTTTGTCCGATCGCCTGACAATATCTCCATCGAGCTGCTGCAGAAAGGCGATGCGCTGCCCCCCAGGGAGCCCTGGGTGAGCATGCCGAACCACGGCGAGTGGTAGACCCCCGGCCATCTTCGGGCGTGGGCCAGGCTGCTGCCCGTGCCCGACTGCTGGCCGTGCTTTCTCACCCGTTCGCGTTTCTTCTCCGGGTCCTTCGGGGCATGGCCCGGAACCGGGCTCTCCTGCTGTCCGGCGCGCTGGCCTACAACGCGCTCCTGACCCTGATTCCCTTCTTTACTCTGCTGCTGCTCGTGCTGTCCTCGTTCATGGACGAGGCCCGCCTCGTATCCGCCCTGCAGGCGAATCTGGACATCCTGCTCCCGGGTGAGAGCGAACTCGTCGTCGACCAGGTGATGAGTTTGCTCGAGCACCGGGAACTGGTCAGCGGTTTCACCATCCTTTTCCTGCTGTTCTTCAGCGGCAGCGCGTTCATGGTGTTTCAGAACGCGATGAGCCTGATTTTCGAACACCGCTTTCTCGTATGGCGCCGGACCAGGCTGATGTCCTTCGTCATTCCCTGGCTTTATTCCCTTCTGCTCGGCGCCGGGTTCGTCGTGCTCGCGCTGGTCACCGGTGCCCTGACCGCGCTGAAGCGGCAGGACATGGCCTGGTTCGGCGAACAGCTCCCGATGAGCGGAATCTCCACGGGTCTGCTGCATATCTTCGGCTTTCTCACCGAAGTGCTGATCTTCACCTCCCTGTATGTCGTGATGCCCGTGGGCGGCCTGCGGGTCCGTCAGGCGCTCGTCGGCGGCGTGGCTGCCGCTCTGCTCTGGGAGCCTGTCCGGCACATTCTCGGCTGGTATTTCGAAACCTTCTCGGCGGTCAACGTGGTGTACGGATCGGTGGGAACCGTGGTGATCACGCTCATCCTGATGGAGATCGGCGCATTGATTATTCTGTTCGGCGCTCAGATCATTGCGGAGTACGAGCGCTTCGTTTATCGGGAGCGTTATCGGCCCAGGCCGGGAATCGGGGCGGCTGGCGGGGCGAATGCATGGCGCGTCGGCGACCGGCGCCCACTGCGGGATACGCGGGCGGACAAGTTGGATTCGACAACGGGAGAGGCTGATGAAGTGTCCTAAATGTGAACATGAGATGGAGGTGGTGGCCTTCAAGGATGTCGAGGTGGATCGGTGCACCCTTTGCAAGGGTCTTTGGTTCGACTCTTTCGAAGCCGATCAGCTCAAGGACATGAAAGGCTCCGAGGAAATCGATATCGGCGATCCCGAGGTGGGGCGGGTGTTCAACCGTGACGATCGGATCGACTGTCCGCGGTGCAAGACTGGAATGATCCGCATGGTGGATCCCAAGCAGACCCACATCTGGATGGAGTCGTGCACGGTCTGCCACGGAGTATTTTTTGACGCCGGCGAGTTTCGCGACTTCAAGCGCTACACGGTTGTGGATTTCTTCCGTGGTCTGCGGGCGGGAGAGCGCCCCTGAGCTGTAGCCGCTAGCGGCTTTTCAGGGCTGCCCGGCACAGCGCCTCAAAACGGGCGACGGCTTCTCCCAGGCGCGGGAAACGGTATTCCATGTCCCGTTCTTCATAGTCGATGCCGCGCTGTATCTGCCGGTCCTCGACGTGATAGCTCTGCCGGAGCTCGCCATCGGCATCGAACGAAGCCCGCAGCGCGAGCCGGATCGCGCGCTGCTCGGCAATCCGCACCGTAACCTGCAGGTCGCTGCGCTCTACCTCACAGCCGTAGAACCCGCGAATCTCGTCGCCCAGGGCCCGGGTATCCAGATGCAGGGCGCGCGCGAGCCGCCGGACCTTGCGTTTCTGCCATTCGGCTTCCTGCTGGTCCAGCCGTTCTGCGAGGTTCGTCTGTGTGGCCGTCGTGTTGAACGTCGTCATTGTCAGCCCCCGTACTGCAAACTGCGAGCCGGCAGTGGAGGCAAACCCAAACGGCACGAACGGCAAGACCCGCAGGTTTCGCCATGCCGGCAGCCCCGCTGTCTGACCCTCCATTGAGAGGGCCTAAGACCGGTGGCTTTGCGTCGCCGTCTTTCGACGGGTTTGCCTTTCACTGTTCGGGGGCCAAATTTCCACAGCTGCCGATGGCTGTCAAGGACCCGTTTCACGCCTGGCGCCCACGATCCGGCAGAGCGTATTCCGGGGCACCGAAGCGCGTTGACGGGCGTACGGCTGCTGGCTATGGTGAGCACGCCCGATTCGGGCCAGGAGGATTCCGGGTAACGGCATGGGACTGAGCGTTGTCTTCGATTTGTCCGACGAGGACCTGGACTATTTCGAAAAAGTGTTCGCCGACCGTCGACCCGGCGGGGGCAACGTGGCGTTGCACGACATCGTGCAGGCCACCGGCCAGCTGATTGCAGCCGCCGAGACCCGCGGTGCGCCGCCGTTCATCATCGGCAAGCTCGAGGAGCTGCGGCCCATGGTGGCCATGCTGACGGACGACGAATGGCGCCTGCCCCCGGAGGACATGGGCCGGGTTCTCAGCACTCTGGCGTATTTCGCGGATCCGGAGGACCTCATTCCTGACGATCTGCCGGCACTGGGTTTTCTGGACGACGCCGTCATGGTCGAGCTGGCGCGGCGCCATCTGCAGCCGGAAATCGATGCCTATGCGGATTTCTGTGCCTACCGGGAGAAGGAAACAGCCCGCCGGCAGGAGGCCGGGGAGGAACCGGGCGTCGTCTCCAGGCTCGACTGGCTCGACTCCAGACGTCTCGAACTGCAGGACCGCATGCACGATCACCGCTCACGGCGGCCTTTCTTCAGCCGGTCCTGAAGCCCGCCGGACCGTGATCCCGGACGCTACCGGGCGGCGGCGAGAGTCTGAGCCACGGTCTTCGACGCCGGCGCAAGACCGGCTCGACTGCGCATCACCATGTACTCCAGCGCGCTCTCGAAGTTTCGTGTAAAGCGGGCGGTGTCGAACAATGGGCTGGTCCGCGCTGTCGCGCGCACGCGCTCCTTGAGCGCCTCGATCTGATCCGGATCACGGGCCAGGGAAACCACCCGGCTCCGATACTCCTCTGCCGTCGCGGCGACCAGATCGCCCAGGTTGGCCGCGTGGAGCAGGCTGGCCGCCACGCGCGAGGCCATGGATGGTCCGGGAAGGGTCAACACGGGCAGCCCGGCCCAGAGCGCATCCGCCGCGGTGGTATGGGCGTTGTAGGGCAGGGTGTCGATAAACAGATCGGCCAGCCGATACCTGGCCAGGTAGTCCGGCAGCGGCAGCCTGGGACAGAATACGAGCCGCTGCGGATCGACCCCCCGGCGGGTCATTTCCAGGCGCAGATTGTCCTTGAGCCGGCTCCCCGGGTTGGTGTCCTGCAGCCACAATACCGCCGCGGGCAGGGCTTTGAGCAGGTCCATCCAGAAGCTGAAGGTGTCGGGATGAATCTTGTAGCTGTTGTTGAAGCAGGCCAGGACCACGGCCTGATCCGGCAGCCCGCACTCGGCGCGGGTCGGCGTCGGGCCGGGCTCCGCGCGACGATCGTCCTCGGCCCAATAGGTGTCAGGCATCCAGATCAGCGACTCGCTGAAGGTGGACGCCCGGTCCTCGGGGACGACGACCCGGTCGACGATCGCGTAGTCAATGAAGTCGGCCCCGGTGCTTCCGGGAAAGCCGACCCAGCTGGCCTGCACCGGCGCCGGGTGTAGCGCAAGGCATTCTGTCAGGGCGTTCTCCGTGTGGCCCTTGAGATCGATGAGGATGTCGACCCGGTCTTCGCGAATACGGCTGGCGGCGGCGGCGGCCGGCACGCCGCGAAGATCGACGAATTCGTCCAGGGCGCTGACGATGCGCTGGCGGATTTCGCTGCCATCGTCTTCTCCGTTGCAGTAGCCGATCACCCGGAAGCGGGTGCGGTCGTGATGTTCGAAGAGCCCTACCTTCGTGTACGCGGTCGGGTGACGGCGGAACTCCGAAGTGAGGTACGCGACGGTAATCGGGCGCTTCGCCCCCGCGTTTGCCGCCGGCCCAGGGGCGCGGGCGCGGCGCCGGTGCACGGCAGGACCGGCCCTGCGCGCCTTGTCTTTCGACCAGGTGCGCGCACAGATGAGCTGTGCGGAGGGCGCGATAGGTTCGGCCAGAGCGACAAACGGCGACAGCCCGGTACGCTCCTGCTCAATGGCGGAGAGGAACCGCCCGGCCAGGGCCGGATAGTGATCCCAGCTACAGGTCGAGCGGGCCATGTACAAGGCGCCATTGATCGCTGCGGGGAAGTTGGGGTCCAGTGCCAGGGCCCGCAGATAGCCCTCCAGCGCTTCATCCCAGCGCCGCTGACGTTCGAGCAATGCAGCGAGGCCGCAATGGAAACGGGCATCGCGGGGATCGCCATCCAGCGCGCGCCGCCAGGCTGCCGCCGCCGCATCCTCGTTGCCGTCGGATTCCAGCAGCCGGGCTTCCAGCGCAAGGCCGAGGGGAAGGGCGGGCGCCACCCCCCGCAGCCGCTCGATCAGACCCCGGGCCGTTTCCGAATCACCCATATCCAGCGCCAGGCTCGCGGCGTTGCAAAGGCCTTCGATGAAGCCGTGATCAAGAGACGTGGCCCTGACATAGGCGGCCAGTGCCTCCTCGAAGCGGCTCTGATCCTGCAGCGCGCCGCCGAGGGCGTTGCAGGCGGCTGCGAGATCGGGCGCGGATTCCAGGGCACGGCGGGCTGCCGATTCGGCCTGCGCGGCATCGCCGCGGGCCCTGAGGACCGCCGACAGGTTGCAGAGATAGTCCGCATGTCCCGGCTGGAGTTCCAGTGCCTTGCCAATGAGGCGGACGGCGTCGGCCAGCTGTTTCTGCTGGTAGCGAAGGACCCCGAGCAGATGCAGCGCATCGGCATGATCGGGTCTCGCGGCGAGCACGCGGTCGTAAAGGACTGCCGCCGTCTCCAGTTCTCCCTGCTGATGCCGGGACAGCGCCTCGCGCAAGAGCCTGTCGGCTTCGCTCACGGCAACCCCGGAGTACGGCAGAGCAATCTGAACGGTCTGACTGGCATGGCCGCGCCAGTGTAGCGGAGGAGAGTGCGTCCGGCAGGTACTCGTGCCGGGGCAGTGATGGCCCGCCGGAGCGGGGAGCGGTATGCTGGGCGCCGTTTGAAGCGGATTTGCCGGTCGTGCGGTGTCGTGCGGCGGCTTTGCCGGGAGGGCCACAAGGGTGGCGCCGGACACAAGGAGAGTTCGTTGAGCGCAGAAGGCCAGACACTGGGACAGAACGAGATTGTCCGGAGTGGACCCTATCCCGAACTGACCTGGCCGGCCGTTCTGGTGGGCTACATGCTGGGGGCGCTGATCGCGCTGAGCATTGGCTACGCTGCCCTGATTCTCGGTTTTTCGATCGAGGGCTCGGAGCTTGCCGCCATCCTCGGTTTCGGTGTGCTTCGAGGGCTGCTGCGCCGCTACAGCATTATCGAAAACAACATCACCCAGACCGTTGCCAGCGCGGTCAACGGCGCTTCATCGGGCATGATGTTTTCGGTCCCGGCCCTGTTCATCCTCGGCCGCACCGATTTCGACCCCTACCTCCTGACCTTTGGCTGTATCGCCGGCGCCTTCCTGGGCATCGCGTTCATCATCCCGCTGCGCAAGCAGATGATCGACTTCGAGCGCCTGACGTTCCCGGGCGGCGTGGCCGTGGCCACGATTCTGAAGTCGCCGGGCGCGGGCGTGACGAAGGCGGTGCTGCTGCTCAGTGCTGCTCTGCTCAGCGCCGTGGCTCACACGTTTGTGCAGATCAACGGCGTGGACAACTGGAATCTGGGGACGCTCATCGGCATGCCGGAGTACGCCAACGGGGTGTGGTATCTGTCGCTGCTGACCATCGGCGTGGGGTTCATCGCCGGCCGGGGCGGGCTCGCTTTCATCATCGGCGGATTTGTCTGCTACTGGTTTCTGGCGCCCATGCTCTCGGTGACGGACATGTTGCCGAGCACGAACCCGGACGAGCTTCGCGTCAATCTGTTTCGCCCCGTCGGTATCGGCATGCTGATCGGCGGTGCCATCACCGGCATCGTGCTCGCGCTGCCGCTGATCGTCAGTGCCATCCGCAGCATGCAGAATGCCTCGAAGGTGAAGTCGGCGGTGGCTCGCGACGAGATGCCGATCCGGCTTCTCTATTTCGCGGTTGTCGGTGCCGCCGTGCTGCTGGCCGTCATGGCGGTCATGTCCACCGACCAGGTCGGACTGGTCCGGGGTCTGGCCATGGCCGTCCTGGGCACGGTCTGGATCTGGGTTGCCGGGGTGATCCTGTCCGAGTGCATCGGCCGCACGAACTGGTCGCCCCTGTCCGGCATGACGCTCATTGCCGTGACGCTGTTGATTATCATTACCCGCGGACTCGACGATGGCCCGGCCACCATCGCGGCGGTCATGGTGGGAGCGGCGGTATGTGTCGCCATGTCCCAGGCCACCGACCTGATGCTGGATCTGAAAACGGGCTACCTCGTGGGCGCCACACCGCGGATGCAGCAAGCCGGCCAGTTTCTCGGCGCATGGCTGGGTCCGATACTCATCATGGGTCTGATCTTCGTTCTGCACGAGGCCTACGGGCTGGGGAGCGACAAGCTCCCGGCGCCCCAGGGCCAGGCCCTTGCCAGCATGATCACGGGTATCCTCGGCGGCGACGTTCCGGTCGAAAAATATGCCGCCGGCGCGGCCCTCGGGGCGCTGCTTTCGGCGGCCAGCGGGGGGCTGGGCATCACCGTGGGCCTGGGCTTTTACCTGCCGTTCAATATCGTTCTGACCTACAGCATCGGCACGCTGCTGCGGCTGCTCTCGGACCGCTACAAGGGCTCCGAGTTCAGCGAGGAGATCGGCATACCGGTGGCCGCGGGGCTGATTGTGGGTGAAGCACTGGTGGGCGTCTTCTTTGCCGTGCTGATGGTGATCAGTGGTGCTGGAGCCGGCGCATGAAGAAACTCGGATATCTGCTGCTTGTCGTGGGCTTTCTGGCCGGGGCGTTCGTTGCCTCGATGGATGCCGAAGAGGTGATCTGGAGCGCGTTCGTGCCGGCGATCCTCCTCGGTGCCGCGGGCCTCTGGCTGGTCAAGCGGGCGGAGCACGCGGTCTCCCGGTCGGAGGAGGTCCTCACGGCCAACCAGGCGCATCTCGGTGACAGTCTCCAACGGGTAGTCGAACAGCTGCGCGACCTGGAAGCCGTCAAGGGCACGCTGGGGCCGTCCGCCTTGCGCTCCGAAGTTGACGAGCGCTTTCGGAGTGACCTTCACCGGTTCGCCGAAGCGCGTGAGACCTTATCCCACCTCTATGGTCTCCAGACCTATGCGGAAATCATGAGTTCATTCGCGACCGGAGAGCGCTACCTGAACCGGGTCTGGTCGTCAGCCGCTGACGGCTATCTCGAGGAGGCCAGAACCTATGTGGGGAAGGCGCTGGAGCAGTTCGAGGAGTCGCTGAGCCGCCTGGAGTCTTCCAGTCCCTCAGCCTGAGGGCGTGTCGGCCTGCCAGGTAGGCCGCGCCATGACCGTGCCGAAGCTCGGGAACATGATGTTGAACGCAATGCTGATGCGGCGCGCATTACTCTGATTGACATCCACGGCGTGCAGCAGCCAGGACGGAAACATGACGAGCATGCCCTCGGCCACGTCAAGGCTGACGGTGTCCTGTGTGGCGATGTCGCGCCGGCGGGCCGGCGGCGCCATCATCGAGGCCTGGGGACGGGGATCGAAGAAACTGATCGAGTCCGCGCCCGGAGCCGTCTGGACATACCAGACGCCGCTCAGATAGTTGTTCGGATGTGCGTGCGGGCGATGCGGATAGCCCGGATTGCTGACGTTGGCCCAGCAGCCGGTGACCTGAAATCCGTCGTGTACAAGGGTGAGGGACTCGAAAATACTGGCCGCCACCTGTCTGACCAGTCCCACGAGGCCCGCCAGTTCCGGTTTTTTGTGGAGCCTCTGGTCGCTCTGCCATTGACCGGATGCCGCCAGTTTCGGGTTCCCTGACTCGATCTCTGCCAGGCACTGGCGGATCCGGGCATTCACCGGCCCGAAAACCGACGCCTCGAACTGCGTGACCCATACATAGGTCGGGAACAGTTTCAGTACGGCTGATTTTTCTACGCCCGTCCCGGTATTCGCGGCCATCGGCATCCTCCCGCGCCGGGAGCTTAGCATGCGTCCGAAATCGCCGGCCCCCTTGCGCGCGGATCCGGGGAGGCTGACAATCCGGTGCACGCCATGGCGCATCCCAGGGAAGGAACGGCAGGGAGCAAAGGAAGACAGGATGTATTTCGCGCATTTCGGGCTCAAGCGCCCTCCCTTCGAGGACGCCTGCGACGACAACTCTTTCTACATCGGCGATGGCCACAGCGCAGCGCTGAGCTTCCTCCGCTCGGCGTTCTCCGATCCGCAGCTGCTGGTGGTCCTGACCGGGCCTTCCGGGTCAGGCAAGACGACGACGCTGGAACGGTTCCTTGCGAGCCGCAGCGAGAGCGTCATCGGCGGCTGGCTGGACTATCTCCCGGCGACAGCCGATGAATTCCTCGAGGCTATCCTGGGACGTCTGGGTTTCCAGCCCGCGGCCGCGGCGGCCCCTGAACTGCGCAGTATCCTGGGCGTTTTTCTCGGTCATCAGGCGCAGAAAGGCGCCCATGTCGTGATTGCCGCACGAATTGCCGGCAGCGTGTCGACGGCGGTTGTGGAGGAGCTGGCCTGGCTTGCCACTCTGGAACCGGTCCGCGAAGGCCGGGTCAAGGTGCTTCTCGTCGGTGATGACCGCCTGGATCGCGTTCTGGATTCGCCGCGCAGCCGCGTCCTGTCAAAACTGATTCGCCACCGCCATCGGATGGAGCCCCTCTCTCTGCTCGAGACCGCGGATTACCTGGAGCATCGTCTCGAGGCGGCGGGATCGAGGCGACCCCATGAACCGTTTACGGATGGCGCGGCCGCCAGGATCTTTGAACTCTCGGGCGGATTGCCTCCCCGGATCAATTCGCTGGCGGAAAGCGCGCTTGGCAGGGCCTGGAAAGCCGGTCAGGACCATATTGACGCTGGTCTTGTGGGTGATGACACCCTGCCAGCGGCCGAATCGGATAATGACGCCGTGGAGCCCCCCGAGCAGCCCGTTCTGATCCTGAGACGGGAAGGCGGCCAGGCAGTGCGCCGTGTTCTCGACCGCGATCGGATACTCGTCGGCCGTCACCGCTGGAACGACCTTTGTCTGGACCATGCATCGGTCAGCCGGCACCACGGATTGCTGGTTTACGACCAGGACCAGTGGATCATTGTGGATCTCAATAGCACGAACGGCGTTCGCGTCAACGGACGGACAGTGAAGACGGTCCGGCTGGCGGACGGCGACCAGGTGGTCATCGGCGAGTTCTCCGGGGTGTTTCGCGGAAAGCCCGGCGACGTGGTGACGGACCCCGAGGAGACGTTTCGCGGAACGATCGCCCTCGACGCCAGCCGCTGACCCTAGCTCGGCGCGTCGGTGAGAAACACCCTGAGCTGATCCGCCAGCCGCTTGCAGGCGGTGGTCTGGGTGGGCGCAATCAGCGGAATCGGAATCACAACCGCCGGAATGACCGACATACCGTTGATGTCGGCGCTGACCCGCCCCGCGGAGCTCAGTTGCTGGAGATCCCACACCGTGGCCTGGTACTCCGACTCCTTCTCGAACCACGTCAGGCCGTAACAGCCGCCGCCGCCCGGACCCACGGCACAGGAGATGCCGCCGCCGCCGTCGAGTGTCTCGGTGTCCCCGGTCACCCAGACAAGGTAGCGGATGCCAGCCGCCGTCAGCGCTCTGGAGACCGGTGGGCTCTGCAGGAGATCGGGAAGATCTCCCGGACTGGTCGGCGCCGTGCTGGGCCTGTCTCTTATA
>JARFQW010000107.1 GCA_029287575.1 Gammaproteobacteria bacterium | reverse complement strand
CGACCACCGACCTCTACACTAGAGTTGGATCGTCGGCAGCGTCAGATGTGTATAAGAGACAGCGGCTACACGGGCCAGAGTCCGGAACGCCTGAAGCTTCACATGGAGAACAAGCACACCTTCGATACCACGACGCTCAAGGCCGAGGGCGGCCCGTGCGACGGCGACTACTACGGCATGCCGTGGCCGGCCTGGGGCACTCCGGAGATGAAACATCCCGGCACCCCGGTGCTCTACGACACCAGCAAGACCGTGGCCGAGGGCGGTCTGAACTTCCGCGCGCGTTTCGGTGTGGAATACGAAGGGACCAACCTGCTGGCGGAGGGCTCTTACAGCAAGGGCGCGGAACTGCAGGACGGCTATCCCGAGTTCACGGCGGATCTCCTCAAGCAGCTCGGCTGGTGGGATGACCTCACCGACGAGGAGAAGACGGCGGCTGAGGGGAAGAACTGGAAGACGGACCTGTCCGGCGGCATCCAGCGGGTCGCGATCAAGCATGGTTGCGCGCCGTTCGGCAACGCCAAGGCCCGGGCCATGGTCTGGACCTTCCCGGATCCGGTGCCGGTGCATCGGGAACCGCTGTACACGTCGCGGCACGACCTGGTGGCCAAGTATCCGACCTACGAGGACCGCAAGCGCTTCTGGCGTCTGCCGACCCGCTACTCCTCGATCCAGGAGAAAGACTACTCCGGCGACTTCCCGCTGGTGCATACCTCCGGGCGTCTCGTGGAGTACGAAGGCGGCGGCGAGGAAACCCGGTCGAATCCGTGGCTGGCGGAACTCCAGCAGGACATGTTCATCGAGATCAATCCCGGCGATGCCAACGATCGCGGCATCAAGGACGGCGACTGGGTCTGGGTGGA
The DNA here is from genome assembly GCA_029287575.1 of Gammaproteobacteria bacterium. Classification (GTDB taxonomy): domain Bacteria; phylum Pseudomonadota; class Gammaproteobacteria; order Steroidobacterales; family XN24; genus JARFQW01. The sequence continues at coordinate 17,763 of JARFQW010000107.1, read as the reverse complement.
AGGTCCGGAGGGCGGCCGCATCAAGGTGAAGGCCATGGTTACACGCCGTGTTGCCCGCGGCGTGGTCTGGACGCCGTATCACTTCGGTGGCTGGTACCAGGGTCAGGATCTTCTCGACAAGTACCCGGAGGGTACGAACCCCTATGTTCGGGGTGATTCTGCCAATACGGTCTTCACGTACGGCTACGACTCGGTGACTGCGATGCAGGAAACCAAGGCGAGCCTCTGCCAGATCCAGCGGGCCTAGGAGGGCATCAACCATGGCAAAGATGAAATTCCTTTGTGATGCCGACCGCTGCATCGAATGCAACGGCTGTGTCACCGCGTGCAAAAACGAAAACGAGGTTCCCTGGGGCGTCAACCGCCGCAGGGTGGTCACGCTCGACGACGGCGTGCCGGGCGAGAAGTCGATCTCGGTGGCCTGCATGCACTGCACCGACGCTCCTTGTGCGGCGGTCTGCCCGGTGGATTGTTTCTACACCACCGACGACGGCATCGTTCTGCACGACAAGGATCTGTGTATCGGCTGCGGCTACTGCTTCTACGCCTGTCCGTTCGGGGCGCCTCAGTAGCCCCAGACGGAAGCGTTCGGCGTGCGCGGCAAGATGGACAAGTGCACGTTCTGCGCGGGCGGTCCCGAGGAAAACGGTTCTGCCGCCGAGCGGGAGAAATACGGTGCCAACCGCCTGGCCGAAGGGCGGCTGCCGCTGTGCGCCGAGATGTGTGCGACCAAGGCGCTCATTGCCGGTGACGGGGACATGGTTTCCGATATTTACCGGGAGCGAATCACGAAGCGTGGCGGACGGCCCCAGACCTGGGGCTGGGATACCGCCTATAAGGAGGACGTCTGACCGCCCTGCGGTCGGGCTTCCCTAACAGGGGGTTCCCATGCGCGCATCAGCGATCCTACTGGGCCTGATCCTTGCAGCCGGTCTGACCGGCTGCGGGGACCGGGCATCTGTGACCCGTCACGAGCCCGGCGTATACAAGGGCGATCGGGACGATCAGGCCACCATGGTCCGCACGGCCGAGCAGGAGCAGGTCCTGGCGGAGCGGTTCGACGGCCAGAGGGACAGATAGGTTTGCGGGGCGAGGTCGCGACGCGACCGGGCCCCGCCCGGAAAACCGCCGCCTTCGGGGGGCGGATTCCAAGAGGAGCAATTTGATGGCTCATTGCAAGAGAAACGAGGCGTCCGCGGCGCGGCGTGGCAGAAGCTGGCGGCGGTTCGCAATTCTGCTCGTGGTCATGGCCGTTGCGGCCATGGCGTTGCCGCTTACGGGATATATGGTCACCGGCCTGAACGTGGCTCAGGCGCAGGAGGCGTCGGGTGACGCTAATCCTCGATCCGAGTACTGGCGGGCGGTCCGTGAGGGCGACGCCGGCTATTCGGCCGTCACCGGCCCGGAAACCGGCGTGCTCATCCAAAACGGCGGCCAGAACTGGCGCCAGTACCGGAACGGTCCCGTGGTGTTCTACGGTGGTTTGCTGCTTATCGGCATGTTCAGCGCGCTGCTGCTCTATCATCTGATCATCGGTGGCCAGAAACTGGAGCACGAAACCGGCAAGCTCATGCTGCGATGGCCCGGTTTCGATCGGGTGCTCCACTGGTTCATCGCCGTGCTGTTCATCGTGCTGGCGATCACCGGGTTCAGTCTGCTCTGGGGCCGCTATGTGCTGATTCCGGTATTCGGCGCCGAGGGCTTTGCGGCGTACGCGAACATCGCCAAACCGGTCCACGATTACCTGGCCGTGCCGTTCATCATTGCGTTCTCCGTCGGGCTGCTCGTGTGGTTCAAGCACAACATTCCGAAGTCCTATGACATGCAGTGGATCCTCCAGGGCGGCGGCTATCTGCCGAATGGCAAGCATCCGCCGGCCGGATTCGCGAACGCCGGCCACAAGATGCTTTACTGGACCCTGCTGCTCGGAGGTATCGCGTTGATGGTGTCCGGCTGGTTCATGCTCTTCCCGAACATGGGCTTCGACCGGGGGCAGATGCAGGTGGCCAACATCGTCCACGCGGTCAGCTCGATCATCATGATGGCTTTCATCTTCGTGCATATTTATCTCGCGACGATCGGCAGCCCGGGCGCACTGCAGGGAATGGTCACGGGCTACATCGACGAAGGCTATGCCAAGCAGCACCATCCGCTTTGGTACGACGAGGTGAAGGCAAAAGCCGGCGCCGGCCAGGAAGTCGGTGGCGGCGCGGCGCCAGCCGCAGGACCGGCTTCGCCGGCCCCCTGATCACTGGTGGGAGCGGAAGAGGCTCACAAAAAGCGGGGGCGCTGGCGCGCCCCCGTGTTCGTCGTCGCCGCAATCGCCGGAGTCGCCGCCCTGGCCATCTCCGGTTTCGGCCCCTCCTCACCTGCGCCGGCGCAGGCTGACACGGCGGCGCAGGAGCGCTGGCGGTCGGCGCTGGATTCCCGGGATACGGTGGTGCTGGCGGCGGAGGCCCGAGTCGTTGGAAACCCCGACGAGGCGGCAAGTGACGGTGCGACAGCCCTGATGATCGCCGCCCAGTCGGGCGATGCGGATCTGGTCGGGATCCTCCTGGATCGCGGCGCGGATCCGAACGCACGCAATGCCAACGGCGGCACGCCCCTCATGCACGGGGCGATGGCCGGAGATCCCGACATCGTCCAGGCCCTGGTCGCGGCGGGGTCGGAGCTCGATGCGAGCGCCAAGCTGGGCTGGACGGCATTACTTCTGGCGGCGGCAAAGGGGCACGCCGATGCCGTAGCGGTTCTCCTGCATTCGGGCGCTACACCCAATCAGGCCGATACCTACGGCTGGACGCCGCTGATGCGGGCCGTGTCGGGCAATCATGCCGCCGCCGTTGATGTGCTGCTTGCCAATTCCGGCGCGGACCTCGATGCGCGGGAAGAGACCGGCGCGACGGCTTTGCATGTTGCTGCGCAGTATGGGTATGCCGACATGGCGGCCCGCTTGCTGGAGGCCGGTGCCGACCCGATGGCCGCGAATCATGAGGGCCTCACGGCCACGGATTTCGCCCGTATGTCCGAGCACCCCGACGTCGTGCAGCTGCTTGCCAGAAAACGGCCTTCCGGCCGCGCCGAATCCGGCGGCTGACACCGGCCTGAGGGTCAGCACACCCGCAGGTTCTGGCTGTATTCCTCGCTGGGGAAGACAGTCGTGGTGTCGCCGACGCCGGCCTTCACGTCGCTGATTCGATGCTGCATGGAAAGCTGAAACGCGTAGGTGTCGAAAAATTTCCGGAACATCTCGCCGCCGAAGGTCCCGGTCGCCGTCAGACTGTTCGTATCCTCATCAAACCGCAGGTCCACCGCCGCGAGCGTCTGCGGGGCCGGTCCTCCCAGGACCCGACCGCCCTGGGCGGGATCGTAGACGCTGCGTTCCGAGCAGCAGTAAATGACGTGCTCGCGCTGGGCGTCCTGCTTTTTCGCATCGACGAAATTTACTGGTTCGTGGCGGTAATTGATGAAACTCACGGTCTTCGTGGGATAGCTCATTTTGTGGGCGCAGATGGCCGAGAACGCCACCACGGACCGGTTCGGGCCGCAGCCTCCCGGCCACTCGTAGCGGGCCCCGTCCTCGGTTTCCAGGCCGGCCACGGGACCGACCGGCTCTCCCAGATTGATGAGGAAGCAGGGCGTCGTCACGAAGGGGTAGTGGAAAACATAGCTCTTGCCCACCTCGAGGTCTGACGGATCCAGCGGATTGCCGCCGGTATCCACGAGCCGGCTGGCCGTCATGGGGGTGGCCGCGCTGGCCTGCCGTCCGAGAATTTCAGGCCGCGCCGCGACGAGGGCCCCAGTGGCCGCGCAAAGTTTCAAAAACCCCCGCCGGTCCAGCTCGCTATCAGACATCGTTTTCTCCCTCCCCCGGGTGCCCGCCCGGTACCGTCTGCTGATCGAAGCGGTGTCCCGAGGTAGCGTAGCACTCCTGACTCTGATTGAGCGTTCGCCGGGTTGCGGTGTTCCGATGCGAACGACCGCGTGTCCACGCAGGCACGCGCCCGTCGAACCCCCGTCGTTCAGTGGTCGGGTCAGCCTTTGCGGGCTCGGGCCTTGCGGCGGATTTCCATCGGGTGGCGGGCGGGGCGAAGCTTGTCGGCGACATGCATGAGCGCCAGCCAGGGGTGCCGGGTCATCATCCGCGGTCCCGCGTACCGCATGATTTTGCGGGCCTGTTCGCGGCGGGCGTGGCGGTAGCAGTGGATCGGGCACTTGGCGCAAACCGGCTTGCGGGGCCCGTACGGGCATTTGGCAAGCCGTTTTTCCGAATAGGTCAGAAATTCCCTGCAGTCCCCGCACATCTCGTCCGAGGGCGTGACCCCCGACGCGGAGCGATGATGGTCCCGGCAGTAGATGACGACCATCCGTTCCATGGTGCGTTGTTCGCGCCTGAGTCTCATCGAGGTCAGTTTCATGGCTCGAATCTTAGACCAACCCGAAAGACAAGCTCATTGACCCAGGTCAGCGCCGGGCAGGGACAATCCGCAGCCTGGGCGGGATCCGGCGGGTTTCTGCCTGAAGCGTCTGCTGTCCGGAAGCGTCCGGAAACCCACCCTGCGGCGGGACACCCATATCCGCGAGCCGCAGTTTGCTGCCCTTTGGAACAATACCCGGCGGGATTCGCGATACCATGCCGCCTTGAGCCCTGCCCGCAGGACCCCGGCACAAGGGGTCGATGTAAATGGGGTCGACGTAAGAGGAGTGGACGAACGAGGGGTTGACGCCCCGACGTCGTCAGTCCGAGGAGAGCCCACATGACACCACCAACCGACCCGCGTCCGCATTTTATGACCAATGCCCTGGAGGCAACGATCCGAATCGGCATCGTCCTGCTGCTGGCGCTCTGGTGCTTCGACATCATCCGGCCCTTCGTGACCACGATCCTGTGGGGCATGATCATCGCGATCGCCCTGCAGCCCACCTTCGAACGGTTCGCTGGCTGGCTGCCGCTTCGCCGCGGTCTGGCGGCCACCGTGTTTACGATTCTCATGCTGATTCTCCTGATCGGACCGGTATGGATGCTGACCGGCACTCTCGTCGAATCGACAACGTTGCTGTCGAAAGAACTCGCGGCGGGCCAGGTGACCGTGCCCCCGCCCAGCGATCGGATCGCCGGTCTGCCGCTCATCGGGGAACGGGTTTTTGAATTCTGGAGCCTGGCCTCGCAGAACATCGAAGCGGCTCTGGGCCAGATCGCTCCTCAGATTCGCTCGACCGGGCGCTGGTTGCTGTCGGCCGCCGCTGGCGCGGGGTTCGGGATTCTCAAATTCATCGCGGCGATCATACTGGCCGGTGTGCTCATGGCGAACGCCGAAAGCGGTGCGAGGGCGGCGCACGCGGTGTTCACCCGGCTGGGCGGCGAGAAGGGCGCCAGCTACGCGTTGCTGGCAGAGAATACGGTGCGGAGTGTGGCCCGGGGCATCCTGGGCGTTGCGTTTATCCAGGCCATGCTGGCGGGCATCGGCATGATGGTGGCGGGAGTGCCCGGCGCCGGCCTCTGGGCACTTGTTTGCCTGATTCTGGCCATCGTTCAGCTCGGCGTGGGGCTGGTTCTGATTCCCGCGATCATCTACGTGTTCTCCACGGCCAGCTCGACCACGGCAGTCATCTTCCTGATTTACAGCATCGGGGTTATCGTGCTGGACAATGTCCTCAAGCCCATCCTGCTGGGCCGCGGTGTGGATGTGCCCATGATCGTGATATTCCTCGGTGCCATTGGCGGATTCATCAGCATGGGAATCATTGGTCTGTTCGTGGGCTCGATCGTCCTGGTCCTCGGGTATTCGCTGTTCATGGTCTGGCTTCGAAACGACCTGAACTCACCCGGCCAGACCGACCAACAGCCAGTCTCCCCGGCAGCGTGAGACATTTTCTGGTATATTCAAGGGCTTGGTCCGCTCCAGACCAGCCACGCCCCTGAGGGCGGGCGCGGGAGGGCGAGGCCTCCGGAAGGCCCGGGATCCTCGATGAAAACGGCGCCTCACCAGGGGGCTCATGCCTTTCTCCATCCATGCGGCTGACCCGCCCCGGCACTTCGGTCCGGGGCCAGGCAGCGCGAGGTCCGGGCGGTGGCTAGCCATGACCCGCCGCATGCGGGGAACAAGGAAACAGGTATGGCAGAACGTGCTTCCAGTGTCGCCAAGACGGCAACCATCGGCGATGCATATCGCATTGACTCGCTCTCGAAGACGAAGGCGCCCGATGGAGCCGCTGGAAAAGACTGGTATCGCTACGTGATCATTCAGGGCGACAACACGATCGTGGGCCACCGGCAGGGCTCCCAGCGGGCCGTCAAGCAGGCGGTGGACGAGCTGGTCGTCCGGCTGAACGAACGCCGCTCGGGCAAACCGGGACGGGTCCACCTCACCTCGTCGGCCAAGAAGAAGAAATAGTCCCGGGTCGCCGGTCTGGTCTGCCACCGGATCTCCAAGCTCCGGGGCGTTTCCAACACCGCTCTGTGCGACTGCCGACTAGCGTCCCCGAGGCCGGGGGCGCGCGGGCACGGTCGGCATCGGGGCCGGCCGGACCGGACGGTTGACCGGTGGCCGACTCACCGGCGGCCGGTGCTCCGGCGGATTGACGATCACGGTATTGCCGCCGCCATAGTACGGCCGGTGATACCACGGATCGTAGTATCCCGGTCCACGATAGTAGCTGGAGCCCGCGTAGACCGACGTGGACGACCTCGAGGAGTTCGAGTCACAGCCGGTGCTCAGCCCCGCGAAGGCGACGATCAAGCCGCCCGTGAGGGTCAGGATGAGGCGACGGTATCCATGGGCGGTCACTGGCGCTCCTCCCTGTTATCCCAGACAGCTTCCAGATTGAGGCTGATCAGTCCGAAGGTCGCGCCGGCCGCGTCGGCAACGACCGCCACGCGACCTTCGAACGTGTTCAGGTCACGCAGCATCAGGACACTGCCGCCGAGTTCCTCAACGAGGCCGGCCGCCGCGTCCACGTTAGCCACACGCAGAAATCCAACCCACGCCGGGCGTGCCCCTTCAGGCGCATCAGGACCGATTGCGCCGATGCCGGCCCGGGCGTGGCCCCCCGATGCGAGCACGAAGTCGTTCGGCTCAGCCGTTGTTTCGATGTCGAGGCTCTCATAGCCCAGCAATTCGCTGTAGAAGTCCGCCGCGGCGCGGACGTCGCGGCTGAACAGGTGTGTCCAGACCCATTCGCCGTATTCCGCTCGATAGTCGCCGGGATCGCCGGTGGACGAGTGCAGCACGCCGAAGAGCGCGCCCTCGCCGTCGCGGTAGACGGCATGGGTGCCGCGATAGGGCACCTCGATCGGCGACACCAGCATGCGACCGCCAGCCGCCGCAACCCGGGCCTCCAGGGCGCCGGGATCCGCCGCGGAGGCATATACGATCCAGCCGGCTTCGGCGCCCGACTCGGCCCGCGCCTCCCGGTAAACGAGGCCGGCGATCGGCCGGTCATCGGTATACGCGATGTGGTACTCGTCGACGCCCGAGCCAAAGGTCCGCCACGTCCATCCCAGCAGGCTCGAATAGAATCGCTTGGCGCCGTCGATATCCTCGGCAAAGAGGTCGGACCAGACAAATTTTCCGGGAATGGTCAGACCGGTTGGCTCCGGGTTGAGGGGCGGTAGCATCGGCAGGGTTTCCGCCCGCAGCGGCGACCCCGTGCCGGCGGCCATCACCAGCCCGAACAGTGCGAGGAAACGTGAGACAGTTGACACGATAAACGTCATCCATGGATGGCGAAGTCCGGGAGCATAGCAGACGCCGGGACGCGGACTCTCGCTTATCCGCGGCCCGGCGGTGCATGCTAACGTTCCGGGCCTGTTGCAACGTCAGCGCCGAGGATCCGATGACCAGCCGAAGGGAATTTCTCCAGTCAACCGGCGCCGTCCTGGGCACGACCTGGCTGGCCACCCGGTGGAGCGAGGTGCTGGCCACCGGTACGGCGGCCGGGCGGGCCCGGGATGATGCAAAGCCGTTCGTCGCGCTTGCGGCCGCGGACGCCGCCGATCTCGCGGCCATCGCGGAACGCATCATTCCTTCCGGCGAAACACCCGGTGCCCGGGAGGCCGGCGTCATCTGGTTCATGGACCAGGCTCTTTCGGGTTTCATGTCAGCTGCTCTGGGCCTTGTGACGTCCGGGCTCGCCGATCTGAACCGCCGGGTCCTCGCCGAGGGTCTGGAGACGCGGTTTGTGGGACTGGATGCGCAAGCGCAGGACCGCCTGCTGACGGCGATCGAGGCCGAGCCGTTCTTCGAGGCGGTCCACTTCATGACGCTGGCCGGGCTGTTTGCCATGCCCGCTCACGGGGGCAACCGTGATCATGTGGGGTGGAAACTGATCGGCTTCGAGCATGCGCACGGCTGGCAGCCGCCCTTTGGTTACTACGACGGCCGGGCCGACAAGGACAACGGAGAGTCGACGTGACTACCCCTCGCGTGCGCTTTGCCCATCGGAAACCGGTGGATTTCGCCATCGTCGGATCCGGTGCGGCGGGCGGCGTTCTGGCCCGTGAGCTGTCCACCGCCGGTTTCGATGTTGTCGTTCTGGAGCAAGGGTCCTACCGCCGCGCCGAGGATTTCAGCCATGACGAGCTCAGCGTCATCATCCAGCATGAGATCAGCAGCGGTGCGTCCGGGACCTGGCCGCAGACGTTCAGACGCGCTGCGGATCAGAAGTCCGTCATTCCGGAGTTTCCGGCCGCGTATTACGCGACCACCGTGGGCGGCAGCAGCGTGCATTTCTCCGGAAACTACTGGCGTCTCAGGCCGGTGGATTTCAATGAACGCTCGCGCCTGGGAGCGATCAAGGGAACGGGGTTTGCGGACTGGCCGCTGAGCTACGATGAACTCGAGCCCTATTACACCCGGGTGGACTGGGAAATCGGTGTCTCCGGTGCCCCGGGCCCCTTCGATCCGCCGCGATCCAGGCCGTATCCGTTGCCACCCATGCCGGTGAAATCGTCCGGCGTGCTGCTGGAACGCGGCGCAAGAGCCGTCGGCCTGCATCCCCAGGTGGCGCCGGTGGCCGTTCTTTCCCGCCCATTCAACGGCCGGGCACCGTGTATCCACTGCGGGTTCTGCATGGGGTTCGGTTGCGAGACCGGGGCGAAGTCCTCGGCATTGGCCACGATGATTCCCCAGGCCGAGGCTACCGGCCGGTGCGAGATTCGACCTGAAAGCACGGTCTATCGCCTCGAAACGGACGGCCGCGGCCGGATAGGGGAGGTGCTCTACTACGATCGCGATGGCGGCGAGCAGTCCCAGCGAGCCCGTTGCGTGATCGTGGCCGCCAATGGCGCGGAAACACCGAGGCTGCTGCTGGCGTCGGAGAGCAGCCGGTTTCCGGACGGGCTTGCCAACGGCAGCGGCAAGGTGGGCCGCTATCTCATGTTCAACGCGCACTCAGTTACCCACGGTGTGTTCGATCATGCGCTGAATGATTACAAGAGCGTGCAGTGTTCGCGCATCGTGCACGATTTCTATGAGACCGACGAGAAACGAGGCTTCTACGGCGGCGGTGGCATAGACGGCCGGCCGTTTCTGAGTGCGACTCCCATACTCTATGCGTTGAACGGCCTGCCGCCGGACGGACCGCGATGGGGCGCACAGTACAAGGCCCGGCTTGCGGAGATGTTCACGCGCAAGATGGTCGTGGCCGGCAGCACCACGTCGCTTCCGCTGGAAACCAACACCATTACGCTGGATCCCGAGCTTCGTGATCCCTGGGGCCGCTCCGCCATTCGCGTGACCTACCGGGACCATCCCGACGACCTGGCCATGGCGACCTTCCTCCAGGACCGTGCCGTCGACATACTGGAGGCGGCGGGAGCGAACCGCATCTGGCGTGAGCCCGTGCTTCCCTCGACCATCGGCGCCCATCTGCTGGGAACGTGCCGGATGGGGGATGATCCCGAGACCTCGGTGGTGGACCGATACCATCGCAGCCATGAAATCCGGAATCTGTTTGTCTGTGACGGGAGCAGCTTTGTATCCTCGGGCCGGGGTCAGCCCACGATGACGATTCAGGCCCTGGCCTTCCGCGCGGCGGGCCACATTGCCCGGTTTGCCCGTGCGGGCGAAATCTGAGGCCCTCGTCTACCCTCTTACGCAATCGACAGAGGATCTCTGATGATGAGAAAAACCTGCCTCCTTGTCCTGATGTCCCTCGTTTTCTGCGCGGCCGCCGGTGCCGCGGACACGGATTCCGGTCAGCCGAAGTTTCTCGTCGTGCCGGGAGATTTTCGCGGCGAACTGCCGTTTTCAGACGCGGTCCGTGTCGGAAACCTGTTGTTCCTTTCCGGGAAGCTTGGCAACGAGCCGGGCACGCGCAAGCTGGCTCCCGGCGGGATCAAGGGCGAGACCCGCCAGACGATGAGCAACATCAAGGCCACCGTCGAGCGCTATGGCGGCACGATGGACCGGGTGGTCAAGTGCACGGTGTTTCTTGCCGACATGAGTGAATGGGCTGCCATGAACGAGGTCTATGTGACGTTTTTTCCGACGCACAAACCGGCCCGGAGCGCCGTAGGCGTCAATGGCCTGGCCTTGGGCGCCCGTGTGGAGATCGAGTGCATCGCCGCGCTGGGCGAATGAACCCTCGCTAGCGGGGCGGCTGGAAGAGCCCCAGAAACTCCAGGAACTTCACCCGGCCCCCCTCGACCTCCATATCGGTCGCTACCGTCATCGCCGGATTACGATTCCCGGCCAGCATCGCTTTCCATACGAGGGAGTCCACGGTGATCCGGAAATCCGGATTCGAGCCGGCGTCCGGTCGAACCTCGGCAATGCCGCGGCGCACGATGACCGACCATTGCTCGCCGGTATCCGGGAATGTAAAGACCGCGCTTTTTTCGATGTCCACGCTGCGCGCCGCGTCGAGATTGACGGACAAACTCCGGAAGAACCCGGCCATCGGGAGGCCCCGCAGTGTTTCGGCATCGGCCACCCCGACGGTGCCGAGGGTCAGGCCATCGCCCAGTTCCGAGGCCATGGTCAGGTAGTAGTGACGCGCATTGGGGTTGCCCTGCAGCTCCCCCAGCGCCACGAGAGCCGTGACCCGGGCATTCCTGGGGCGGGCATCGGTCGGGTTGAGGCTGAGCAGGCGATCGGTGAGCTCCAGCACCCACTGGTACTGGTTCCGGGCGAGGGCCGTTTCCGCCGCTGCAAGCAGAGCCTCGTACCCGCCGGCCAGTTCAGCCCAGCGTGTGGCCTCGTCCCGGGGCGGCAGGGAGAAAAGGTTCGTCGGGTTGCCGTCGAACCATCCCAGGTGCCCGGAGAAAACGCTCCGGACCGACCAGGGTACCGTTCCGTAGAACTCCTTGAGCCACGGCGACGATGCAAGATGAGCGGGCAGACGAATCCGGTGCGCCAGTTCATCCGCGGTGAGCCCCTGGTTCATGCCCCGGATGGTCTGGTCGTGCACGAACTGGATCGCATCCCGATAGTCCGTCAACACCCGCTGCACGGCCTGGCTTCCTGACAGGGGTGCGGTGTGGCTCGGGACCAGATGTTCGGGGTTCAGCTCTCGCATCCGGTCCAGGCTGTCGACCCAGGCGCGCACGTCCCGATAAGCGGTACCCCGAATCGTGTAGAGGTTCGGGAATGCCTTGTACAGGTTGTCCCCGGGCAGCAGCACGCCCGAATCGGGCAGCCAGACCATGATCTGGTCGTCCGTCTCCCCGGGAGCGTGTTGCAGATGCACGCGCAGGCCGGCGATTTCGGTTTCCAGCGAGTCCTCGAAAACCCGGTTGGGCCGCAGGACGCCGATCTCCGATTCCGGGCCGATGCCCAGGCGGGGACCAATGCCGGCATTGATGAGACTGTTCTGGTCCAGGTAGGTGCCGAACATGCGGATGCTGCGCCGGGTCAGCACCGGACGCAGGACATTGAGGACCCGGTCGATGTGCGCGGCCGTCGTGGCGTGGGCGTAGACGGGGATGTCCGGAGACTCCGCGAAGGCCCGCGCGCCCATGATGTGGTCCGCGTGATTGTGAGTGTAGATGAGCGCCACGACGGGTTTGTCGGTGATTTCGCGAAACGCGGCCCGGACCGCTCTTCCTTCGGCCATGGACGACAGCGTGTCCACGACAATAGCCCCCGAGGGGCCCACGATCAGGATGGAATTGGCGAGTCCGTAACCTATGGCGACGTGGACACCGGGGCTGACTTCCTCGATACGCCGGGTGAATTCGGCGCTGTGCCGGACCAGTTCGGCGGGCGTTTCGATTCCCGCAAACGACACCGGCTCCTGGCGCTGGTCACAGCCCGTCGCGGCCGTGACAAACAGGATCAATCCCGCCCGGGTTATACGCCGCAAAATAGTTCCTCCTGGGCATGCTGCCTGCCTGTCGTAGGCGTAGCCTAACCGGGCGGACGGCCAGCGCACAGGGTCACGGCGGATACCATGGTCTACAGTCCCCTCAAGCGCTTTCTCGGCCCGAAGGAGACAGACCCGGTGAAACTCGCCCTCGTAGCGACCTTGGCCCTTTTCGCCGGCGCCGTGCTGGGCGTCATGCTCACCGGTGAGAGGAGCACCCGGCTCGGCGCTACCCTCGGTCTGGTCATCGGGGCGCAGGCCGGTGCCTGTCTGGCTGTCGAATCAGCGGCCGCGGCGGGGGACCTGACACCCGCTGCGGCCGACCGCGCCCTGGCGGGCGCGGTACGTCAGCTACGCCGATACGCGCCGCTGGAGTCCGCCACCGGCGATTGGCTTGGGGACCGCGGCGATTGCGCCCGGGCCGTGGCCCGGCTGGCTAGCCTGGAGGGCGGGACATGAGCCCGGTGGCCGCCGGCCCGCGCTGCGCTGAATGGATGCCCCGTGCCATCGGTCTGCTGTTCGCTCTCAGCCTGTATGGCTATGCCCAAGCATCCGAATCGCGGGACTGGTCGACCGTGGAGTGCGGTCGTTTCGGCATCGCCGATGCACCGCAAAACGTTGCCTGTGGCTACGTCAGCGTGCCCCTGCGGCATGCGCGGCCCGAAGGCGAGCGCATTGAGCTTGCCGTCATGATTATCGAAGCCACGGATGCCCGGCGGCAGCCGGACCCGCTGTTTATCGCCCAGGGCGGGCCCGGCGGATCCACGCTGGACTCGTTTGCGTCCATTCTGGTCGGCGATCCGGCCTACCGGCCTGCCACCAACCGCGACCTGGTCCTGTGGGATCAACGCGGAACACTCTACTCAAGACCCTATTTGAGCTGCCCCGAGGTTTCCCAGGCGGACCTTCAGAGTACGCTGGAGGCCGAGGCCGCCAGCGACGCTGGCGATGACGAAGACGGCATGGGTCCCTACCTCGCCTGCGCCCGGCGCCTCGCCGGGCTGACCCCGGATCTGTCGGCATTCAACTCGGTGGAGAACGCCAGTGACGTAGAAGCCCTGCGGGTGGCCCTGGGTTACGAGGCCATCAATTTCTACGGCGTCTCCTACGGTACGGAACTCGGCCAGTACCTGCTGCGGCAGCATCCCGGCGGCGTGCGCAGCGCGGTGCTCGACGCCGTCGTGCCGACGGACTTCAATCTCATGACCGATGTGCCCTATGTCCAGCAGCGCATCGGCGAGAAGTATTTCGGGAGCTGTGCAGCGGACGCCTGGTGCGACGAGGCATTTCCCGATCTGGGACCCCGGTTCCTCGCGCTGCTGGACCGGCTGGATGCCGACCCACAGACCGTGGAGGTCCGAAATCCGGCCGACCCGGAGAAGGGTAGTTACCGAGTGGTGATCGACGGGGATCTGCTGGGGGGCATCATCTATCAGGGGCTCTACATGACCGAGCTCCAGCCCCTGATTCCCTATCTGATCGACCGCGCCGATCAGGGGGATTTTTCGTTTGTCGCCGACGCCCTCCTGCCGATGACCTTGTTCGAGGACACCGGCGCCACCGGCATGTACATCACCGTCGTCTGCGCGGGCAGCGGGAATGTCTCAGGGGACGATATCAGCTACGACGGGCTGGCGGAGCGTCTGCGCCAGGACGGTCGCGAGTCCGCCGAGGCGATGCTCGAAATCTGCAAGGCCTGGGGCATCGAGAGCCTGCCGGATTCCGTCCATGAACTGGTACGCAGTGACGTACCGGTTCTGCTGTTGTCGGGAGACTACGATCCCATCACGCCGCCATCGTTCGCGTCGGCTGTCGGCGCCGGCCTGACAAGCGAGTTCGAAGTCACGTTTCCCAGCGGGTCCCACGGCCAGGCCTTCGGCAGCGAGTGCGCCAACGGCATCATTCAGGCTTTTCTCGACGAGCCGTCCAGCTGGCCTGGCGCGGCCTGTGCCAGCGCATCGCCCGGCGCGTACATCACGCCCGATGACATTATCGTGATCCCGGCGGTGCGGCGCGCCGTCACCCGGGCGGACGAGGACACGGCGGTGCAGGTCCTTAGGGCTTCAACCCCCTTGCTTTTGGGGCTGCTGATTCTTGCGACGGCCGTGCCTGTCTATGCGGGGGGCGGTCTGATCCGGCTTGTCCGCGGCGACCGTCCGGCCCCGGGGAACAGTCTGACCGGCCGGCTGTCGCGATGGGCGCCCTGGCTGGCGGTGCTCTGTCTGGCGATACTTGCCGCCTTCGTGTTCGCGATTGGCAGCGCGCTGGTGGGATCTGCCGCCTGGGAGCCCGTCGTGCTCTACCTCGGGGCCATTCACTCCAGCTATGGATGGCTGGCCTGGGTGGGGCTGCTGGTCGTTGTGAGTGTTCTGCTGCTCGCCGCAGCGGCCATCGCCGCCTGGATCGGCCAGCATCGCAGCGGCGCCGGCCGTGTTTACCTGACGATCCTCGCGGTGGCTGCTCTGGGAGCGCTAGTCAGCCTGTTCCGGCTTGGCCTCATGCCGACCTCCTGGGGCGCCTAGCCACGGGCGCTGGCGCTGGCGCCAGTTCACGGGTGCCGCGGCCGAGTTGGCGGATCGCCGGATGTTCAGGCCGCGGAAGGATGCTTCTGGGTGCCGATTTCGTCCAGCCGCTTCTGCAGAGCCATCGGCTCCAGGTTGGCGAGCGGCAGGTTGGTGAAAATATCGATGCGCTGGTGAAGCATCCGGTAAGCGTCGGCATACGCCAGGGCAATCTCGGCTTCCGTGCCTTCGACGATCGCCGGATCCGGCATGCCCCAGTGCGCCGTCATGGGCTGCCCGGGCCAGACCGGACAGCTTTCCGAGGCGGCCTGGTCGCACAGGGTGAACACGAACGTCAGGTCGGGGGCGTCCGGACCGGAAAACCGCTCCCAGTCCTTGGATTCCAGGTCGTCGACGATGTAGTTCTGGCGGCTCAGCAGGTCCAGGGCCTCAGGTCGTATCGCCCCCCTGGGATGACTGCCGGCGCTGAAGGCACGGAATTTCGGACGACCGAGACGATTCAAAATGGCCTCGGCCATGATGCTCCGAGCCGAGTTCCCGGTGCACAGAAACAAGACGTTCAGGGGATCCTGGTTCACGATGACCTGCCTCCGTAGGACGTGAGCGCCGCAGTCTGCTGCGGCACAGCGGAACGCGCTTAAAAACAATTTGACCCGGGAATTTAGGCAACCTGAGCGGGGTCCACCACATCGAGGCGCAAAACTTCACAAAAATGTCACATGGGCCGGACCGGTGGTGTCGCGGCTGGGGTCCGGCGAGTGGCACGGACCGAGACGCGGGATACAATAACGATTGTGATCAGATGGCAGCCGCGGGGGGCCTGTCCCGCCAGCGGCGCGTACGGAGAGCAACACTGATGAAGCGTATCGCCGTTCCCATTGTCGCTTTGCTGGTTCTCGCAGCCTGTGCGACCAGCCCCACCGGCCGTCGTCAGCTGATGCTGGTATCGCCGGACGAGGCGATATCCGCCTCCAAGTCCGCCTATATCCAGCAGATGCAGGACTTCGACAAGAAAGGCCAGATCAGCACGGACCCCGAGCTGATTTCCCGGGTAAACACGATCACCGGCCGCCTCGTGGCCCAGGCGATCAAGGCGCGCCCCGATACCAAGGACTGGGAGTGGAGCGTGGAGGTCATCGACGACCCCGACACCGTCAATGCCTGGTGCATGGCCGGTGGCCGCATGGCGATCTACACGGGGCTGATCGAGAAGACCAAAGCCACTGACGACGAGATCGCTCAGGTCATGGGCCACGAGATTGCGCATGCGCTGGCCAACCACACGGCCGAGCGCATGTCGGTTGCCATGGTCAGCCAGATGGGTGTCGTGGCGGCCGGCGTGGCCACCCGGGATGCCGGGGTGATGGTCGGAGCGGCGGCTGCGGCCCAGCTCGCGGTATCGCTTCCCAACAGTCGTGCCTCGGAGACCGAGGCTGACCGCATCGGTATCGAGCTGGCCGCCCGCGCAGGCTATGATCCGCGGGCCGCGGCCACGTTGTGGGAAAAGATGGCCAAGGTGGGGGGTGAAGGCCCGCCGCAATTTCTCAGCACCCATCCCGCGCCGGGCAATCGCCAGCAGACGCTCGGCGCGCTCGCCCCCTCGATGATGAAATACTACGAGGCGCCGGGAGAGCGTCCCATGTATGTCATGCAACCGGGCAACTACAGCGGGAAGAGCGGCTGACCCGGCCGGGTCGACGGGCACGGGTGTCCGAATCCGGTCGCGTTCCGGCGGAGGCGTTCGACGCCCCGGCGTGAACAGCCCGTGGTTAATCCCTCGGGGCTGAAGGTTCACGCAACGACGGGAATCGACAGGGAGCAGCCCCTCATGCCCGGCCGGTCGTCAGGTTGCGAAAGGTCGGTATTCCCGGCACGGCCCGATCCGGGTTCGCCATGATGCGCCCCCCTGCCGTCGGGGCGCCGTCTACACAGGCCTGAGCGCCGGCTCTCGGGGAAGGCCACCGGACGAACCGGTAGAGCTCGGGACTCAGCGCAAGCGCGCCAAGGGCTTCGGTGAGTTCACGGGCCGTCAGGTCGGACCCTCCGTCCGGGCGGCCAACGCCGCCGAACGGTTGGGGCCCGCCGCAGCCGGCGCTGCGAGGTCTGGCCTCAGGCTACCCGGCGCACCTTCAGCTTGACCGGTTCTTCCAGCTCCTCCACCGGGCAGACCGGCAGCCGCGGGCTCCCCTCGTCGCGCAGACCGTGCTCCCGCATCCAGACTCGCGCGGCATACATTTTCTGTTCGAGCGAGTCCTGCCATTCCTGGGGCACGAGCCTGGCGGTCGGAATCGTGGATGGCAAAGGCAGCTTGAGAATCGTCGTGTTGGTCAGGTCCATTGGTCAGTTTCCCTCCTTCCGTTGGAGGCCTGCGGAAAACTGCCGCCGGCCTGGACGGAGTAATTCAAACTCCGTGCCAAATCCGCGCTGGCGGCCAGGGAACCGGGTGCCGGATGGCCGCGGGCCGGATCATCACGTGCTCGCGCCGGGAACTGATCACTGGGCCGACGCCGGCGCCCGCGAAGCGTGAAACGGGTCACGTTTTACGCCGGGCCGGCGGTGAAACGGCAGGGCACCAGGCGGCTGCGGGGGGACATCTGGGCCTCCGTGTGTAAGGCGGATCGACACGCCGTGAAACCGGTCAGGAGATATGTCGAACCAGCAACGTGAGCCGCGGCGTCCTGTGATGTTCACACCGGGTGTCGAACGCACCGGCGTGGATGGAGCGCGCGAAGGCGAGGCGGCGTGATGGCCGCTTCCCGGAGGTGCCCGGAGACGGCGAGCGCATGGCACTGCCGGAGTGGTGAGCCGGGTTTCAGCGTCACGGCCCGTTGGTGCCCTGACTCCAAATTCCGCGACACACCGAAACCACTCTCTGACTGCGCCGTTGAACCGAAGGGCCCTTCGGACACGTCCTGTCGGACGTTTACCTCATCATTGG
>JARFQW010000070.1 GCA_029287575.1 Gammaproteobacteria bacterium | reverse complement strand
GAGCGGGTCTCGTGGGCTCGGAGATGTGTATAAGAGACAGCAGTGGGATTGAGGCGGCGGGCATGACCGTACGTGTTGTTTTCCGAGGCACAAGACTCATTCGCCCCCCTGGGCCACCCGCGGAACGTCCGGTTATTTCCCGGCCGCGGATCGGACTGGAAAGGCGATGTCCTGATAAAAACGCGCTAATGGTATCCCAACCCAGCGCCCCGGGAAACGCGGCCTTTGCCCGCACGCCGGGATACTGGACCCCCCGGACCCCGCTAGAATCCGGGCTTTGCCGCCGGAAGATCCCATGTCGCGTTCCCGACTTCCCCTCCCCGCCGCCCCCGCCAGCCTTTTCGTGCTGCGATTTTCGGCGCTCGGAGACGTCACCCACGTTGTCCCCGTTGTCCGCAGCATTCAGTCCGCCTGGCCGGCAACCCGGATCACCTGGTGCGTGGCGAAGCTGGAGCATCGACTGCTGGAAGGTCTGCCGGGTGTGGAATTCGTCATTTTCGACAAGGGCCTTGGCAAGCGGAGCTACGCCGATCTTCGACGCCAGCTGCGGTCCCGCCGGTTCGACGTGCTCATCCACGCGCAGTTCTCGATGCGCTCAAATCTCGCCAGCCTCCAGGTCAGGGCCCCAGTGCGGCTGGGATACGATGCGGGACGGAGCAAGGACCTGCACGGTCTGTTCATCAACGAGCGCATCCCGCCCGGGCCTGGTCAACACGTCGTCGACAGCTATTTCAGCTTTGCCGAAACCCTGGGGGTCCGCGAGCGGAAGCTGGTATGGGAAATCCCCGTCCCCGAGGAAGCCCGGGCCTTTGCCGCGGCGCAGCTTCCTGAGAACGACCCCATCCTGCTGTTGAGCCCCTGCTCCAGCCATCCGCTGCGAAACTGGCTCCCTGACCGCTACGCGCGCCTGTGCGACCATGCGGCCCGGACCCACGGATTCCGGATTGTACTGGCCGGCGGGCCCAGCGATGCGGAACGCGCGATGGGCGACGCGATCCGGGATCGCATGCGCGAGCCGGTGACTGATCTCATAGGCAAGGACACGCTCAAGCAGCTGCTGGCGATGATCGGCCGTGCCACCCTGCTCGTCACGCCCGATTCCGGGCCCATGCACATGGCCACGGCCATGGGCACACCCGTCCTGGGTCTGCACGCCGCCAGCAACCCCCAGCGCAGCGGTCCCTATCTCAGCCGGCGCTGGTGCGTGGACCGGTATGACAGTGCCGCCCGCAAATTCCTCGGTCAGCCGGCCGAGGCGCTAAAGTGGGGAACAAAGATCGAGCTGCCGGGCGTCATGGAGCTGATCACCGTGGACGATGCCCTGGAGCGCCTCGATGCCTTCGTGGCCGCAGGCATGCCGCGCAGCCTGGCCCCCGGGGCCGGGGCAACATGACCGCCCCCCGCGAGAACTGGAGAAGGACACAATGACCGAGCTCAAGGTACCGGTTTCCGTCGGGGAGCTGATCGACAAAATCACGATCCTCGAAATCAAGTCACAACGAATCGCCGATCCTGACAAGCTGGCGAATGTCCGCAAGGAGCTGGCTCACCTGTCAAGGACCTGGGAGGAAAGTCCCCTGGCGGATGCCGACATCGGCGATGACCGGGCCAAACTCAAACGCATCAACGAAACGCTCTGGGATATCGAGGACGACATACGCCGCCTCGAAGCAGCGGGAGATTTCAGCGAGCGGTTCGTGGAACTCGCGCGTGCCGTTTATCTCACCAACGATGAGCGGGCGGCCGCCAAGCGCCGGATCAACGAGGCCACAGGTTCCGCCCTTGTCGAAGAAAAGTCCTATGCGGACTATCGCCGGAGCCCCGAGAAGAACTGATTCCCGGCTATCTCCCTCTGAAGGCGGACGGGCTGGCCTGATAGCGACGCCGAAAGGCCCGGTAAAACCCGTCCGCGCTTGCAAACCCGACCCGCCGACTGATTTCCTGGACGCTCAGGTCCTCCGCCTCGAGAAGTTCCCGCGCCGCGTTCAGCCGGCGATTCACCAGCAGCCGGTACGGTGTCTCCCCGTAGGCACGCCGAAACTCGCGCAAGAAGTGATAGCGGGACACACATGCGGTCTGCGCCATGGCATCGAGGTTGATCGCCTCGGGGTAACGGGTATCGATCAGAACCTTGACCCGTTCCAGGCGTTCCCGGAGCAGGTCGCGCCTCGACGGGCGCCGGCCGGGCCGTCCGCCGCCGTTGCGTGCGGCCATGAACAGCAACCGCTCGGCCAGCAACCGGATTTCTCGTGTCATCCAGGAAACATCCTTCATGCCCAGAGCGGCCGCCTGTTCGAGATCGGACAACAGCGGGCCGATCCCCGAATCCTGCCAGAGAATCCGCCCGGCGATGGACGACAGCGGCTTGTCGCTGCCGGCCAGCAGCCTGAAGCGATGACTGACGGTGCCCAGATCTTCCAGGCATTCGCTGATTCGGGAGGCAGGCATCGTCACGAGCGTGACCCTGCCACCGCTCGCGGGATCGACCCGCAGCTGAACGCGGGTACCGGCATGGGCCACGACCAGCCTGTCCCCGGACAGCGCCCGCCAGACCCCGTTGAGGCAAACGCCCGCCGGGCCGCTGGACCAGACCACCAGGCAGCCGGGAGATTCGATGGTGGCTTCAGGGTCCGGGGCCTCCTGGGACAACAGGCAATCCCGGGCCCGGCTCTCGATAGCCAGTTCCTGGAGCTGCGAGGTTGAGGCGGAACTCGTGGCGCGTACCAGCATGACGGTCTCCCGGAGTAATGACAGGCAACACCTTCCGGATGCCGTGTCTTTGTTGCGTGAAGTCCGGGGGAAGTTGCGGGGAAGCTTTTGGGTAGGCCAGGTAAAGGGGATGGTACCCATTGTATTTCATATGTTTGCACGTAGTTTCTCGAGTGCACTGGAGGCAAGTTCTTCCGGAGGAATGCGGCACAATCCCCACATGACCGCGTCGGCCGACGCCGCTGGGGCCACGCGTCCGCGAGAGGAGACCGACTGGTTCGGGTCTTGATCTGACGGATCGCAGGCCGCGCCCGGTACGCGATGGGCGCTGGAGAATGCTCGAAGACGTCTGGCTTTTGACTTTCCCAGGCGGGGAAGCCGCAGTTACCGGGGCGCGCTAGCGGTGATGCCTGAGGTTTGTGGCGGCTGCCGCAAGCCTGAGGTCAGCGTCGGAGGCAC
>JARFQW010000029.1 GCA_029287575.1 Gammaproteobacteria bacterium | reverse complement strand
CGCTTGAGGTTTCCCAGCGCGACGCTACGGCCGTAAACCGGACAATATTCTTGACAAGAATATTTTGGTTGGATTACAGAGTTACTTACCACAAGAAATATTCTGCCTACCCGTCATTTGTTGAATTATATTCACTGTTCTCCGGAGATTCTTTCGCATGCCCCTGCTCGACATCCGCCACCTGCGCACCCACTTCAAGACGCCCCAGGGCAAGGTTCGCGCCGTGGACGAGGTCAGCCTGAGGGTGGACGCGGGGGAGGTGCTGGGCATCGTCGGAGAGTCGGGCTGCGGCAAGAGTGTGCTGTCATTGTCGATTCTGCGGCTGCTGCCCATGCCCCCGGCCATCTTTGCCGGCGGGCAGATCCTGTTCAACGGTCAGGACCTGCTGAAAGCTTCCGCCGAGGAGATTCGCCGCATCCGGGGCAACCGCATCAGCATGATCTTTCAGGAACCCATGTCGGCCCTCAACCCGGTGTTCACCATCGGCAATCAGCTGGCCGAGGTATTCCGAGTGCACCAGTCCCTGGGCAAGGCCGAAGCCCTGGAAAAGGCCGTGACCATGCTGGAAACCGCGGGCGTGCCGGCGCCCCGGCGGCGGGTGAAGGAGTACCCCTATCAGCTCTCCGGAGGTATGCGCCAGCGGGTCATGATCGCCATGGCCCTGGCCTGCCGCCCGGCGCTGCTGATCGCCGACGAGCCCACCACGGCGCTCGATGTGACCATCCAGGCCCAAATCCTGGATCTGATGGAACAGCTGCGCCGGGACCTGGACACGGCCATTATCATGGTTTCCCACGACCTGGGGGTCATCGCCGAGACCGCCAACGGGTGGTCGTCATGTACACTGGCAAGATCATGGAAGCGGCGGAGACCGTCGCGCTTTTCGACACCCCCCTGCACCCGTACACCCGCGGGCTGATGCGGGCCATTCCCGCGGTCACCTCGCGCCGCGATCAGGGGGAGCTTTACGAAATCAGCGGCGTGGTGCCCAGTCTGCTGAATCTGCCGTCAGGGTGTCCCTTCAACCCCCGCTGTCCCCTGGTGGGGGACATCTGCCGGCGCCAGGAGCCCGAACTGCGGGAGGCGACCCCGGGGCATTGAGTGCCCTGCTGGATGCCTGCGACCGGACCGGTGATTTTTTCAGCGCGCACATCCGGCAGGCCGAGGCCGAAAACGAAGCGCTGAACATCGCACGGTTCAAAACGGCCTATCTCAAGGTGGCTCTCGCCCCCTGGCGCGCGGCGGTTGCGCGTACCCGCACCGATCTGCTGGCCGAGGGACTGCTCGATTCTGAAACCGCCGCGATGGTGACCGCCGCCGAAACTCCAATGGAAGGCAAACCGGTGCCATGACCCAGTGGACCACCCGCATTCTGGCCGAATACGTCCGCGACACGGCCGCCGGCACGCCGGATGCCGCTGATGCCCAGGCCGCCGCAAAAGTTTTGATCGACCTGATCGGCTGCGCCGCGGCGGGATACCGCACTCCCGCCGCCCGGTCCGCCCGCAATACCGTGCGGCGCCTCTACGCCGCGGGACCAACGGCGCTGTGGTTCACCGGCGACAAACGCCGCCCCGAGGGGGCCGCCATGGCCAACAGCACCGCCGCCAGCGCCCTCGATCTGGACGACGGCCACCGGCAGGCCGGCGGCCACCCCGGTGCAGCCATCGTTCCGGCGGTGCTGGCGGCAGCAACGGCTGCAGACGCCAATGGCCGGGACGTGGTTGCGGCCCTGTGCGCCGGATACGAGGTGGCCGTGCGCGTGGCAGGGGCCCGGAATTTCAGTCGATTGGACACCCTGTCCACCGGCCGCTGGTGCGCCTACGGCGTGGCGGCCGCCGCAGGCCTGCCGGATCTCGAGAGTGTCGAGCCGATCTTGAGCTGCCTCCGAAGGCCGGAACCCGGTGATACGAAAAAAGGAACGATTTAGCAGCAAAGGAAATGCCCATCATGAAAATTGGAATTCGTGCGGAAGACAAAAGCCGCTGGGAGCGGCGGGTGCCCCTGGTTCCCCAAGACATCGCCGAGCTGCGGCGCAGCGGGTTGGACATCGTGGTCCAGTCCGCACCGCAGCGGGCCATCGCTGACGGGGAGTTTTCCGCCGTCGGGATACCGGTGGCGGCCCGCCTGTCCGACTGCGGCCTGATCGTGGGAATCAAGGAAATCCCGCCGGAGCGCCTCGAGGCTAAAAAAGTGTACCTCTTCTTTGCCCACGTCATCAAGGGCCAGTCCTACAACATGCCCATGCTGCGACGCCTGATGGACCTGGGGACGACGCTCATCGACTACGAGCGGGTCGTGGATGGGCAGAACCGACGCCTGATTTTTTTCGGGCGCCACGCCGGCCTGGCCGGCATGGTCAACACCCTGTGGGCCCTGGGCCGGCGACTGGCGTGGGAAGGCATTCCCAGCCCCTTTGCCCGCATCCGTCAGGCCAGGCAATACGCGGACCTGGAAGCCGCCCGCACCGACATCCGCGCCGCGGCTGCCGAGATCCGGCAACAGGGGCTGCCCCGTGAGCTGATGCCCCTGGTGGTCGGTTTCACCGGATACGGCAACGTATCGGTCGGCGCCCAGGAAATCTTCGACCTGCTGCCCCACGAAAGCGTCGCCCCGGCGGATCTGGCCCTGCTGCCGCCGGATGAAGCCGGCCGGCTCTACAAGGTGGTGTTCAAGGAAGCGGACTGTTTCGCGGCCAGCGATGGTGTTTCGCCTTTCAGCCTGGAAGACTACTTCCGTCACGGCAAGCAGCGCTACGTGTCGGTGTTCGACCGCCATCTGGAGCATCTGGGCGTGTGGGTGAACTGCATCTACTGGGACGACCGCTACCCGCGTCTGCTCACCCTGAAAGACTGCCGCAGGATGTGGACCGCCGCGCGGCGGCCGCAGCTTAGGGTGATCGGCGACATCAGCTGCGATCCGAACGGCTCCGTGCAGTGCACCGTGCGGGCCACCGACCCAGGCAATCCGGTCTATGTCTACGACCCAGTGCAGCAGAGGGCCGTCGACGGAGTGGCGGGTGACGGCCCGGTGGTCATGGCCGTGGAC
>JARFQW010000189.1 GCA_029287575.1 Gammaproteobacteria bacterium | reverse complement strand
AAGGACATCCGGGATGCCAGCGCCAGCGATCTCCAGGGCATCGACGCCATCATTCACCTGGCTGCCCTGTCGAACGATCCGCTGGGGGACTACAACCCGGGCCTGACCGAGGAGATCAATGCGGATGCGTCCATTCGCCTGGCGGAGCTGGCCCGGGACGCCGGCGTTTCCCGGTTCCTGTTTGCGTCGTCGTGTTCGAACTATGGTGCGGCAGGCAGTGACTTCATGACAGAAGACGCGCCCCTGAACCCGATCACCGCCTACGGCATCTCCAAGGTGGCGGTTGAAAAGGCGGTCTCGGAACTGGCCACGGACGGCTTCACACCCGTATTCATGCGCGCCTCGACGGCGTACGGCCTGTCGCCGCGTATCCGCTTTGACCTGGTCATCAACAATCTCACCGCCTGGGCCGCCACGACCGGACGCGTGCTCATCAAGAGCGACGGCACGCCCTGGCGCCCGGTGGTCCACGTATCCGACATCTGCCGCGCCTACCTGGCCGGGCTGACGGCGCCGAAGGAAGCCATTCACAACCAGGCCTTCAACATCGGGCTCACGACCGAGAACTACCAGGTCCGCGACCTCGCGCAGATCGTCGCCGATGTGGTGCCTGACTGCGAGGTAGAGATTGCCGCCGATGCGGCGCCGGACGCCCGCTGCTATCGGGTGGACTGTAACCGGATCGCGATGGAGCTGCCCGGATTCCGGCCCCAGTGGACCGCCGAACGAGGCGTGGCTGAGCTCTATGAGGCCTACAAGCGCGTCGGGCTGAAGCTCGAGGACTTCGAAGGCGAACGCTACAAGCGCATTGCCCACGTCAAGCGCCTGATTGCCTCTGGCCGCCTCAATACATCGCTGCGCTGGACGGATCAGGCGGACGCGGCCTGAGAAAATCGCTGACTGAAAGCCGCCGCCCGTCGAGCATTCGCGCAACAAACTCGCCGATCGCGAGGCTCGCGGTCAGGCCGGGTGATTCGATACCGTAGAGATTGACCAGCCCGCCGACCCCGTGGTCGGCGGGCCCGTCGATCACGTAGTCGGGGCGCTCCCCCTCCCTGTGGGCAAGCTGGGGACGAATACCGGTGTACCCAGGCTCGAGCCGGTCTTCGGTGACTTCAGGCCAGTAGCGACGGATTTCCTGGGCAAAATATTCGCGCCGGCGCTCGTCGAACTCATAGTCGATGGTCTCCACCACGTGAGCGTCGGGGCCGAATCGCGCACGGCCGGCGATGTCCGGGGTCGCGTGAATACCGGCACTGTGGGGTCCGGGCAACGGATAGATGAGGTGGCGAAACGAGGCGGGCCCCGAAAGGTAGAAATAGTGGCCCTTGACCAGCAGGCGATCAGGGATACGTTGGGGGTCAATTCCCTCGATCCGCCTCGAAACCGCCTGCGCGCCGAGACCGGCCGCGTTGACCAGCATGCGGCAGCGGATGCTGCCGGCGCCCTCGATATCCAGCCGGTGGCCGTTTGGGCCGACCCGTCCCCCCAGAACCCGGCTGCGCAGAATGACAAAACCGCCGGATGCCTCGAGGTCGCCCTGCAGGGCCAGCATGAAGGCATGGCTGTCGACGATCCCGGATTCCGGTGACCACAGTCCCGCCCGTCCGGCGAGATCGGGCTCACGCTGTCTCAGGCCGTCCTGGTCCAGCCACTCGACCGGCACTCCGTTTCGCCGGGCCTGGCCCATCAGTTGCCGCAGGCGCACTACCTCGGGTTCGTCCACCGCCAACACGATCTTCCCCGGGCGGTGGCAGGCAACTCCGCGGGACTCGCAGTAAGCATACAGCGCCCTTCGGCCCTGCACGCAAAGCACCGTCTTGAGCCAGTTTTCCGGGTAATACAGGCCGGCGTGGACCACTTCGGAGTTCCGGCTGCTCGTTGCCGTGCCGATGGCGTCCTCCGCCTCCAGGACCATGACCTCGAGACCGCGCAGGGCCAGGGACCTCGCAATCGCCAGGCCCACAACGCCCCCGCCCACCACCACGCAGTCTGTCTGCTCCAAGCCGCCTATTCCTTGCCGGACCGCGGGACTGGCTCAGGCCGAGGCACCTCGCGGACGCGGTTACTGACCGAGCCTGACTCGAGCTTATACCGGGGATGATGTCCGGTTTGTGACGTACGACCCAGTATGCCGGACCGGTGTCACACGCCGGACGCGGCCCCAAGGTCTCCTCCTGGAGATCAGATCGGTCTGATCGCAGGTCTCTGGACGGGGCACCTCGCGAGAAAACGGCTTCCATTGCGGCCCCGGGCCGGAGATTGGATCAGGCCTCGGCGGCCCGCGCCTGAACGAACTCGATTGCCCGGTCCAGACGCGAAAGCGTTCTGTCCCTGCCGAGGAGCTCGAGGGTCACATCGATGGGCGGCGAAACCGGACCACCTGAGACGGCGACACGCAGCGGCTGAGCCACTTTACCCAGTTTCAGGCCCAGCGCCTCCGCCGTGTCGGTCACGACCTCATGGGTCGACTCCGCCGTCCACTCATCGATCTCTGCCAGTCCCGCCCGAAGACGCTCGAGGGCCTCCAGAGCCACCGGCCTGAGGTGCTGTTTTGCCGCCTTGGGATGGTAATTGTCGAAATCCTGGTAGAAGAAGGTCGCCGCCTGCGCCATCTCGTGCATCGTTTCGGCGCGCTGCCGATAGGCTTCGGCAACACCGGCGGGATCCGGCCCGCCCGCCAGGCTGACCCCGAGTCGTTCGAGCTGCCACTCCAGCTCGATGGCAAGCCGGTCCACGGGTGCGGCCAAGATGTACTGCTGATTGATCCAGGTGAGCTTGGCCGGATCGAAACTGGCCGCGGACTTGTTGACGTCCGCGATGTCGAACAACCGGATCATTTCGTCGGCGGAAAAAAGCTCCTGATCACCATGGGACCAGCCGAGCCGGACCAGGTAATTGAGGACGGCTTCGGGGAGAAACCCTTCCTGCCGGTACTGGAGCACGCTGACCGCCCCATGCCGCTTGGAGAGCCGGGCGCCGTCTTGTCCGAGAATCAGCGGGACGTGGGCAAAGACGGGCGGCTCGGCCCCGAGCGCCCGGTAGATATTGATCTGGCGCGGCGTGTTGTTGATGTGGTCCGCGCCGCGAATGACATGGGTGATCCCCATGTCCATGTCGTCCACCACCACCGAGAAATTGTAGGTGGGAACGCCGTCCGAGCGCACGAGAATCACATCGTCGAGTTCCGTGTTGTCGAACACAATGTCCCCGTGGACTTCATCGGCCATCACGACCACGCCCTCATCCGGGTTTCTGAAGCGGATCACCGGGTCCACGCCGGGCACGGGCTCGGTCCGGTCCCGGCAGCGTCCGTCATAGCGGGGCTTCTCGCCCCGAGCCATCTGCTCGGCCCGCATCGTCTCCAGATCGTCTTTCGAGCAGTAGCAGTGATACGCATGCCCTTCGTCGAGGAGCTGCCGGGCAACCTCGGCGTAGCGATCAAAACGATGCGTCTGATAGAGCGGTCCCTCATCGGCCCGGAGCTTCAGCCACTCCATCCCGTCCAAAATGACCTGGATGGACTCTTCCGTGGATCGCTCACGGTCCGTGTCCTCGATCCGCAGGACGAAATCCCCGCCGTGCCTGCGTGCATAAAGCCACGAGAACAGGGCCGTGCGAACGCCGCCGATGTGGAGAAACCCGGTGGGGCTGGGAGCAAAGCGAGTACGGACCTTCATGACGCGTCCTTTCCGACAACTGACGTGGTAATTCGATCGTTGGGCATCACATCGCCCCGTGGCTCCGCCGCGTGCCCGGGTCCTCCGAACCCGTCGCTGATCCTCCGGGCGCATTCGACGAGACCCGTCTGTGCAAAACCGTGCCGCCACTGCTTGGCGGCGGACGGCGAGTTTACCAGACCCGCGGGGCAGGCCCCCGGCGGCTGGACACGCGTGGTCTCTTCGAGCTGCCCGTGCCCTCTCCGCCGGGGGCAGCGCGCGCCATGGGCGGCCGAAGACAGCTTCCGCGCACGGAGCCGAAACGCCCGAATTGAGGCGAATGGCCCCGACTGCGCCCGAAGATGACAATCGTAACAGCCTGATTCCCGGTATCTTGGAACTGCAAAACAGGCACTTAGGCCGCCAGACCCCAAGGACGGGTGTGTGACGCTATATGCGTCGAAATCCATCGCATGCTGCTATTCTTGGGAGAATACCCGTGGGGATTATGGTGAAACGACATCTCTCCATTCGGCTGATTCTGGCCTCGCTGACCGCCGGGCTTGTCCTGCCGGTGCTGTCCAAGCACGGAACCGCAACCGGCGAGGCCGTGCAGACCATCACGCTCGCCGCCTCGAGCGGCGCGGCCGACTGGCCTGCCCTGCTCCAGTCCCGTGACCCTGCCCTGCAGGACGCGCTGCGCGCCCGGCTGACCAAGATGGGGCTGGCGCGGGAAGCCAAGCGCGGCAAGCTCGCCGTCGCGCTCGTGGACATCACGGACCCCACAAATCCCAGGATGGCGGCGATCAATGCCCACAGGGCCATGTACGCCGCGAGCCTGCCGAAGATCGCCATCCTGCTCGGCGCCTTTCAGAAACATGCCGACGGGCACATGGAGCTCACGCCCGCCCATGAGTCGCACCTCACGAGCATGATTCGCCGGTCCTCGAACACCTCGGCGACCTACATGCTCGAAACCGTGGGTTTCGACTACCTGCACCAGGTACTCGAGTCGGACCGCTACAAGCTCTACGACCCCTCCCTGAACGGCGGTCTGTGGGTGGGCAAGGCCTATGCCAAGAAGGGTGCCTGGAAGCGCGACCCCATCAACAACCTGTCCCACGCGGCAACGGTCTTCGAGGTCGCCCGCTTTTACTATCTGCTGGAAACCGGCCGGCTGGTGTCCGACGAGTCATCCCTGAAGATGAAAACGATGCTTGCCGACCCGGCGATCAAGCACAAGTTCGTGCTTGGCCTGTCCTCGCACCGGCCCGACGCACGTATCTACCGGAAATCCGGTACCTGGCGCACCTACCATGCGGACAGTGCGGTGGTGGAGCGCGACGGCCGCCGCTATATCGCCGTGGCACTGGCCGATTCCCCGACCGGGGGCGCGTGGCTTTCCAAGCTGATCGTCGCCATGGACGACCTGGTCTTCTCACCGGAAAACGTGGCCAAGGACCGTACGCAGCAGCTGGCCCAGGGCGCCTCGTCCCGGTAAGCGGCACGCCGGCCCGCCCACCACATCACTCACTGCGGATCCAGGGCTTCCTCGTTTCGGCCTGGCGCGTCGGCGTCGCTCGCTTCCGGCTCGGGGGCGGGGATCGGCGCCGGCAAGGGGTCTCCGATCAGCCTGACTCCCGAGAAAGGCAGGAGCGGATTGATCGGCGGCAGGCCTTCGGTGCCGGCCCCGTCGCCCGCTGCCTCCTTGTGGTGCGCTTCGATCATCCGGTGGATTCGAAGGGCCAGCGTCTGGTGAGCCACCGCGGAGTTCTTGCGAAGCACATTGGAACTCACCGCGACCAGGTAGAAGTAGCGGGGCTCGCGCACGGGACCTTCGATCGTGGCGATGGAAGCCAGCAGGTTCAGGTCATTGCCCATGTACTTCCCGCAGGTGAAGCCCTCTTCCGGCTTGCAGCGGTAAAGCGACCCGGACTTGAAGTAGACCGCATAGTCAGTCAGCGCCGGGTGAGACGCATAGCGTATGCGCCTTTGCGTCATGTAGAGGAGGCGCTTGAGCTCCCGGCTGGACCATTCGTCCACTAAGGTGCCCTGCTCGATGCGCAGCAGGTACTTCAGAATTTCCCTGGGGTTGCCGTAGCTGTTCGTCCCCGGGACGCGCTGCTTGCCGACCCGGGTGAAGAAGCTGCCCTGCCGGAAAAGCGATGGATCGATACCGTTGCGGACCGAGACATCCTCCATGAGGCCCAGGTAGAGCTCCTTTCTCGCGGCCGCGGGAGTTTCCGCCCAGAAGGCCGCCTCCTCCTCGGCGCTCGGCGGATAGTCCCGGCCGAAATGCTTCAGCAGCATGGTCTGCTTCTGCATGGTGGATGCCGCCGAATTATTGGAGGCTGACAGCATCCAGTCCAGCCAGTCGTAGAGACTGCCCCGGTCGCCCTGCACGATCCTGCGGTAGGACCGCTGCCCGGTGGCCGGATCGTAGAAATACACCTCGTGGTGATCGGCGATGATGAATTCGTCCGCGGTAAGCCACGTGTCCTTCAGCAGGCGCTCGCGGGCGGCGACGTCGTCGGGATACACGTCGGCAAGTATCTGGAACCAGGCGAGTCCGACAAGGATCTTGCCGACCGATCCCACGTTGCGGGTCACACCGCCGTTGTACTCGAAATACAGCGGCTCGTCCGGATTGGACAGATCCAGAACGGCCACCCCGTAATCCGGGGCCTCGGCCCCGAGCGCGGCCTTCAGTTGCCGGGACAGGCCGGCGTCGGGCGAGCCGATGTCGAACTGAATGTCCCTGCCGATCAGCCGGGGTTCCACCGCGGCCGTGGGAAGCTGGGCGCCTTTCGGGACGTTGCGGTTCGGGATCTCGCCGGTCGCCTGCATCCGGTAGACCTCCAGGCGCCGGATACCGGTCTCGGCGTACCCGTCGAGAGGATAAGCGGAAGCCGTCCCGGAAGTGCCCCCGGCCATCAGAGCCGCCGTGAGCCCCAAGCCGGCTGCGAATCTAGTCATCATGGCCCTCTCCCCGGTCGGTCGGTCATGTTCACCTGACGGCCAGCGGTCTGCGCCAGCTGGCTGTCCATTTCCTGGAGGCGAGCATTGGCCCGCGCCCCCTGATTCTCCACGAACGGGCGGATCTGGAACAGGATCAGACGGTCGTCGAGAAATCCGAACTCCACGTCAGCCACCGCCTTGTCACGCTCTTGGGGAGGCATGTTCTTGAACCAGCCGGGAATGCGGGAAGTGAAATTGAGCAGATCGGCCAGGTTGCCGTCGGACAGGATGCGATCCGCACCGCTCGCGAGCGCCAAAGCCGACCCGCCTTCGGGAAGGAGCACCCGCTTTCTCGGCGCCGTCGCCGGATTAAGGAACCTGACCTCCCCGTTCCTGCGATTGACCTGGACTGTCTCGGCCGACTGCCCTTCAACGCCTCCGCCGACGCCCTCGTTGGCCACCAGCGTTAGCCAGTCACGGCTGCCGCTCTCCACATCGGCGGTCACCATGACACCGGACCTGTCCGAGTTGACGCTCTGGTGGAGCAGGACGGACGCATAGACATGTTCCGGCGTATCCATGAGCCCCTGCCGCCAGCCATAGGAACGATCCGTAAACGGGCTGGCCCACACCTGCCGAATGGCGTCGACAATCGCAGCGTAGCCTACGACGTTCGGTACCGTCAGGTTAAGACCGGCGCCCGTGAACCCGGCAAGGTCCTCGACGTTGGTGTCCGAGCGCACGAAGACCCCGAATGACCCTTCAGGACCAAAGCGGGTTTCGAGGCCCGATTTCAGCTCATCCAGAAACGCTGGGTCCATGGGGGCCGTCTGGATCCAGTCCCGGAGCTGGGCAAGGAAGGTCCTCGCTTCCCTCGCACGCGCCTGCGGATCGGCAATCCCCTCCAGGCGGTCGTAGTTCTCGATCATCCATTCGAACGTGCTGGGTCCGCCCCCTCCAGCTATGTCATGGGGCTGGTCCAGCATGCGCCGGAAGGTCCCGAACGGAATCGCCAATCCCGGCGCCACCTGGCCGGGGAAAGCACGGGTGAGCTCACCGACCTGGGCCGCCTTGGGACCGACCCGAACGCCGGAGTCGGCCTGGGTCAGGTCATCCGTGGAAATCAGCCCCGAATGACTCAGGTCCAGCTTGTCTACGTCAACGCTGATCCGGTGATCCGCCTCGGGCTGAGACGCTCCGGAGTCATCATTTCCCGTGTCCAGGGACAGGTCCACGAGACCTCCCGGGCTGGCTGCCAGGACCACGCGTTCGCCAAGACGGGATTTGAGGCCCGCCAGCAAGCCCGGGCCGACCACGACGTTGGGCACACCGAGGTTGCGGGCCAGGAGCTGGACGTGGGAGAGCGCGTTGCCCTCGTTCTCGGTCAGAATCCCGGCAACGACGGGGAGCTCGGCAACCGTGTTGGGGACAATGACAATCGAGTCGCTCGTGTCCCCGGCAATGGCCGCGAGTTCGTCATAGGTCCTGAGCACACCCCGGGCCTCGCCCGGATTGAGCGCCCGCAGGCCCGTCGCCGTTTCCTGACCGAACAGGCGGCTGGTGGCTCCGCTGAGAATAGCCGCGTCGGTGGCCAGGAGATCCAGGGCCTGCCCGTAGTAAAGCAGCACCGTTCCACGCAGGCGGTCCGGAATGTATTCGCGCACGTGGGGTTCCAGCACGGCGAACTCTTCCACGGGTTCCTCGAAGAAGAACGCCAGCCGCCGGGCGGACCAGCCCGGAATTCGGCCCAGCCACGCGAGATGGTCGCGATACGACGCCAGCGGAAGCGGGTTTACCTCAAGGCCACCCGCCACCTTCTGGACCTGGCTCCACTCGTGGGGTGTGAGAAGCCCGATACCGTACAGGCCCTCGGCGAGGTCCTCGGCGAACGCAGCCAGCTGTTGCCGCGACATCGTGCTGCCGGACGCTTCCAGGACACGGCGCGCCTCGTTGAAAAGGTGGCTCTCCAGCTGCAGCAGCAGGCGCAGCGAGCGTACCTGCTTTCCGGGAGGGCCGATGGTCTCGAAACCCTCGCGTATCGTTGCCGACGCCCGGCTCAGCAGGGCCACCCGCTGCGCCGGGTCCGTGGTGGCGGACAGCTTGTCGGCCATGGCGTGCAGCGTGGCGGCCGCCGGGCCCTGCCCCTTCAGATCCCGGAGCAATCCGGCGGGGTCCGGCAACGCATTCAGCGCATCAATGCCCTGGGCCAGCTGCGCATACTGTTCCGCCAGGTCAGGCTGCCCGCGGGAGGCCGCATAGTCGCGAACCCGGGCCGCATCGCCCGGATCGGGTTTGTTGTGGATCTTGTTCCTCAGCTCACCGAAGCCGGGGTCCTGATCGTTGATGGCGGTGGCCAGTCCGCGGACCTCCCCGGCGGAGGCTATGTCCGAAGGATCCGGCAGCAGACGAACCGCCTCGACCAGCAGCGGATATCCGTCGCTTCGCCAGCGTTCGTTTTCAGCCAGCGATCGCAGTATGGTTTCTGCGCTTGCCTCCTCGTTTTCGATCTGGAACGCGCCGCGATAGTAACGGGCCTGCCGCAGGATCCAGCCGTCGTCCGTATCGATCAGGAACTGCTCCAGGAGCACGAACCGCAGGAGCCGGTATCCGGCCTCGCCCGTAAAGTCCTCGGGACCCAGGGATGCCAGGACGTTGGCAATCGGATAACCCGCAGCCCGAATCCCGCGGGTGGTCTCGCTCCATTCGCCGTGCTG
>JARFQW010000158.1 GCA_029287575.1 Gammaproteobacteria bacterium | reverse complement strand
GGATATGCCAGTGATACTGTGCTGTCTACCGCCATTCTCGTTGACGCGGATTCCCGAATTGTCTGCCGCCACGAGACCGACAATCACCGGGTGCGGCCGGAACCCGACACTTTTGTCCGCGCTGCCCGGCGGGCCGGCATTGCTCCCCGGGCCTGAAACCCCGGGATCGCTTGGCGGGCCCAATTTCGGGGAGTAGGCTTTGGGTTACGGACCCGGCGCCGGTCGGGAACCAGCACAACTGAGTCAAAGGGGAGATACCGATGAGCATGGCCGACACCGTTGGATACGCTCTGGCGCTGACCGACGTGGATTTCAGCATCCTGCGGCATCGACATTCCTCCAGCAGCCGGGAAACTGCGCACGAGGCAGGGGTTTCCGAGGACTCGCTGGCCAAGGCGGTTGCGCTGCGCGATCAGATTGGTCCGCTGCTGGCCGTCCTTCCGGCGGATCGCGATCTGGACATGGATGCACTGCAGGGTGCGCTTCGCCGGCCGGGACTGCGGCTGATGACGGAGGACGAACTCGGTGAGGTGTTCTTCGACTGTGAGAAAGGTGCCGTCCCGCCGCTCGGGCCGGACTACCGGGTGCCCACGATTGTGGATACGTCGCTCGAAAAGCAGCCCGACATCTACTTCGAAGCCGGCGATCACCAGGATCTCGTCCACGTCAGCGGGACCAGCTTTCAGCGGCTCATGCGAGGAGCCGAGTTTCTGGAGATCAGCAGCGCCCGAGCCTGACGCTATGCTGCGCAGCAAATTGAGAACGCCGTTGTTGTCCTTTACTCCTCTCCCGGTCTAAAGTAGGCGCCGACGGTCGCAAGAAGACGACCGCGGCAGGAGGAGTGCGAGGCAGAGTCCTCGCAATGCGTCAGGTGGAACCGACCGATACCACCCATCCCGATCATTACCACCGGGTTGTGGACTGCCAGTGGGCGTGTCCGGCGCATACCGACGTCCCCGAGTACATTCGCCTGATCGCACAGGGCCGCTTTGCGGATGCCTACATGGTCAACCGCGAGTCGAACGTGTTTCCGGGCATCCTGGGTCGCGTGTGCGACCGTCCCTGCGAGCCTGCCTGCCGGCGGGGACGGGTAGAAGAAAAGCCCGTGGCGATCTGCCGCCTGAAACGCGTTGCGGCCGACCTCAAGGGTGACGTCACGGACCGGCTGCCCAAGCGCCCCGGGGTCACCAACGGCAAACGCATTGCCTGTATCGGCGCGGGCCCGGCATCACTGACCGTAGCCAACGACCTGCTGCCGTTGGGCTACGAAGTAACGATCTTCGAGGCGCTGCCGACACCGGGCGGTCTGATGCGCAGCAATATTCCGGCGTTCCGCCTGCCTGCCGACATCCTTGACGAGGAGATCGGCGTCATCGTGGAGATGGGCGCCGACCTGCGTCTGGGCCACCGGGTCGACAGCATGACCGCGCTCCTGGCCGAGGGCTGGGACGCGGTATTCGTCGGCAGCGGCGCACCCCGGGGCAAGGAGCTGAATCTTCCGGGCCGGGCCGAGGCTGCGGCCAACGTTCACATCGGCATCGACTGGCTGGAATCCGTGGCCTTTGAACACCAAGAGGCGATCGGCGACCGGGTGCTGATCATTGGTGTTGGCAACACGGCTATGGATTGCTGCAGGACCTCTCTTCGGCTCGGTGCTGAAGACGTCAAGGTCATGGCACGCAAGCCCCGGGCGTTCTTCAAGGCCTCCGAGTGGGAGCTGGAGGACGCTGAGGAGGAGCGCGTGTCTATCGTCGTCAACCACTCCCCCAAGGCATTTCTCTGCACCGATGGCCGCCTGACGGGCATGCGTTTCGAGCTCATGCAATATCGCTTCGACGCCGCCGGACGGATCACGGACTCGACGGTGACCGGGGAAGTGGACATCGACTGCGACGACGTGATTCTCGCCATCGGCCAGGAGAACGCATTCCCGTGGATCGAGCGGGATATCGGTATCGAATTCGACAAGTGGGATGTACCCGCCGTGGATCCGGCAACCCACGAGTCCACGCGCAGCGGCGTGTTTTTTGGCGGCGATGCGGCGTTCGGCCCCAAGAACATCATCTGGGCCGTTGAGCACGGCCATCAGGCCGCAAGGTCCATCCTTCTGCGTT
The DNA here is from genome assembly GCA_029287575.1 of Gammaproteobacteria bacterium. Taxonomy (GTDB): domain Bacteria; phylum Pseudomonadota; class Gammaproteobacteria; order Steroidobacterales; family XN24; genus JARFQW01. Next base: position 8,517 of record JARFQW010000158.1, on the reverse strand, counting down.
GCGAGGGGCGGGATCCCGCCGAACGCACGGCCGACCGCATGGATCTCAGGTCCACGAAGATGAGCATCCACGAGTGGTCCTTCTCCAACAGCTACGACCGGCACGAGCGTACGCTCGTGCCGCATATCGGCCTGGCCGAACGCTTCAAGCGACTCGATATCGAAGTGGAACTGGGCTTTGACCCGGAGCGGGCGGCGCGGGAAGTGGAGCGTTGTCTGAACTGTGACATTCACACCGTCTTCAAGGCGAACCTGTGCATCGAATGTGACGCGTGCATGGACATCTGTCCGGTGGACTGCCTGAGCATCGTCGCCAATGGGACCGAGGCGGAGGTCGAGAGCCGGCTGCGTGCCAGGCGCGCCAACCCGGACCAGGTCCTGTTCGTTTCGGGCGCTCTGCGTCAGACCGGCCGGGTCATGGTAAAGGACGAGAATCTTTGCGTGCACTGCGGTCTGTGCGCCGAGCGCTGCCCAACCGCCGCATGGGACATGCAAAAGGGACGCCTCAAGGTGGCGCACGCCGGTGACGAGGGGGAAACGCCCTGGACGGAAGAACGCAAGACCGCCTGAACGATTTCGTCATCCGGCTGGCCAACGTCAACGGCACCGGGTCGGCCAGCGCGAACGGGCTGCTGATGAAGTCCATCTTCCGGATGGGCGTGCCGGTTGTCGGAAAGAATTTTTTTCCTTCCAATATTCAGGGGCTGCCCACTTGGTACGAGATTCGGGTGTCCGGCGAGAAACATCTGGCGCGACGGGACGGCGTGGATGTCATGGTGGCCATGAACGCCCAGACCTACGCCGAGGACCTGGCCTGTGTCGTGCCGGGCGGCGTACTGATCTACGATTCCACGTGGCCGCGAAGCGGCGAGCTGGACCGGGACGACGTGCAGGTTCTCGGAATCCCTCTTTCGGCTATGTGCAATGAGGCATTCGACGGCGTACGGGCGCGGATTCTCATGAAAAACGTCGCCTACGTCGGTGCGCTGGCGGCCCTGCTGGACCTGGACCTGGCCGTCATCCGGCAACTGTTGGAGGAAACCTTCGCGTCGAAGCCAGCCCTCGTCGAGGCCAATCTCAAGGCGATACACATGGGCCACGATTATGCGTCGACCCATTTCGCCTGTCCGCTCACCGCCCGGGTGGAGGCTGCCGAAGACACGGCCGGACACATCATGATCGATGGCAATACCGCCGCGGCGCTCGGATGCCTCTACGCCGGCGCCACAGTCGGTGCCTGGTATCCCATCACTCCTTCCACATCGCTGATGGATGCCTTTCGGAGTTTTTGTTCACGCCACCGGGTCGACGAGGCCAGCGGCCAGCGGAACTACTGTGTGGTTCAGGCGGAAGACGAACTGGCCGCCATCGGCATGGTGCTCGGTGCAAGCTGGGCCGGTGCCCGGGCCTTCACGGCGACCAGCGGCCCCGGCATCTCGCTCATGAGCGAGTTCCTGGGTTTCGGCTATTTCACGGAGCTGCCCGCGGTGCTGTTCAACGTACAGCGGGTGGGTCCCTCCACGGGCTTGCCGACCCGAACCCAGCAGGCCGACATTCTCAGCTGCGCGTACGCGTCCCACGGCGATACCCGGCACGTACTGCTGTTTCCGGCGAACCCGGGGGAGTGTTTCGAGCATGCGGTAGCCGCCTTTGACCTGGCGGAACGGCTGCAGACCCCGGTCATTGTGATGTCGGACCTGGATATCGGCATGAACGACTGGATGTGCCCGGAGTTCGAGTGGGACGACGACCGGCATTTTGATCGGGGCAAGGTTCTCGGGCCCGCGGAACTCGATCGGATCGAGGAATGGGGCCGCTATCGGGACGTGGACGGCGACGGTATCCCGTGGCGCACGCTTCCCGGCCAGGATGTGCGCGGGGCCTACTTCACCCGCGGATCGGGCCACGATGAGTTCGCCCGCTATACCGAGAACGGCGACGTTTACCGGGAGCTGATGCAGCGCCTGGATGCCAAGTGGAAAACGGCGGCGGGCCTGGTGCCCGGCGCCGAGATTGACGAACACGCCGGGGCGGCGGCGGGCCTCGTCACCGTGGGCAGCTGCGCCGATGCGGCGCTAGAGGCGCGGGAGCTTCTGGCGGGTGAGAGCATGCCTATGGACTACTGCCGGATCCGCGCTTTTCCTTTCGGCGAGGACATCCGCGGTTTTCTCGAGCGTCACGAGGTCTGCTACGTGCTGGAGCAAAATCGCGACGGTCAGCTGAAGAGCCTTATTGTGAACGAATTCGGGATCGATCCCGCGAGGCTCCGCTCCGTGCTGATCTACGACGGTCTGCCGGTGTCCGCCGGCAGTGTGGCCAGCGGCATTCGGGCCTGGACAAAGAACGAGGTACCTGCATGAGCTACATTTCCAAGCCGCGGATCGACCACCCGGGCCTGAAGCAAAACGCGCTGGGTCTGACCCGCCGGGACTATGAGGGCGGCATGTCGACCCTGTGTGCCGGCTGCGGCCATGACTCGGTGACCGCGGCGCTCGTGCAGGCCTGCTGGGAGCTTGCGATTCCGCCGGAGCGCGTGGCCAAGCTGTCAGGTATAGGCTGCTCCTCGAAGACCCCCGCGTACTTCGTGTCCGGTGCTCACGGACTGAATTCCGTGCACGGCCGCATGCCGTCGGTGGCCACCGGCGCCGCCGCCGCCAACCGCGATTTGCACTGCATCGGTATTTCCGGGGACGGCGATTCGCTGTCCATCGGCATGGGGCAGTTCTGCCATGCCATGCGCCGCAACCTGGATCTGCTGTATCTGATCGAAAATAACGGCGTGTACGGTCTCACGAAAGGCCAGTTCTCCGCCTCGGCGGACCGCGGGACGAAAGCGAAGAAGGGTGAAGTCAATCAGCAGCCGCCCATCGATCCCGTGCTCACCGCGCTGGCCGCCGGCGCAACCTTCATAGCGCGGAGTTTTTCCGGCGACAAGGCCCAGCTGGTGCCCCTCATGAAGGCCGGGCTGCGCCACCGCGGCTTTGCCCTGATCGATGTCCTGTCGCCCTGCGTCACCTTCAACGACCACGAGGACTCCACCAAGAGCTACGCGTTCACGCGACAGTATTACCACCCCGCCGTGAACATGGACTTCGTGCCTCCGGCGGAGGAGATTCGTACCGCCTACGATGAGGGCGAGGCCATGGAGGTCCGTCTGCACGACGGGTCGGAGCTGGTGCTCAGAAAGACGGACGAGGCCTACGATCCCGGCAACCGGGCCAACGCGTTTCAGTACATCCGTCAGCACCTGGACCAGGGCGAGTTCCTGACCGGCCTGCTCTACGTGGACCCGGAGAGCCGGGAGATGCACGATCTCAACCAGACCGTCGAGCGGCCCCTCGCCAGCCTGGCGCCGGACAGCCTGTGTCCGGGTTCCTCGGCCCTGCCTGACATTCTCGCGCGGTACCGGTAGCCCGCGGCCCGTCCGGCGGGAGCCCCTGGACCAGGCCCGGGCGCAGGTTCGCAACAATGCCCGTCAGGCGGTTTCGGCAGCGATCTTGCCCAGCTTGATGCGGACCAGTTCCAGGTGGGTGCGCAGCTGGTAAAGCTCGTCGGCATAGGACAGCGGCACGTCCTCGCGGGCGACCTCACCCTCGATCCGCTCGATCTCCTCGAGAGCGGCCGCCGCGGCGGCCGCATCGGCGGGCGGCGACAGGTCCGGGTCCATGGCCCGCACGGCCTTGTACCAGCGGAAAATTCTGCGCCGGGTTCGCCAGCGCAGCATCGGCGGCATGACCTTGGCGAGCGGAATCGCCAGGGCCAGCACCGGCAAGAGCATGACTTTCAAACGGTCGACGGCAGTTGCCGCCCAGAATGGCAGGTGGCGCATCAGAAACGGCGTGCCGAACTCGAAGTGCCGTTCGGCGTCGGGTGACAGCGGCAGAGAAAGGAAATCCGGCGAGGGAAATTCGTCGCGTTTCGAAAAAATGCCCGCCGGACCGTGTATTTCCCTCGCGGCCATCAGGATCAGGTCGACCAGGGCCGGGTGCAGATCGTCCCGGGCGGCCAGGCTGGCCGTGGTGGCCAGCAGGGTGACATCTGCCGCCGGTACATCCCGGCCCAGGTCGAGGGTGCCGCGGGGCAGTTCCAGGGTGGTGAGGTAACCGAACAAGCGCCCATAGGCTGGCGCTCTCGTCATACTCCGGGCCGAAATCCCCTCCCGGGCGGCGAGCGCTTTGACCGCCGGGCTCTCCGGACCGGCAACCAGAACGGCGATATCCACTTCTCCGTCGAGCAGCAGATCCATCGAGGTGTCGGGCTCGGCATCGACGAGCGCGATGTCGGCGGGCTGGATCCCGTTGGCCGCGAGGAGTTGCCGGACAATCGTCCGCGTGCCGCTTTCCGGCTCCCCGGCGGCGATTCGCAGATCGGCGATCTCGTCCACGAGCAGCGGCTCGTCGGCATCTTCGGTATCGCCGGCGAACAGCCAGAGGGGTTCGTAGTAGAGGCTGGCCAGGGAATAGAGACCCTCGTCGTCTCGGGTCGCCAGACCGCTTTGGAGAAAGCCGAGCTGAACGCCGGATTCGGGGTCCTTGAGGAGCGCGAGGTTCTCCGGGGAACCGGCCGTTTCGATGAGTTCGACGTTGATGCCCTGGCGGGCGAGGATGGCCTGGTAGCGCTTGCCGTACGCGTGATAGGCGCCGTCGGCGTCACCGGTCGCCAGGGTAACGGTGTCCGGCGGCGCCGGGTCCACGAACTGCCAGGCGAATACCAACCCGGCGGCAACGAGCACGGCGGCGACGCCCCACGTGCCGAGGATATCAAGGAATCGCCGCATCACGCTCCCCACTCACGTCGAAGCCTGAGTCTAGCCGCTGCGGCAACGGACCGTCGTCAATAGGCCGATTCCAGAATCGCGAGCGCTTCGTCCCGGGTGACCTCGACGGGGTTCATGAGGAGCGCGCCGTCGTCGATGGCGCTGTCGGCGATGTGCGGCAGATCCTCGCGTCCGACCTTGCCGGTTTCCGAGAGCGTACGCGGGAAGCCGGCCAGTTCATGTGCCCGCGCCTTCAGGTCCTGGATCCGTGCAATGGCCGCCTCGGCCCGGGTGGCGGGCGGCGTTGCGGCGTAGGTGTCCGTATCGGTGAGCGGGAGCAGAAGCTCGCCGATCTCCGTGCGCCGCGCCTCGAGGTTGTGGGCCTGGGCGAAGGGCAAGAGCACGCCCATGCAGACCCCGTGCGGGACGCCGCAGCGAGCCCCCACGCAGTGGCCGAGGGCGTGGACCACACCGACCATGGAGTTGGAGAACGCAATGCCCGCCATCGTGGCGGCCTGGGCCAGCTCCAGGCGGCCGTCCAGCGAGGATGGATCTTCCAGCACGGCAGCCAGATTGGCGCTGATCTTCCGGATTGCAGCGGTCGCATAGGCGTCGCTGATCGGGTTCTTGCCGAGGCACAGATAGGCCTCCGTGGCGTGGGTGAGGGCGTCCATGGCGGTGGCCGCCGTAATCGACTTCGGCAGACCCTGGGTGATCCGCGGGTCCAGAACGGCTGCGTCCGGGAGCAGAAACTGGGAGCGGGAGGGCAGCTTCACGCCGGTGTCCGAACACTTGATGATCGTGACGCTGGTGACCTCCGAGCCGGTACCCGCGGTCGTCGGAATCACGAAAAACGGTTTCAGCGGGCGTTTCACCACGCCGTCGCCGGAGTACTCGCGGAAGTCGCTGCCTCCCTCCGACACGAGAATGTTCACGCCCTTGGCAGTGTCGATGACCGATCCGCCGCCCACGGCGATAAGGCAGTCCGCGCCGCAGGACCGGTAGCGCTCCGCGATGTCAGCGACGGTTCTGGTAGAGGAGTCCTGTGGCACGTCGTCGTGGATCGCACGCGTCTGAATGCCGGACGCCTCCAGCGCCGCCGTGACCTGGTCGGTTAGACCGGCCTCGCGCACACCACGGTCGGTCACGACCAGCGGCGCGGCAACGCCGTGGGTGGCCAGTTCGTGGCCCAGGTGCTCGAGGGCGCGATGACCCGCGAGAATTTTTACCGGCGAAAAGAACTCGTAGTAAGGCTTGGACATGGGTGCTCAGCTGCGGATGAAGAGATTTCGGACAAGACGGAGATAAATCCGGGAACCGGTCCCGAGTTTTTCGCCGAAGCGCAGGTTTTCCGGATAGGTTTTGACGGCCAGGCGGGCAATGATCTTCGGCAGGATCAGGGTTTCCATGCGCGTGAGACAGCGCACGAACTTCATCGCCATCGCGATGTCGCCCTCGAAAACCATACGATCGTTGGCGAAGGACTGCGGCGTGCTCTCCTGGAAGGTCATGGCCAGAAACGCGTGTTCGATGTGCTTGAATTCGAATGCGGCCAGCGGTGCGCCGTCAGGTACAGCGGCGACCGGACGCAGGCGGCCATCGTGTTCGCTAATGATGAGTGCCGGGCCGGCGGGACGAACGCCGAGCAGGAAGGTCTGGCCCGGCGGCATGGCCGAGACCTCCCCGCGTATCGTCGGGTCCACTTCGCTCGCGGCGGCCAGCAGGCGGCCGATGAGGGCCAGCATGAACGCAGTGACCCGATGCTGCAGTCGGTAGCGGGAGACAGCGCCGGCGGGCGCGGCCGTATCGTTGATCGAGGACACGGATCATCCTTGTGCGGTCAATGCTCCATTGTCGCCGTCTTGCGGCATTGCGGCAATGGCAAGCCGGCCAGATCCGTATCATAGCGGTGTTCGAGGAAACATCCGGACACTCTGGGAGAGCCCATTGGCAAATCCGATACGCGGAGTTCGTGGCCTGCTCGTGTTTGTCATTTTCAGCGCCCTGGCAATCTCCGCCTGCGGCCGGTCCGGCCCGGAACCCGGAGCCGACGCGATCCCGGAGGCAGAGCCTGAGCGGCCCGCAATGCCGGAGCTTCCCGAGGTCGAGATTCCCGATGAGCTGGCCCCGGTGCTGGAGCGGTGGACCGGGGATCTCGACGGCATGCTCAAACGGCGCCGAATCCGGGTCGGCGTCGTCCACAGCAGCTTCTTCCTGTACTTCGACCAGGGTCGGCCCCGGGGCGTGACCTATGAGCTGCTGCGCCAGTTCGAGGCCGCGCTGAACAAGCGCCTCGGTCTGAGAAAGGCCGCCGATCAGATCCACGTGGTGCTGGTTCCCGTCCGCCGGGACCGGATGCTGCCTTGGCTGCTGGAAGGCCAGATCGACCTCGCCACCAGCAATCTGACGGTCACGGCCGACCGCTCGGGCCAGGTGGACTTCTCGCTGCCGTTCACCAGCGACGTACAGGAAATCGTTGTGACCGGCCCGTCCGCCGCACCGATCAGGGTCGTGGACGATCTGGCCGGCCGCTCGGTCCTGGTTCGCGCGTCCAGCAGCTATTTCGACAGCCTCCAGAGTCTCAATGCCGATTTCGCTGCCCGCGGCCTGGAACCCGTGGACATTCTGCCCGCCTACGAAGTTCTGGAGGACGAGGATATTCTCGGCCTGGTTGCCGCCGGTCTCGCCGAGGCCACTGTAGTGGACAGCCACAAAGCGCTGTTCTTCGAGGCCGCCATACCCGGACTTCAGCCCCACCCGGAACTGTCTGTCCGGGAGAATGCGGACATTGCCTGGGCATTCAGAAAAAACAGCCCGAAGCTTGCCGCCGAGGTGAACCACTTCGTCGCCGGCCACAAGGTGGGCACGCTGATCGGCAACGTTCTGGTCGAACGCTATGTGGGCAACCGGCACCTGGTAGTGGACGCCCTGGACGAGGAAGCGCGCCAGCTGCTTTCCGAGGAAGCGGACCTGTTCCGGAAATACGGCCGGCAATACGACATCCACTGGCTGATGCTGGCGGCGCAGGCGTACCAGGAATCCGGTCTGGACCAGTCGCGGCGAAGCCGTTCCGGGGCGGTTGGGGTGATGCAGATCAAACCGTCCACGGCGCGGGACAAGAACGTCGGCATCAAGGACGTCAGCACTCTGGAAGGCAATATCCACGCAGGCACCAAATATCTGCGGTTTCTGATGGACCGCTATTTTGGCGACGCCCACATTGGTGCCATGGATCAATGGTTGCTGGGCCTGGCCGCCTACAATGCCGGGCCCGCGCGGGTCGCGGGTCTGCGCACCGCAGCTCGAAAAGCCGGCCTCGACCCGGACCGATGGTTCGACAACGTGGAACTGATTGCCGCACAGCGGATCGGCCGGGAGACCGTTACCTACGTCCGCAACGTGGTCTCCTACTACCTGGCCTACCGGCTGGCCTTCGAGCGGACCCAGCTACGCGCCGAGGCGCGCCGCCAGTTCGAAATGTCCGGCGACTGATTCGCCGGGGCGGCAGCGGGCGGGTACCGATCCACGGCGAGGCTGCCACCAGAAGTCACCCGACGGAGCGGGCTCGCGCAAACGCGCTATGCTCTTCCGCATGCCGCCATCAACCGAAACCTGGAGATCCAGATGAAACGAAGCAACCGGACCCCGGCCGAACCTCGTCGGCGAGCGGCCGTTTTGCAGCTGGCCGCGATCCTGGTGGCCTCCGCCGGAATCGCGTTGTCGCCGGCGTTTGCCGACCACCACGGCGCGGGCAAGCACGGC
>JARFQW010000152.1 GCA_029287575.1 Gammaproteobacteria bacterium | reverse complement strand
GCCAGGTAACGGTCGCCGTGGCCCGCGCGAAAGGCCGATTCATCCTCCGGATGCCGGACCACGAACGCCTCGCGAACCTCGGGCCCCACCTCGAACGCATCCGGCCCGATGGCGGGTCCCAACCATGCCGCCAGCGGGCCTTGCTCGGGATCGAGGGCGGCGACCGTGGATTCGATCACGCCCGCGGCGAGCCCACGCCAGCCCGCATGAGCCACCGCCACGGCGCTGCCGTCGGTGCGGGCGAGAAACACCGGGAGGCAGTCCGCCGTCAGCACGGCACAGACCACCCCCGGCCGGTCGGTAAACGCCGCGTCAGCCTCGGTATCCTCCGCAACCGGGTCGCCGGCACGCACGACTCGGACCCCGTGTATCTGCCTTAGCCAGACGGGTTCGGCGGGCAAGCCTGCCGCATTGGCCAGCCGCTGCCGGTTCGCGGCAACCGCCCCCGGATCGTCACCGACACGGGCGCCCAGATTCAGCGAAGCAAACGGGCCGCCGCTGACTCCACCGGTGCGCAGCGTTGTGAGCGCGCGTACCCGGCCGGGAACCGGCCAGTCCGCCTCGAGCCACGCGACGTCCGAGTCCGACGCGCTCACGGCCGATCCGCTACAGCGGCGGCCCGGTCGGCTTCCAGGACCCGGATCAGGGCGGCGAGGTCGACGGCCAGGGGCGCCTCCCAGCACATCTCCTCCCCGCTGCCGGGATGGGCGAGGCTCAAGCGCCGCGCGTGAAGGGCCTGGCGGCGGAAACGACGCAGCGTGTCGCCGAGTTCCGGCGTGGCGCCGCGGGGAATGGCCAGCCGGCCGCCGTAGACGGGGTCTCCGACGAGCGGATGGCGAATATGCGCCATGTGCACCCGGATCTGGTGGGTCCGGCCGGTGTCCAGCCGGCACAGAACGCGGGTATGACCGCGATACCGGTCCATGACACGGTAGTGGGTTCGGGCCGTTTTGCCGGTATCCCTGACCGCCATTCGCAGGCGGTCCACCGGGTGGCGTCCGATGCTGGCGTCCACGGTGCCGCCGGCGGTCAGTACACCGAGACAGACGGCCTCGTATTCGCGGCGCACCTCGCGGGCTTCCATGGCCTTTACGAGCGTGGCGTGTGCGGTCTCGGTGCCGGCCACGACCATCAGGCCCGTCGTGTCCTTGTCCAGGCGATGCACGATGCCGGCACGGGGCACGTTGCGGAGCTCAGGTCGATGGTGGAGCAGCGCATTCTGGAGCGTCCCGCCCGGATTTCCCGCTCCGGGGTGAACCACCAGGCCCGCGGGCTTGTCGATTATCAGCAAGGTGTCATCTTCGAACAGGACATTTAAGGGTATCGGTTCCGGCGCGGCCTGGGTCCGGGTTTCCGGCTCGGCCCGCAGCAGGACCTGCTCACCTCCGTGGACCGGGTCCCGGGGCCGGCGCTCCAGACCGTCCACGGTGACCCGACCGGCCAGGATCCAGGCTTTCAGGCGACTGCGGGAGAAGTCCGGAAACAGCGCGGCCAGGGCCTGGTCGAGGCGCTTGCCGGACAGGGAATCCGGGACCTCGGCCCGGTGCTCGAGGGACTCTTCCGAGGAGGTCTGGCCGGCCATGATGGCCGCGAGTTTACGCTATAATGCCGCGCTTCGCCGGGGCGCCGCCAACCGGCCCACCCGCCGCTGAAGCCGAATGTTCCAACGTCATATCCGCCAACGATTCCCGCTCCGGACAGCCTCGGGGTTGCTGCTGTTCACGGCGATCCTGTTTTCGGCGGGCTGCTCCTGGTTCGGCGGGGACGACGACGTGGTGATCGACCCCGACGAGGACGCCCGGCGCATGTATGAGCGGGCGAACAAGAGCATCAGCGCCGGTAACTGGCCCATTGCCATACGCTACTACGAGAATCTGCAGGCGTTCTTTCCATTCTCGGACTACGCCCGCCAGGCCCAGCTGGACCTGATGTACGCCTATTACCGGGCCGACCAGGGCGAACAGGCCGTCGAGGAAGCCCAGGTGTTCCGCCGGGAGAATCCGACCCATCCCCGGGTGGATTACACCTATTACATCGAGGGTCTGGTCAACTTCGAGCGCGAACGGGGGCCGATGGAGAAGTTCTTTCGCATCGACCTGGCCAAGCGTCCCTCGGGTCAGCTCATGGACTCCTTCAACGCATTCTCCCAGCTGGTGCAGACCTACCCCGACAGCCCCTATGCACCCGACGCCCGTCAGCGCATGGTGTATCTGCGCAACCGGCTCGCCGAGTATGAGATCTGGGTAGCGGACTATTACGTGCGCCGGACCGCCTACGTGGCGGCGGCGAACCGGGCCAAGTACGTGCTGGAAACCTACCAGGAAACCCCGTCGGTGGTTCAGGCCCTGCAGCTGCTGGTTCGCTGCTACGACGAGCTCGAGCTCGAGGAACTCTCGGCCGACGCCATGAAAGTGCTCGAGGAAAACTATCCGGACGAGGCGTTCGCCTACGGCACCCGCCCCGGCGGCCAGGGCTGGGCCTGGCTGCCCTGGAAACGCTGAGGTCCGTTTCGATAACGGCGCGGCCCGGCCGGCAGCTTCGCTTCAGCGGGGCTCGAATCCGTAGCCCGAGGTGATCGGATAACGCCAGTCGCGGCCAAAGGCCCGGCGACTGATCCGGATCCCGGGGGGCGCCTGCCGGCGCTTGTATTCATTGCGTTTCACCAGGCCCAGCACCCGGCCCACGGTGGCCCGGTCATAGCCCCGCTCGACGATCTGGTCCACGCTGCAGTCTTCTTCGATGAAGGCTTCGAGAATCGGATCCAGCACCTCGTAGGGTGGCAGGGAATCGGTGTCGACCTGGTCGGGAGCCAGTTCCGCGGAAGGGGGGCGTTCGATGATCCGCTCGGGGATGACGCCCGAAATCCCGTTGCGGTAACGGGACAGCTTGTACACCAGCGTCTTGCTGCAGTCCTTGATCGGCGCAAACCCGCCAGCCATATCACCGTAGAGCGTGGCGTAACCCACGGCCATTTCGCTCTTGTTGCCGGTGGTCAGCACCATGGAGCCGAACTTGTTGGAGATCGCCATGAGAATAATGCCCCGGGCCCGGGACTGGATGTTCTCTTCGGTGGCGTCGGGCTGCGTGCCCGCAAAGGCCTCCGACAGCGCCGCCAGCACGGAATCGAAAATGGGCTCGACGGAAATCACCTCGTAGCGAACCCCGAGACCGTCGGCCATGGCCTGGGCGTCGGCGAGACTGATGTCCCGGGTATAGCGGGTCGGCATCATGACCGTCCGGACGCGGTCCGCGCCCAGGGCATCGACCGCGATCGCCAGCGTCAGCGCCGAGTCGATGCCGCCGGAGAGGCCGATGACCACGCCGGGAAAGCCGTGTTTGGTGACGTAGTCGCGGGTCCCCAGGACCAGGGCCCGGTAGACGCCCTCCACGTGATCCGGCAGCGGGGCGGGCGTGTGCGGTCCGGCCGGCACCACGGTGGAACCTTCCGCGTCCCGGGCGATATCCAGGGCATACAGCCCCTCTTCGAACATCGGCGCCTGGAAGACGGTTGAGCCATCGCGGTTCAAGGCCTGGGAGCCGCCGTCGAATATCAGCTCGTCCTGGCCGCCGACCATGTTCAGGTAGACCAACGGCCGGCCGGTCTCCGCGACGCGGTCCGCCAGCACGCGGGCTCGGCGCGCCGAGCTGGTCGTGTCGTAGGGAGATCCGTTGATCGCCAGCAAGACCTCGGCGCCGGCGTCGCGGGTCCGCAGGGCCGGCGGCATCTCCCAGACATCCTCGCAGATGGTCAGGCCCAGGCGATGGCCGTTCAGATTCACGACCGTCGGCTCCGTGCCCGCGGTGAAATACCGTTTTTCGTCGAAAACCCCGTAGTTGGGCAGGCACTGCTTACGGTAGCTCGCGGTCAGCTTTCCGTCCGCCACCAGCCCGACGCTGTTATAGATCTGCTCACCGTCATATTCCGGGTAACCCACGAGCGCTGCGATACCGTCCAGGCCGCGGCGAATCCGCTCCAGGGCATCGTCCACCTGTTTTTGCATGCCGCGGTGTAGCAGCAGGTCCTCGGGTGGGTACCCGCAGATGACGAGTTCCGGAAACAGGATGAGATCCGCGTACAGCTCGTCCCGCGCCAGGGCGGCGAGCCTCAGCACCCGGTCGGTGTTGCGTTCCACATCGCCGACCACCGGATTCATCTGCGCGAGGGCGACGCGAAGCGCGGCCCCGGGTTTCGGATGCACGCTGCCGACGATCAGGTCCCGATCGTCCTGCCGGGCCATGTTGGGGTCAGCCATGTCGGAACGCGCGGGGTTCGATGGTGTCAGGCGCGGGCCCGGGCCGGCCTCAGCCGCCCAGACGTTCGGTGATGGCGCTGCCCAGCTCCGCCGGTGATCGCACGGTGGTAACGCCGGCGGCTTCCAGCGCCGCGAACTTCTCCCCGGCCGTTCCCTTGCCGCCGGAGATGATGGCGCCCGCATGCCCCATGCGCTTGCCGGGAGGCGCGGTCACGCCGGCGATGTAGGCGACCACCGGCTTGGTTACATGGGCCTGGATGTATTCGGCGGCGGCCTCTTCGTCGCTGCCGCCGATCTCCCCGACCATGATCATGCCTTCGGTGGCCGGATCTGCCTCGAAGAGTTCCATGCAGTCGATGAAGTCCATGCCCCGGACCGGGTCGCCGCCGATTCCCACGCAGGTGGACTGGCCGAGACCCGTCTGGGTGGTCTGGTAGACGGCTTCGTAGGTCAGGGTGCCCGACCGGGACACGATGCCGACTTTGCCCGGCTGGTGGATGAAGCCGGGCATGATGCCGATCTTCGCTTCGCCGGGCGTGATGATGCCGGGGCAGTTGGGGCCGATCAGCCGGCAGTCGCGCTCGGCGAGAGCCGACTTGACCCGCACCATGTCCATGACCGGGATACCCTCGGTGATGCACACGATCAGGCCGATACCGGCGTCGGCTGCTTCCAGAATCGCATCGGCGGCAAACGGCGCCGGCACGTAGATCATGCTGACCTCCGCGCCCGTGTCCGCGACGGCGTCATGCACGGTGTCGAACACCGGCAGGCCCAGGTGGGTCTCGCCGCTGCGCCCGGGGGTCACGCCGCCCACCAGCCGCGTGCCGTACTCGAGGCACTGCTCGGAATGAAAGGTGCCCTGGCGGCCGGTAAAGCCCTGGCAGATGACCTTGGTGTCCTTGTTGACGAGGATGCTCATGTCTGGGTCCCGATACGATTCAGATGGCCACCGCCTTCTTGGCGGCGTCGGTAAGGTCCGTGGCGGCAATGATGTCCAGCCCGCTGGAAGCAAGCAGTTCGCGGCCCTTGTCCACATTTGTGCCCTCGAGGCGAACCACGACCGGCACCTCGACGCCCACTTCCTTGACGGCGGCGATGACGCCCTCGGCGATGAGGTCACAGCGCACGATGCCGCCGAAGATGTTGACGAGGATTGCCTTGACGTTCTTGTTGGACAGGATCAGCTTGAAGGCCTCGGCCACCCGCTCGGCGGTCGCACCGCCGCCCACGTCCAGGAAGTTGGCGGGCTCGCCGCCATGCAGCTTGATGAGGTCCATGGTCGCCATGGCCAGGCCCGCGCCGTTGACCATGCAGGCGATGTCTCCGTCCAGGGAAACGTAGTTGAGGTCGTGGGCACTGGCCCGGTTCTCCATCTCGTCTTCCTGGGACGGATCACGCCATTCCCGCAGCTTGGGCTGCCGGAACAGGGCGTTGTCCTCGATGTTGATCTTGGCGTCCAGAGCGACCACGTCGCCGTCGTTCGTCACGATCAGGGGATTGATCTCGACCAGGCTCGCATCGCGCTCGATGAACAGCTTGTAGAGCGCCTGAACGATCTTGACGAACTGCTTGATCTGGTCGCCTTCCAGGCCCAGACCGAATGCAAGCCGGCGGGCCTGGTAGGGCTGCAGGCCCGCGGCGGGATGGACCGCCACGGTGAAGATCTTCTCCGGGGTCGCGGCAGCAACTTCCTCGATGTCCATGCCGCCGGCGGCCGAGGCCATGAACACGACCCGCTCATGGGCCCGGTCGACCACCAGGCTTAGATAGAGCTCACGGGCGATGCCGGAGCCCGCCTCGACGATCACTGCATTGACCGGCAGTCCTTCGGCGCCGGTCTGCGGGGTCACGAGCGTGGAGCCCAGCATCGCTTCGGCTGCTTCGCCGGCCGCGGCGGGGGTTTCGCAGAGCTTGACCCCGCCGGCCTTGCCGCGGCCGCCGGCGTGTACCTGGGCCTTAACGACCCAGAGATCGCCGCCGATGTCTTGCGCGGCCTTGGCCGCATCGTCGGCGGTCCGGGCGGCAATGCCGTGCGGCACCGGGATGCCGTATTCCGAAAAAAGCTGCTTTGACTGGTATTCGTGAAGATTCATGCCGGCTCCAACATGCGGCTGGTGGGCAGGACACCCGGCGGACGAGATCCCGCCGAAGTCGGGGCGCGTATTTTGGGCCAATCGGCCGCATTAGGCAAAAGCGCCTTGCTCCGGGCCCGGCGGCTCTTCAGAATGAGCCGGTCCGCCGGCTGCCGATCCGGATTTCGGATCCGGATTCCGCAAAACCCCATGAACCAACGCCACGTCGCCCACGCATGTCGTCTGCCACCCCCCTGATCGAGCCGGGCCCCCCGGACATCACCGCCCCGGAGTTCTCCTGGCGGGTTCTGCGGCTGCTCAACGTCTTCCGGATGCTGGCGGCAATCTTCCTCCTGGCGCTCTTTCTCTACCCGGAGAAGCCCCACCTCATCGGCCAGGCCCGCCCGGAGCTGTTCTTCGCGACCACGCTGGCGGCGTTCGTCTTTGCCGCGATCAACGACTTTGCGGTCACCCAGCGCTGGCCGTCCGTCAGTGCCCAGATCCTGATCCAGGCCACCGTCGACATAACGGTGGTCAGCCTGCTGGTCCACGCGACCGGATGGGGCACCGGACTGGGCAACCTGCTGGTGATCACGATCGGCGCACTGGGCCTGATCAGCTCGAGACAGCGTTCGCTGACTCTGGCGTCCGCCGCGGCCCTGGCGATGCTGGCCCAGCAGTACGTCCTGGTGGCCAGCGGCGAAGCCACGCTGGACTCGATGATGCCGGCCGGCGTGCTGGGCGCCATCCTCATGTTTATCGGCCTGGCCGTGAACCCGCTGGCCCGGCGCATCCAGGAGAACGAGGCGCTGGCCCGTCAGCGCAGCGTGGACCTGGAGAACCTCGCCCAGCTCAACCAGTACATCATCCAGAACCTGCGCGAAAGCATCATCGTCGTCGATGGCGACGACCGGATCCGCCTGATGAACCAGGCCGCCGCCAAATACCTGGGTACCGACGCCACCCGGCGCGGCCTGCACCTCAAGGACGTCTCCCAGTACCTTTCCGAGTACGCGGCCCTGTGGCGCAGGGAAGGCACCAGCGAGACGCCTCCGGCATTTGCCGCCGCCGACGGCAGCACGATGATCAACCCCTATTTCGCACCGATCGGCCGGCCCCGCAGCGGGGCCATCCTGATTTTCCTCGAGGACGTATCGGTGGTGGCCGAAAAGGTCCAGCAGACCAAACTGGCGGCCCTTGGCCGACTGTCGGCGAGTATCGCCCACGAGATACGCAATCCCGTCGGTGCGGTCAGTCACGCCGGCCAGCTTCTCGCGGAGTCGGCGCAGCTGGGTGATAGCGAGCAGAAACTCGCCGGCATCGTCGTCGCCAACGCCAAGCGGGTCGGCAAGATCGTGGACAACGTCCTGCAGCTGTCGCGGCGCGAGACCACGCGCCCTGAGCGCCTGGATCTGCCCGAATGGCTGGCCCAGTTTCGCGCCGAGTTCGCGGCCACCATGCAGTTTCCCGAGTCCGCGCTCGTGATCGAGAACGCGGACCCGGAGCTGGAGGTACGGATGGACCGGGACCATCTGCACCAGATTCTCTGGAACCTCTGCGAGAATGCCGTCCGCTACGGGATGCCGGAAGCCGGCGGAAACGGCGAACCGGGCGGCACGACCATCGCGATCATGATCGAACTCGTCAGCGGGCGCCGGGCCGGGACCGGCCGGCCGTTTCTGGAAGTGCGCGACCGGGGGCCGGGAGTGTCCGCTGAATCCTCCGACCGGATATTCGAGCCGTTCTATAGAGGCCGCAGCGGTGACGGCGGCAGCGGCCTGGGCCTGTTTATCTGCCGGGAGCTCTGCGGCTCCAACGGCGCGGCGCTGCTTTATGAGCCCAGGGAAGGCGGCGGTAGCGTATTTCGTATTATCTTTGCCGATCCCCAGCGCTGGGAGACGTAGTGGCGATCAGGAAATCCAAAGGCGATAACGCCGCCACCAGCCGGGCCAGGGTGCTCGTCGTCGATGACGAGCCCGATATCCGCGACCTGCTGGCCATGACTCTGGAGCAGATGGACCTGGCGCCGACAACGGCCGCGGATCTGAACGAAGCCCGGGAACGACTCGGCGAAACGACCTATGACCTTTGTCTTACGGACATGCGCCTGCCGGACGGCGACGGCCTGGAACTCGTGGAATGGATGCAGGCCAACAGCGCCGGAACCCCGGTCGCGGTCATCACCGCTCATGGCAACGTGGAGTCCGCGGTGCGGGCGCTGAAGCTCGGCGCCTTCGATTTCGTGTCCAAGCCCCTGGATGTCGGCGACCTGCGAAAGCTGGTGGCCACGGCGGTGCGCGTTCGGGGGGCGTCGCCGGACGAGGCAGGCGGCCTGATCGGATCCTCGGCCACCATGGAAAGCGTGCGCCGGATGGTGGGCAAGGTGGCGCGCAGCCAGGCTCCGGTGCATATCTGCGGCGAATCCGGCACCGGCAAGGAGCTCGTGGCAAAACTGATCCATGATTCCGGGCCGCGGGCCGACCGGCCGTTCGTCCCGGTCAACTGCGGGGCGATTCCGTCCGAACTCATGGAGAGCGAGCTGTTCGGCCACACCAAGGGCAGCTTCACCGGGGCGACCGGGGACAAGGAGGGCCTGATCCTGTCGGCCGAGGGCGGCACGCTGTTTCTGGACGAAATCGCCGACCTGCCGCTGCATATGCAGGTGAAGCTCCTGCGGGTCATCCAGGAACGCACGGTAAGACCGGTGGGCGCGGTAAAGGAAGTCCCGGTGGATGTGCGGTTCTTGTCCGCCACCCATAAGGACCTGGGCGAACTGGTGGCCCAGGGAGACTTCCGGGAGGATCTCTTTTACCGGATCAACGTCATCGAGCTTCGTGTCCCGCCCTTGAGGGAGCGCAGCGAAGATGTGCTCGAACTCGCCAGCTTCATGCTCGACAGGCTGGGGCCGCGCATGGGCCTGGCGCGCACGGAACTCACGCCCGCCGCCCGGGAAGCCTTAAGGAGCTACCACTTCCCCGGCAATGTCCGGGAACTGGAAAACGTGCTCGAGCGGGCCCTGACCCTGTGTGACGACGGCGTGATCGACGCCGACGACATCCAGCTGCGTCCCGGACCCGGGCCAGGCGCCGGGGCCGGGCCGGGGCAGGCCGGACCCGGCGGGCCGCTCGGCAGCCAGCTGGAGGAAATGGAACGCGACGCCATCGTCAAGGCGCTCGAGCAAACCCGATACAACAAGACCCAGGCCGCGAAACTGCTGGGCATCAGCTTCCGGGCGCTGCGCTACCGGATCAAGAAGCTGGGTCTGGAATAGCCTCCGCCGAGCCGCAAGCCCGGCTCATCAGGCGACTCCGGCTGAGCGCGGCAAACGCGCCGCGTCGAAAGACGGCTTGCCGCCCCTTTCGCTCGCCGCGGAACGGCGTTGGAGGTCATTTCCCGTCGCCATCCGCCCACGCGGGCTTCCCGGGTGCGTCGTTCGAACAAGAAACTGACGCAAATTGTCAGTTCCTGACCTCACCCGCAGCAGGCTGACGCAGATTACCGACACATCGGGGAGCCCGGAATGTCGCAATAATCTTATTTTTTTCAACTACTTGCAATCGCCCTGCGAAGAGTTGGCACGACCCTTGATACACCTCCGGCACAGGCGAACTATCGCCGTGTGACCCGACGAACAAGATTTTTCTCTCAGGGAGACGACAAGTGAACGACATTCGCAGCAAGCAGCAGGGTTTCACCCTCATCGAACTGATGATCGTGGTCGCGATCATCGGCATCCTGGCCGCCATCGCGCTGCCCGCCTACCAGGACTACCTGGTGCGCTCGCGTGTTTCCGAGGGCCTGGCCCTGGCCGCGTCCGCCAAGTCCACCGTGTCCGAGAACGCCTCTTCGGCCGTTGCCGATCTGGGCCAGGGCTGGGATTTCCCCGCTGCCGGCACCGAGAACGTCGCCGCCATGGCTATTGACGGCGGTAGCGGCGAAATCTCCATCACCATGAACGCCAACGCCAAGGACGTCGCCCTGACCCTGACGCCGACGGCCACCGGCGCCGCGCTTGCCGCGGGCACCGTGCCGGACGGCCCGATCGAGTGGGCCTGTGCCGTCAGCGCCGCCGCGGACAACAAGTACGTTCCGGCCAACTGCCGCATCTAAGGCAGGAACCATCGAGTTCAAGGAAGAAACTGGCAAGGATTGCCGCGGGCGCGCCCTCTTCGGAGGGCGCGCTCTTTTTCGTTCCGGCGCCGCGGTCCGGATGCCTGAAGAGGCAATGCCGGCGGCCCGGATTTTCCGGCGGAGAACCTCCGAAAGAACGCGTGGAAGCGAGATCCCGATCACGTATTGTTTCAGGGGCTTTCCCTATATTATGGTCAAAGCCGAGGCTCCGGCAGAGAGCCCGGCAACAGGATCGGCCGCTCCGGGAACCCCGGACCGAGGAGCCGCCGCTCCGGCAGACACGACAGACAGGGCTTGACCGCCCGGGGATACGCAAGGGACTGAACCCGCCATGGCCGTAACCGCTCTGAAAACCTCCCTCACGGGGCTGCCCCGCCGCCTGGTCAAGGACGGCATCGTGGACGCCTCGGCGATGGAGCAGGCCATCGACGACGCCCGCGAGGACAAGACGCCGCTGGTCGCCTGGCTGGTCGCCAAGAATCTCGCGGACGCCCGGGACCTGGCCCAGGCCGCCGCCCAGGAGTTCGGCGTGCCGGTCCTCGACCTGGAGGCCGTGGAGATCGACCTCGAGGCTGTCCGCTCGGTCAAGGGCAAGGTGCTGGAAAAACACTCGGTCCTGCCCCTGTTCCGGCGGGGCCGCAAGTTGTTCATCGGCGTGTCCGATCCCACCAATCTGCAGGCGGTGGACGACATCCGCTTCCAGACCAGCCTGTCGGTGGAAGCGGTCATCGTCGAGGAAGACAAGCTCAAGGAGCGGCTTTCCAAGAGCCTGGAGGCCGTGGACACGTCCATGTCGTCGCTGGACGACGATGATTTCGACCTCGACAGCCTGGAGACCGGCGAAGAGCTGGAGACCTCCGAGGACATCACCCGGGACGACGTGGAAGACGCGCCCGTGGTGCGGTTCGTCAACAAGGTGCTGCTGGACGCGATCCGCAAGGGCGCCTCGGACATCCATTTCGAGCCGTACGAGAAGGCCTACCGGGTGCGGACCCGACTCGACGGGGTACTCAAGGAGGTGGCGCGGCCGCCGCTGGCCCTGTCCCAGAAGGTCACCGCCCGAATCAAGGTCATGGCCCGGCTCGATATCGCCGAGCGGCGGGTGCCCCAGGACGGCCGTATCAAGCTGAAGCTGTCCAAGAACCGCTCCATTGATTTCCGTGTCAACTCCTGCCCCACCCTGTTCGGGGAAAAGGTGGTGTTGCGTATTCTGGATCCGGCGTCGGCGAAGCTGGGCATCGACGCCCTGGGCTACGAGGACTTCCAGAAACAGCTGTATATGGACGCCCTGGCCAAGCCCTACGGAATGATCCTGGTGACCGGCCCCACCGGCTCGGGCAAGACCGTGTCGCTGTATACCGGCCTGAATATTCTGAACACCGAGGACCGGAATATTTCCACGGCGGAAGATCCGTCGGAAATCAACCTCCAGGGCATCAACCAGGTCAACGTGAACCCGAAAGTGGGGCTGACCTTCGCGTCGGCCCTGAAGGCCTTTCTGCGCCAGGATCCGGACATCATCATGGTCGGTGAGATCCGTGACCTGGAAACGGCGGAGATCGCCATCAAGGCGGCCCAGACGGGCCATCTGGTGCTGTCCACCCTGCATACGAACGATGCCCCCAAGACGCTGACCCGGCTCGTGGACATGGGCGTAAAGCCCTACGCGATTGCCTCGACGGTGAGCCTGATCATCGCCCAGCGGCTGGCGCGGCGGCTGTGCAACAACTGCAAGCAGCCAAAGGACATTCCGGAGGAGGCGCTGATCAAGGAAGGCTTCGAGAAGGACGACATCGAGGCGGGCATCACGGTCTATGCGCCGGTGGGCTGCAGTTCCTGCAATGACGGCTACAAGGGCCGGGTGGGCATCTACCAGGTGCTGCCGGTGACCGACGCCATCGGCCGCATCATCATGGAAGGCGGCAACTCCCTGCAGATCGCTCAGCAGGCCGCGAGTGAAGGGGTCTGGGACCTCCGTCGCGCGGGCCTCGAGAAGGTTCGCGCCGGCTTGACCGGCCTCGAAGAAATCAACCGGGTCACCATCGACTGACGGGACCTGAAACAGGACACCCCGATCGGCACCCAGGGAACTGAGGGCGCCGGCACGGAGAACGACAAGGAGCGACGCACCCCCAGGCGTCACGAGAGGAACGAACCATGGCCGACAGCACGGCAACGATCGCCGGCAAGCAGTATCCGTTCACGTGGGAAGGCAAGGACGCCAAGGGCACCTCGGTCAAGGGGAAGCTCGTGGCCACCAGCGAGGCCGCCGTGCGCGCCAGCCTGCGCCGTCAGGGCCTGGTGCCCACGCGAATCCGCAAGCAGAGCACCCTGTTCGCCGCTCGGGACAAGATCACGACCGAAGACATCGCCATCTTCAGCCGCCAGCTGGCGACGATGATGAGCTCGGGCATTCCGCTGGTGCAGGCCTTCGAAATCGTTGGTTCGGGCCACGATAATCAGGCTATGCAGCGCCTGTTGCTCGCGATCAAGCAGGACCTGGAAGGCGGCGTGACGCTGGCCGACGCCCTGTCCAAACACCCGGTCTATTTCGATGACCTCTACGTGAACCTCGTGCAGGCCGGCGAGCAGGCCGGCGCGCTGGAAACGCTGCTGGACAAGATCGCCACGTATAAGGAAAAAACCGAGGCGATCAAGAAGAAGATCAAGAAAGCCCTGACCTACCCGATTGCGGTGGTCGTGGTGGCGATCATCGTGTCCATCATCCTGCTGATCTACGTCATCCCGACCTTCGAGAGCATCTTCAAGGATTTCGGCGCGGACCTGCCGGCCTTTACCCGTATGGTCATCGACCTGTCGGTTTTCGTCCGAACAAAGGGCTGGATGCTGCTCCTGGGCATCGGCGCGGCCGTGGGCGCGTTTGGCTACACGTACAAGCGGTCCCGCAAGCTCCGCACCTTCATGGACCGGATGACCCTCAAGATCCCGGTCCTCGGCGCCATTCTCCGCAAGGCGGCGATCGCCCGCTTTGCGCGCACCCTGTCCACCATGTTCGCCGCCGGCGTGCCGCTGGTGGAGGCGCTGGAATCCGTGGCCGGCGCCACGGGCAACATCGTGTACGAGGACGCGGTGCTGGCCATGCGCGACGAGGTATCCACCGGTCAGCGCCTGCAGAGGGCCATGGAGGCCACCGATCTGTTCCCCAACATGGTCATCCAGATGGTGGCCGTGGGCGAGGAAGCCGGCTCCCTCGACGAAATGACGGCGAAGGTGGCGGATTTCTACGAGCGGGACGTGGACGACGCGGTGGACAATCTCTCCAGCCTGATGGAGCCGCTGATCATGGCCGTGCTCGGCATCCTGGTCGGCAGCCTGGTCGTGGCGATGTATCTCCCGATCTTCAAGATGGGCAGCGTCATCTAGACGCGCCCGCCGGACCCGCGACATGCTGGACGCCCTAGCCGAGGCCTTTCGGGCCTCGCCCGCCCTGTTCATCGGCTTCGGGCTGGTGCTGGGTCTGACCGTGGGCAGTTTCCTGAACGTCGTGGCCCTGCGTCTGCCGGTCATGCTCAGGAACAGCTGGCGGGAACAGTGCGCCGCGCTGATGGCCGACGACGCCGGCGAAGCGGCGCCGGAAACGGCGGCCGCCGGGGACGAGCCGCCGATGACGCTGTCGCGGCCGCGCTCCCGATGCCCGTCCTGCGGACATGCCATCCGCGTCCGCGAAAACATCCCGGTACTGAGCTGGCTGTTCCTCCGGGGCAAGTGCTCGGCATGCGGCACGCCGATTTCCGTGCGCTACCCGGCAGTGGAACTGGCCACCGGCCTGTTGACCGCTGCCGTCGCCTGGCACTTCGGGTTCGGCCCCCAGGCCTTTGCGGGCTTTGCGCTGACCTGGGCACTGGTCGTGCTCACGGTGATCGATTTCGACACCCAGCTTCTGCCCGACAGCATCACCCTGCCCCTGCTCTGGCTGGGACTGCTGGTGAACCTGGCCGACGGCGACCGGCTGTTCGTCCCGCTGGACAGCGCGGTCATCGGCGCGATCGCCGGATACCTGTCGCTGTGGAGCGTCTATCATCTGTTTCGCCTGATCACCGGCAAGGAAGGGATGGGCTACGGCGATTTCAAACTGCTGGCGGCAATCGGTGCGTGGCTGGGCTGGCAGATGCTGCCGCTGGTCATTCTGCTGTCAGCAGTCGTGGGGGCGGTGGTGGGTATCATCCTCATGGTCGTGGCGGGCCGGGACCGGCAGGTCCCAATACCCTTCGGCCCCTACCTCGCGGCCGCCGGTTGGATCGCGTTGCTCTGGGGCGAACACATCACCGGCGCCTACCTCGGCGCGGCCGGGCTGGGCTGAGATGCAGCGGCTGCCTTTCCAGCAGCCGGGACTCCGGGTCGGTCTGACCGGCGGCATCGCCTCGGGGAAAACCCGCGTCGCGGAGGCTTTTGCCCGCGCCGGCGCCGTTGTCATCGACACCGATCAGCTCGCGCGGGACGTCGTCGCGCCGGGAACCCCGGGTCTGGCCCGGATCACCGAAACCTTCGGCGAGGCCGTGCTCGACGCGGAGGGTGTCCTGGACCGGGCGGCGATGCGGCGCCGGGTGTTCGCCGACCCGGACGCGCGCCGGGCCCTGGAGTCCATTACACATCCCCTCATCCGAAGCGCGCTCGTGGCGGAATCCGACCGCCTGAACGGTCCCTACCAGATTCTCGTGGTGCCCCTGCTCGTGGAGAGCGGTCTGGACGAAAGCTGTGACCGGGTGCTGGTCGTGGATGTCGCCGAGGAACCCCAGCTGGCGCGCCTGCTGGAACGCGACGGAGAAACGCCTGCTGGCGCCGGCGCGATGCTCGCCGCCCAGACCAGCCGGGCCGCGCGCCTGGCCCGGGCCGACGATGTAATCGTCAATGACGGTTCCCTGCAACAGCTGGAGGCCTGCGTGCACCGCCTGGACCAGTATTACCGGGAGATTGCCGCGGCGGGGGGAGCCGATCCGGCGGCCACACCGGGCCCCGGAAGGCGGCCCGCCGGCCTGCGTTTGCCGGAGTGACCGGGACCGTAGGACAATAGCCGGGTGAACGCCCCAGCCCACAACGTCACCAACGCACTCAGCGCAGGCCCGATCATCCAGTACGAGCAGCCCCTTTCAGAGCGCATGCGCACGTTCCTGCGCCTGGAATTCCTGGCCGATCAGGCCCGCCACCACGCGGACGGAGACTCGCCCTGGTCGAGCCGCGCGGCGATCGGCAGCCTGATTGAGATCCTCACCATCGTCACCCGCAGCGATGTCCGCGGCGAGGTCCTCAAGGAACTCGAGCGACAGGGCTCGCGATTGTCCCGGTACGCCTCCACACCCGGGGTGGACCGGGAGCGCCTGGAGCGCATTCTCGAGCAGGTTGCCGAACTGCGAACCCATCTGAACGAGATGGGGGCCAACTACACCCTGCCGCTGAAAGACTCGGAGTTCCTGGCGGCAATCCGCCACCGCAGTGCCATACCGGGCGGAACCTGTGAATTCGATCTTCCGGATTTCAGGCACTGGCTGAATCTCCCTCATGAGACCCGCCAGGCCGACTTCGAGGGCTGGTTCCGTATCCTCAGGCCCCTTTGCGAAGCGGTCGACGCCCTGCTGTGGATGACACGGGAATCCGGCCCGGGCGCGGCGGTCACCGCCCCGCGGGGCATGTTCCAGCACTCCATGGACCGCAGCGACGCCGCGCAGCTGGTGCGGATCGGTCTGCCCGATGGCAGTGAGCTGTTCCCCGAAGTGAGCGGCGGACAGCACCGCTTCACCATCCGGTTCCTGAGCTGGGCGGGCACCGAGACCCGGCCGGTCCAGGTGGACCGGGATGTGGAATTTCTGCTGGCCTGCTGCTGAGTTCGCCGCAGGTTGCCCCGATGGCCGGACCGTTGACCGTCGAATGCCCGAACTGTGGGGGCCCCGTGGAATGGACCGAGGCTGCCCGCTGGCGGCCGTTCTGCAGCGAACGCTGCAAAATGATCGATCTCGGCGCGTGGTTTACCGAGGAACGCGGGATTCCCGGCGAAGAGGCCCCGGAAGCGGAACGGGACGACGACCCGGCCTGATCCCTCGCATGCCGGCAGACTGCCTCGCTTATATCCCGAACCCCGGCTAGCCGTTCGCGGATGCCTCGAAACCGCGAATGCCGGCCACCCCCTGCGCGCCGGCGGCCCAGGCTGACTGCAGATCCCCGGGACCGAGTCCGCCCAGAGCATAGACCGGCATTCTTGCCGGCGCGATCCACTGCGCGAATCGTTCCCACCCCAGGGCCGGGGCGCCCGGATGCGACCGGGTCGGACGTACCGGGCTGAGAAACGCGTAATCCGCGCCGGCCGCGGCGGCCCGGTCCAGCTCCTCGGGACCATGGCAGGACGCGCCGATCAGACCGGCCGGCCGGCCGGTCCGGGCGAGCGTTTCGAGATACCGGGAAGGCACGTGCAAACCGTCGATGGCGCCCTCGGCGAGGAGGTCCATCAACCGCGGATCGAAGCCGTTGACCACCATCCGCCCGCCCGCCGCCCGGCAGCGAGCGGCCGCGTCCCTTGCCGCGCGGGCGAGATCGCCCGGATCCAGCGACGGGCTCCGGAGCTGAACCATCCCGGCGCCGGCAGCGACCAGGGTTTCGGCGCGGGCAGCCAGGGCCTGTGACAGGGAGGGGCCGGGGGTCCGGAGGGACGCCTTCATTGCCGGGGATTCCGCGCCGCCCGTGATGGCGACCAGCGGCGGCAGGTCCAGAGCCGTGACGATGGGCCGGTCCGCCGGCAGCAGGCCCTGGCGGTCCAGCTCGCCGATGGCGCACCAGGCGATCGCCTGGCCGTCCAGACCGCGGGGCTCCCCCTGCCACCGGTCCACCCGCCAGACGTCCAGGTCGACGATCCGGTCCGGATATTCGTGGGTGAAGCGAATCAGAGGCCGTGCCGCCTCCAGGCGCACGCCGAGTTCCTCGTCAAGCTCACGGGCCAGCGCCGAAGTCCGGGACTCGCCCGGGTCACGTTTGCCGCCCGGGAACTCCCAGCCGCCGGCCAGATGTTTGCCCGGCGGACGCTGGGCGACCAGAACACGCCCGTCCGGCGCCACCAGCGCGCCCGCGAGCACGTGGATACGAGGCAGACTCATACCCGGCGCCGGTGACGTACCCCGGGTCCGCCGAGCGGCGTCAGCTCAACCGGCCGTGGCAGTGTTTGTATTTCTTGCCGGACCCGCAGGGGCACGGCTCGTTGCGGCCGACCTTGCGGGTGTCGCGGACAAATGGTTCCGGGGCGGCCTCCCTGGCGGCGGCCTGCGCCGCTGCCGCCGGGTTTGCCACCGGGCCCGCGGCCACCGGCCCGTCGGTGCCCGTCGCGGCGGGGGCCTCGGCGTGCTGGAATTTCATCGCAGCTTCCTGGCGTCGCTCCTTCTCCAGGGCCTCGACTTCCTCCTCGGTGCGAATCTGGACCCGCGACAGGATGCTGATCGTGTCCCGCTTTACGCGGTCCAGCATGTCGCTGAACATTTCGAAGGCTTCCCGCTTGTACTCCTGCTTCGGGTTCTTCTGGGCGTAACCGCGCAGGTGAATACCCTGGCGCAGGTAATCCATGGCGGCGAGATGTTCCTTCCACTGCATGTCCAGCTGCTGGAGCATGACGGCCTTTTCGAAATGGCGCATGACCGGCTCGCCGATGGACTGGGTCTTTTCCTCGTAGCGGCGGGCGGCCTCCTCCAGCACGCGGGCCGCGATGGGGTCCGTCGTGAGGGAATGATCGTTTTCCACCCATTCGGCCACGTCGACATCCAGTCCGAACTCGCTCTCCAGCGTGTTCTTGAGGCCGGGCAGATCCCACTGTTCTTCGACGCTCTGGCGGGGAATGTGGCTGGCCACGAGGTCCGTCAGGACTTCCTCTCGAACGCCCACGACAATATCGGCCACGTCCTCGAGTTCCATGAGCTCCCGGCGCTGCTGGTAGACGACCTTGCGCTGGTCGTTGGCCACGTCGTCGTAGTCCAGCAGCTGCTTGCGGATGTCGAAGTTGTGGGCCTCAACCTTGCGCTGGGCGCGCTCGATCTGGCGCGACAGCAGCCGGCTCTCGATCGCCTCGCCCTCGCGCATGCCGACCCGCGACAGCAGCGCCTTGGTCTTCTCCGGCTCACCGAAGATCCGCATCAGGTTGTCTTCCATGGACAGGTAAAAGCGGCTGGACCCGGGATCGCCCTGGCGGCCCGAACGGCCGCGCAGCTGATTGTCGATCCGGCGGGATTCATGGCGCTCGGTGCCGATGATGTGCAGCCCCCCGGCCTCCAGCACCTCGGCATGGCGCTTCTGCCAGTTCTCGCCCGCCTCGGCGCGCACCACCTCGTCATCCGCGGGCAGGCCCGCCAGATACGCCTCGAGGCTGCCGCCCAGCACGATGTCGGTGCCGCGGCCGGCCATATTGGTCGCAATCGTGATCGCCCCGGGACGTCCGGCCTGAGCCACGATTTCCGCCTCGCGCGCATGCTGCTTGGC
Organism: Gammaproteobacteria bacterium; assembly: GCA_029287575.1. GTDB lineage: Bacteria > Pseudomonadota > Gammaproteobacteria > Steroidobacterales > XN24 > JARFQW01. The sequence goes on along the minus strand of JARFQW010000152.1, from coordinate 45,987 downwards.
GTTGAGCACCTCGTGCTTGAGTTTTTCCTTGGTCAGCAGCTTCGACAGCAGTTCGGAGGTCTCGATGGACGTGGTGCCCACGAGCACGGGCTGGCCCCGTTCCGAGCAGTCCCGAATGTCCTCGAGAATGGCCTGAAACTTGTCGTTGACCGTGAGATAGACCAGGTCTGCCCGATCGTCCCTGACCATCTGCTTGTGCGTCGGGATCACAACCACCTCCAGCCCGTAGATCTGCTGGAACTCGAAGGCCTCGGTGTCCGCGGTGCCAGTCATGCCCGCCAGCTTGTCGTACATGCGGAAATAGTTCTGGAAGGTAATCGAGGCCAGCGTCTGGTTTTCCTGGCGGACCTGGACTCCCTCCTTGGCCTCGATGGCCTGGTGCAGTCCGTCGGACCAGCGGCGGCCCGGCATCGTGCGCCCGGTGAACTCGTCCACGATCACGACCTCGCCGTCCTTGACGAGATACTCGACGTCGCGCTGGTAAAGGGCATGGGCCCGGAGCGCCGCGTTCAGATGGCTGATAAGGCTGATGTTGCGGGCATCGTAGAGACTTTCGCCCTCGCGAATGAGGCCCATGCCGGACATGAGTTCTTCCACGTGGGCATGGCCGGCCTCGGTGAGGTGGGCCTGCTTGGTCTTTTCGTCTTTCGTGTAGTCCCCGGGGCCGTCCTCCTCGGTCTGGAGCGTCAGCTTTGGCACCAGCTGGTTGATACGCTGATACAGCTCGGTGCTGCCCTCCGACGGACCGGAGATGATGAGCGGCGTCCGGGCTTCGTCGATGAGAATCGAGTCCACCTCGTCGACGATGGCGAAAGCCAGCTCCCGCTGCACCCGCAGGTCGATCGAATGCGCAAGATTGTCCCGCAGGTAGTCGAAGCCGAACTCGTTGTTGGTTCCGTAGGTGATGTCGGCGCCATAGGCGGCACGCTTGGCTTCCGGGTCCAGGCCGGCGTGAATCACCCCCACCGTGAGTCCCAGCGCCTCGTAGACCGGCCGCATCCACTCGGAGTCGCGCCGCGCCAGGTACTCGTTGACGGTGACGATGTGCACGCCCCGACCGGGCAGGGCATTCAGATAGGCGGGCAGGGTTGCAACCAGGGTCTTGCCCTCACCGGTGCGCATCTCGGCAATCTGGCCCTCGTGGAGGACGATGCCGCCGATCAGCTGGACATCGAAGGGCCGCATGCCGACGGCACGGCGGCCCGCCTCGCGGCAGGCGGCGAACGCCTCGGGCAGAAGATCCTGCACGGTCTCGCCCTTCTCCATGCGCTCCCGGAACTCGGCGGTCTTGGCCTTGAGCGCGGCGTCATCGAGGGCCTGAAAGCTCTCCTCCAGACTGTTGATGCGCTTGATTCGCTTGTCGTACTGCTTGAGCAGCCGCTGGTTACGGCTGCCGAAAATACTGGTGAGAATATTCGCCACCTGGAAACCTCGTGTTAGGCACCGACCGTCCGCTTCGGAAGCCAGCGCCGCGTGTGCCCGCGGGGCACGACCAAGCGCCGGATTTGTTCACGGTTCTCCCGCCCACGGCCGCGAACGGGCTACGCGCCGGCGTCCGGCCAGGGGGGCAAAAACCGGTATTTTACGGGACGCCCCGGGGCCGGGGAACCGCCAGAATCGATTGGCCCGCCGTAGAGCGGTTCGCCAGACCCTAGCGCACGTACTTCAGCGGGTTGACCTTCTTGCCGTTCTTGAGCACCTCGAGGTGCACGTGGGGCCCGGTGGAGCGGCCGCTCGATCCCATCAGCGCGATCGCTTCGCCCTTCTGGACCGTGTCGCCGACCTGTACGAGGTTCTGGTCGTTGTGCCCGTAGCGGGTCACAAGCCCGCTGCCATGGCTGATCTCGATCATTTCCCCGTAGCCGAAGCGCTCACCGGAAAACGTGACCACGCCTGCAGCCACCGCCAGCACGTCGGAGCCCGCCGGGCCCGCGTAGTCCACGCCATGGTGGAACGCCTGGCGGCCGGTGAACGGGTCGGTGCGCTTGCCGTAATAGGAAGACAGCCAGCCGGTTCGGATCGGCCGGCCCTCGGGGCGCGCGGCGTCCCGCACCTGGCGGCTGGTCAAAACGTCTTCGAGCACGTCCAGCTGACGGGAGCGATCGGACAGCCGCCTCGACAGGGAGTCGATGAGTTCGTCGATGTCCGCCGAAGACACGGCCGCCTCCATGGCCTCCGTGTCGGGCCCGCCCTGAGCCGGCAGGCTGTTGAATTCGAATTCACCGTCGTCGAGTTCAGCCACCGCAACCAGGCGCTCCCCCAGGGCATCGAGGCGGATCACGTGGGCATTGAGCTCGCCGACCTTCGCCGCCAGGGCGGTGAGACGGCGCTGGGCCTCCTCACGCACCTCGGCCAGCTCGATTTCCTGGACTGCCAGGTCGGTTTTCATGGCGACCACGGCCTCGGCCGGTTGCGTCGAGCCGGCCATGCGGCCGCCGGCATACCCCAGGCCGATCAGGCCGACCAATACGGTCAGGACAGCCCCCGCCGATACCGCGCGCGCGCGGGACCGGGCGAAATCCATCTGCCGCGAACGGCCGTCTTTAGTCGTGACAATGACTCGCATTCGTCGTTCCTGCTCCCTTCGGGTCATACAGGTTTCGGCGTAAAGTCGAAGCGTACCGGGAGTCTCGGCGTCCGCGGATCCGGTATCCTTCCCGGGGCGGAGGGCCTTATGTTGAATCCTGGCAGCTCCGCTGTCATAGGCCGAAACCCTTAGACCGGTGGCTTTGCGCCTGTCGCCTTTCGGCGACGTTGCCTTTTACAGTGGCGCCACTATGCAGCAAAATCAAACCCTCGACAAGGCAACCAGGTCACATTCCATGCCCCCTCGCCGAGCGCCCGGACCCGTTCGACTCGGTGACCTGTTACAAGGTTCCCGGCTCGGCGATATTGTCCAGCGGGCCAGGGATGCGGAGTCGCTGACCTGCCGCGTCCAGCGCCTTTTGCCCGATGATCTCGCCGCCCACGTCGTGGGGGTCACCCTGAAGGACGACCGTCTCGTGATCCTGGCGGACAGCTCGGCCTGGGCCGCCCGGCTCAGGTTTCATGCCCGGGACCTGATGGAGCCGCTCAGGCTGTTTTGCGATACCGATATCCGCGGGACCCAGGTCCGGGTCCACCGTGGCTTCGCGGTCTGAACACGCCCCCCGGTAGCAGCGAATCCCGCTAGGCCGCAACCGGCGAAGCGTAAGAAATTGGCGACTGGGCCACATCGTCGAAGGTCACGACCTCCCAGGCATCCTGCTGACTGATGAGCTCTCTGAGCAGCGCGTTATTCAGGCCGTGGCCTGACTTGAATGCGCTGAACTCGCCGACCAGACCGTGCCCCATGAGGTAGAGATCGCCGATGGCGTCGAGAATCTTGTGACGCACGAATTCGTTCTCGTAACGCAGGCCGTCATCGTTCAGGACCCGGTAGTCATCCAGCACGATGGCGTTGTCCAGGCTGCCGCCCTGGGCCAGGTTCATGTCCCGAAGCATCTCCATGTCCCGCATGAAGCCGAAGGTGCGCGCCCGGCTGACTTCCCGAAGAAAAGACGTAGAGGAGAAATCCATGGAGGCGCGCTGGAGGTGGCGCTTGAACAAGGGGTGATCGAACTCGATCTCGAAATTCACCTTGAACCCGTCGAAGGGGTCAAAACGCGCCCACTTGTCCCCGTCGGTCACCTCCACGGGCCGGCGGATCCGCACGAACCGCTTGGCGGCGTCCTGCTCCTCTATTCCCGCGGACTGGATGAGGAAAACGAACGGGCCGGCGCTGCCGTCCATGATCGGCACCTCGGACGCGCTCAGGTCCACATAGACGTTGTCGATCCCCAGCCCGGCCAGCGCGGACATCAGGTGCTCGACGGTGGCCACCCGGACACCGTCCTGTATCAGCGTTGTCCCCAGGGTGGTTTCGCCCACGAGCTGCGCGTCCCCGGGCACGTCCACCGGCTCGGGAAGATCCACCCGCCGAAACGTCACGCCGCTGTTCGGGGCTGCCGGACGCAGGGTCATATAGACCTTTTCGCCGGTATGCAGGCCGACGCCGGTCGCCCGGATGGAGGTCTTTAATGTGCGCTGTCTAACCATATGACGGCCTCGCGGGCCGCCCCCCGAAATGAGGGCCGGCCTTGGCAAATCAAGTACCGAACTGAAAATTCTCTTCCAGTTCATGAGGTTACCCCCCACTCTGGGCCCCGCTTGGGGCCGAGTCGCTGCGCATTACGGCGACGCTATCGCGGCGAAGCCGGGAATGGTAGCAGCCGGACCGTGTCCGGTTAAGCCCCTTCAGTCAGCCTGTCGGCGGAGAAAAGCGGGAATATCGAGCAATTCCTCGTTGTCATAGGGACCCGCGAATTCCTGTCCGACGGCCCGGCGACGCTGGATTGCCGGCCGGTCCAGGTCACGATAATCCGGCTCGCGACCGGAGGCAGGACGCGGTGTTGCCGAGCGAACGACCCGGACCTCAGGCTGCTCGCGGCGCGCTCCGCTCTGGCCCAGCCCCGTGGCGACGACCGTGACCCGCATTTCGCCCTGCATTTCGGGGTCGATGACCGTTCCCACGACCACGGTGGCGTCATCGGAGGAGAACTCCTTGACCGCCTTGCCCACTTCGTCGAATTCGCCGATGGACAGATCCAGGCCGGCGGTGACGTTGACGAGAATGCCCCGGGCACCGGCGACATTGATGTCCTCCAGCAACGGGCTGGCGATGGCCGCCTCGGAGGCTTCCCGGGCCCGCTCTTCGCCGCTGCTCACACCGGTTCCCATCATGGCCATGCCCATCTCGGACATCACCGTGCGCACGTCGGCGAAGTCGACGTTGATCAGACCCGGGCGGGTGATCAGGTCGGCGATACCCTGGACCGCGCCCTGCAGCACCTGGTTGGCCGCGCTGAATGCATCCAGCAGCGTCGTGTGACTGCCGAGAACCGTCAGCAGCTTCTCGTTGGGGATGGTGATCAGGGAGTCGACGTACTTGGTCAGCTCGGCGATTCCCTGCTCGGCGGTGTCCAGGCGCCGCCCGCCTTCCATGACGAAGGGCTTGGTGACCACCGCGACCGTCAGGATACCGAGCTCGCGGGCAATCTGCGCCACTACAGGCGCAGCCCCGGTTCCCGTTCCGCCGCCCATGCCGGCGGTGATGAACAACATGTCGCTGCCTTCGATCACCTCGAGGATCCGGTCCCGGTCCTCCATGGCAGCCTGCCGGCCGACCTCGGGATTGGCCCCGGCGCCGAGACCCTTGGTGATGTTGCAGCCGATCTGCAGTGACGTCCTGACGCGGGAATTGTCCAGCGCCTGGGCATCCGTATTGGCGCATATGAACTCCACGCCGTCGATCCCCGAATCCATCATGTGCGCGACGGCGTTGCCGCCACCACCCCCAACTCCCAGAACCTTGATCACGGCGTTCTGGCTGTACGCATCCATCAACTCGAACATGGGCTGAATCTCCTCTCTGTCAGTTCAGCGGCACCCGGCACTCAAAAACACAACTCACTCAAAAATTTCCCTGGAACCACGCTTTCATGCGATCCCAGACTTCCCGAAGGCTCCCGGACATGGGCGCCTCGGTCGTTCGATTGGTGTGGTCCTGCTGGCCATAGAGCAGGAGGCCCACACCGGTCGCGTGGATGGGGTTGCGCACCACATCCACCAGTCCCGTCACGTGCTGGGGCATCCCCAGCCGCACCGGCATATGAAAGATTTCCTCGGCCAGCTCGACGGCCCCCTCCATCTTGGAGCTGCCGCCGGTGAGCACGATGCCCGCGGCGATCACGTCCTCGAAGCTGCTTCTGGCCAGTTCGTCCCGAACCAGGGTGAACAGCTCCTCGTAGCGGGGCTCGACGATCTCCGCCAGCGTCTGCCGGGCGAGCCGCCGCGGCGGACGGTCGCCCACGCTGGGCACCTCGATGGTCTCGTCGGGGTTCGCCAGCTGGGACAGGGCGCAGGCGTATTTAATCTTGATCTCCTCGGCGTAGTGCGTCGGCGTACGCATGGACACCGCGATGTCGTTGGTCACCTGGTCCCCGGCGATGGGAATCACCGCGGTATGCCGGATCGCGCCACCGGAAAACACCGCGATATCCGTGGTTCCGCCGCCGATGTCCACGATGGCCACGCCCAGCTCGCGTTCGTCCTCGGTCAGCACCGAGTAGCTGGAGGCCAGCTGCTCCAGCACGATGTCCTCTACCTGCAGGCCGCACTTCTGAACGCACTTGACGATGTTCTGGGCGGCACTCTCCGCGCCGGTGACCATGTGCACCTTGGCCTCCAGGCGTACACCGGACATGCCGATCGGCTCGCGGATGCCTTCCTGGTGATCGATCAGAAATTCCTGCGGCAGGATGTGCAGAATCTTCTGGTCGGCCGGGATCGCCACCGCCCGGGCGGCGTCTATCACCCGGTCGACGTCACCGGCGGCGACCTCCTTGTCGCGGATCGCCACGATGCCGTGGGAGTTGAGGCTGCGGACGTGGCTGCCGGCAATGCCGGTGTACACGCTGTGAATTTCGCAGCCTGCCATCAGCTCCGCCTCTTCCACGGCCCGCTGAATCGAGGCCACCGTGGACTCGATATTGACCACGACTCCCTTCTTCAGTCCCCGGGAGGGATGGCTGCCAATTCCAACCACCTCGATTCCGCCGTCCTCGGTGGATTCACCGACGATGGCCACTACCTTCGAAGTGCCGATGTCGAGGCCCACAATCAGGCCGCGCGCGGATCGTTTAGACATCTGCCTTTGTTTCCTTAGCCTTGCCGTTGTCGTCGTCATCGCCGGTCGCCCATCCGATGGCGAAGCCGCGGCTGTAACGCAGGTCCACGTAGGCCACCTCGGCCATGCGGTCGGTAATCAGCGGGGCGGCATAACGTTCGAAGCGTTCCAGGCGTTCGGCCACAGCCTCCCGGCCGATACGCACCTCGACCCCGCCACCCAGTGTGAATCGCCATGCGCCGCGCGCATCGAGATTCAATGCATCCAGCGTGAAACCCGCCTCGGTGAGCATGTTGCGAAGATCCAGATATCGCTCGGCCACCGTGGTCTGGGTGCCCTCCGGGCCACTCAGCTGGGGCAGCTCCATGGGGACGTGGCGGGCATGCTCCACAAAGAGCTCGCCGCGGGTATTGAGCAGGCCGTCGTCTCCCCAGCGGGCGGCGGGCACCTGCTCGATGATGCGAACGTACAGGGTGCCGGGCCAGCGCCGGCGAACGATCACCCGGTCCACCCAGTCGATGTCCTCGATGCGCTCGACCACCGAGTCGAGATCGACACTCAGGAAACCCGCCTCCTGCAGGTCTCCCACGGCGGCCTCCACCTGGATCACCGGCACCCGCTCGAACGGCCCCTCCACCGTCACCGCATCGATGGGCCGGTCCAGGAACAGCACTGCAAGCCAGACGATCGCGGCGACCGCCACGATCAGACCGAGCCCGGCGGCCGCGCGCCGAAGCTGCAGCAGCAGCCGGCCGGCCGTCGACGGCCCCTTCGGCGTTTTCCTGGCGCGACGCTTAGCCAAGACCGGCCTCCCGTTCGGCAAAACTGGTTTCCAGGACACGCCACGCCAGGTCTTCGAAGCCGATACCGGCCTCGCGGGCACCCATCGGTACCAGGCTGTGGCTGGTCATGCCGGGAATCGTGTTCACCTCCAGAAAGCGGGGCTGGCCATCCTCCGGAAGCAGAAAGTCCACCCGGCCCCAGCCCGAGGCACCGACCGCGCGAAACGCCGTCAGAGCGGCTTCGGCATAGGCGGCTTCCGCATCGGGCGCCAGGCCCGCGGGGCAGAAATAGCGGGTGTCATCGGCGAAATACTTCGCCTCGTAGTCATAGAAAACCCGGGGTGTCTCGATGCGCACCATCGGCAACGCCGTGCCCTGCAGGATCGGCACGGAATATTCGCCGCCGGTGACCCAGGCCTCGACCAGAACCGTCGAATCGAACCTGCGGGCAGCCTCCCAGGCCGGCACGAGATCGGCGGCCAGCTCGACCCTGGCCATTCCCACGGAGGATCCCTCACGGGCGGGCTTGACCATCAGCGGAAGGCCGAGCCGCTCGATGATGCCCGGTGCCTCGTCCGCGGCGCCCATGATGGCCCAGCCCGGCGTCCCCAGGCCCCAGGCCCCGAACAGCTGCTTGCTGCGCAGCTTGTCCATCGCGATGGCCGAACCGGCCACGCCGCTGCCGGTGTAAGGCAAACCCAGGGTCTCGAGCGCGCCCTGCATGGCGCCGTCCTCACCGCCGCGGCCGTGCAGGGCCAGCCAGATGCGGTCGAAGCCGCCCTCGTCGAGCAGTCCCGCCAACCCGGCCGCCGGGTCCAGGCCGTGGGCATCGATACCCTTGTCCTGCAGGGCGGACAGCACCGCGTTACCGGTCAGCAGGGAAATCTCCCGTTCGGCAGACGAACCGCCCATCAGGACCGCCACCCGGCCAAACGCCTCGGGATCGGTCACGGGTGTCCGTTCTGGAAAACGCGTCATGAGATCTCTCCAATGACCCGGACCTCGGGCTGCAGGACCACGCCATGAACCTGCGCAACGGTGTCCGCGACCTCCGCCACGAGGCGCTCGATATCCCGCGCCGAGGCCGCGCCGGTATTGATGATGAAGTTGGCATGCTTCTCGGAAACGCAGGCACCGCCAATGCAGCGTCCCTTCAGTCCGGCCGCCTCGATCAGGCGGGCGGCATGGTCGCCCTCGGGGTTGCGAAAAACCGATCCGCAGCTGGGCAGACCGATGGGCTGCGAGGCCTTGCGGCGCACGAGCAGGTCGCGTATCGCCTCGTGAGCGGCCGGCTCACCGGGTGGGAACACCAGGTCCGCCGACAGGAACCACTCATCCCCGGGTCCGTCCACGTGCCGGTAACCCACGGTGTACTCGTCAGCCTGGCGCAGGTATTGCCTGCCGGCACGATTCATGGTGCGCACGGCTTTGACGTGCTGCCAGGTCTCGCCGCCGAATGCCCCCGCGTTCATGGCCAGCGCGCCGCCCAGGGTTCCGGGTATGCCGGCGAAGAACTCGCCCGCGCCGAGGCCCCAGCGGGCACAGCTCCGCGCCAGTTTCGCGCAGGCCACGCCGGCTTCGGCGTAGACGGCGTCCTTACCGACCTGTTCCAGCCGGCCGAGCACGCCGTGGGTGGCCACGACAACACCGCGCACGCCGCCATCGCGAACGAGCAGGTTGCTCCCCAGACCCACCCAGTGAACCGGCACATCCGTCGGCACGGCGGCAAGAAATGCACCCAGATCATCCACGTCGGCCGGCTTGAACCAGGCATCCGCCGGCCCCCCGACTCGCCAGGAGGTATGCCGGGCCATCGGCTCATCGTGGCGCAAATCGCCCCGGACAGCGGGCAGGGTTTCGGCGAGGCCGGTCACGACGTCCCGCCCTCGTTTTCCCCCAGACGATCGGGCAGAGCCGCCGCCGCTGCGCCAATGCTGCCGGCGCCGAAGGTCACGACCAGATCACCATCCTCGAGCACGCCCGGCAGCACGTCGGGGAGCTCATCGAGGTCTTCGAGAAAGACCGGCTCAACCCGCCCGCGAGACCGGATGGCACGGGCAAGGGAGCGGCCGTCGGCGCCGGCAATCGCCTCCTCGCCCGCCGGATAGACCTCGCACAGAACCAGCGCGTCGGCTTCCGAAAGAACAGCGGCGAAATCGTCCAGCAGGTCACGGGTCCGGGTATAGCGGTGCGGCTGGAACACGACTGCCAGGCGGCGACCGGGCCAGGCGCCGCGCAGGGCCTCCATCGTCGCGGCCACTTCCCGGGGATGATGTCCGTAGTCATCCAGCAGGAGCGCCCGGCCCCCGGGCCAGACCAGCTCGCCCATGTCCTGCATGCGGCGATCGATTCCCTCGAAGCCGTCCAGCGCCGCGATGATGGCTGCATCGGGAATTTCCAGTTCGCGGGCGACGGCGATGGCGGCAAGCGCGTTCTGCACGTTGTGCTTCCCCGGCAGGTTGAGCTCCACGTCAAGCGGCGGATGGCCATCGGCCGCCACCACGGTGAAGTGCGCCTTGCGGCCACTCTGGCGGTAATCGGTTGCGCGAAGATCCGCCTCTTCCGCGAAACCGTAGGCCGTCACCGGCCGGGCCACCTCTTCAACCAGCCCGGCTACGCCGGGATCATCCAGACAGACAACGGCAAGGCCGTAGAACGGCAGGTTGTGCAGGAATTCGATAAAGCTCTGCCGCAGCCGGCCTACGTCACCGCCATAGGCCGACAGATGATCGGCGTCGACGTTCGTGACGACCGCAATCACCGGCTGGAGGTGCATGAACGATGCGTCGCTCTCGTCGGCTTCCGCCACGAGATAACGTCCCGAGCCCAGCCGGGCATTGGCGTCGGCACTCTTGAGGCGGCCACCGATGACAAACGTGGGATCCGCGCCGCCTTCAGCCAGCACGCTGGCGACCAGGCTGGTCGTCGTGGTCTTTCCATGAGTGCCGGCAACGGCGATGCCATAACGGAAACGCATGAGCTCAGCGAGCATCTCCGCCCGGGCCACAACCGGGATGCGCCGTTCGTGGGCGGCGACAACCTCCGGGTTCTCCGCCGAAATGGCACTGCTGATCACGACGACGTCGGCTTCGGCCAGGTTTTCGGGCCGGTGGCCAATGCTGATACGCGCACCCAGCGTTTCGAGGCGACGGCTGACCTGGCTTAAGCGCAGATCCGAGCCCTGGACTTCATAGCCGAGATTGATCAGCACCTCGGCGATGCCGCTCATGCCCGCACCGCCGATGCCGATCAGGTGAATTCGACGGATTCTGCGCATCCGGTCAGCCACGGCCCGCCTCCAGGCGCCCGGCGTCCAGGCAGGTCTGTTCGATTTCGGCCAGGGCCGAGGGGCGCGCCACGCTGCGTGCGATGGCGGCCATTTCAAGTAGTCGCGTACGATCGGAGACCAGCGGCTCCAGCAGGCCGCGGACCCGCTCCGGATCCAGCGTGTGCTCGGGCGCCAGCAGGGCGGCCCCGGGGTCCACCAGATAACGGGCATTGAGGGTCTGGTGATCGTCGACGGCGGCGGGGAACGGAATCAGGACCGAGCCGAGCCCGGCGGCCGCCAGTTCGGACACCGTCAGCGCGCCGGAACGGCACAGGACGAGGTCCGCCCAGCCGTAGGCCTCCGCCATGTCGCTCAAGAACGGCTGAACATCGGCCTCGACACCGGCGGCCGCGTAAGCGGCAGCGGCCTTCTCGTGATGCAGGGCACCCGCCTGGTGACGCACCACCGGACGGATCGAGGGGTCCATGCCGGCCAGGGCCTCCGGCATAAGCTGGTTGATCCGCAGCGCGCCCTGACTGCCACCCAGCACGAGCAGCCGGACCGGCCCGTCGCGGCCGGCCATCCGCTCGGCCGGCGCGGGCAGTGCGGCGATTTCGGGTCGCACGGGGTTGCCCACGGCCCGTGCGCGGATGGGTGCGGGAAAGCTCCCCGGAAACGCCTCGAGAACGCTGGCGGCAAAACGCGCGAGAACCCGGTTGGTCATCCCGGCGACGGCGTTTTGCTCATGGACCACGAGGGGTCGCCGGGTCAGCCACGCGGCAAGGCCACCCGGACCACTCGCGAAGCCGCCCATACCCAGCACCATGGCCGGGTCCACCCGGCGGATGACACCGGCGGCGTGGCTCACGGCCCGGGCGATACGCAACGGCGCCGCCAGCCGGGTGGCGAAGCCCTTGCCGCGAACACCGCCCACGTCGACCCATTCGATCGGGAACCCGGCCTCGGGCACGAGCCGCGCCTCCAGCCCCGTGCGCGTTCCCATCCAGGTCACGGTGATGCCGCGCCCCCTCAGAGCCGTCGCGACGGCAAGCGCCGGGAAGACGTGGCCGCCGGTACCGCCCGCCATGACCAGGACGCCGGGAGCGCTCATGACGCCGACCTCCGCCGACGGTTGCCGCCCTGCTCGGCCGCCCGCGTCTCGTGACTCAGGCGAAGCAGAAGTCCTACTGCCGCCATGCAGACAATAAGGCTGGAACCCCCGTAGCTGACCAGGGGGAGCGTCAGCCCCTTCGTGGGGAGCAGGCCCATGTTGACGCCGATATTCACAAACGCCTGGGCACCCAGCCAGACGCCCAGCCCGAAGGCGAGGCTGGCGTGGAAGATCTGTTCCCGGGCGGCGGCCGCCGCCGCGATGGCGAACGCCCGCCACAGCAGAATGCCGTAAAGCGACAGCATGATGATCACGCCGACGAGCCCGAATTCCTCGGCAAATACGGCGAACACGAAATCGGTGTGCGCCTCCGGCAGATAGAACAGCTTCTGAACACCGGCGCCGAGACCCACGCCGAACCACTCGCCACGGCCGATGGCGATCAGCGACTGGGTCAGCTGAAAGCCCGCGTTGTAGGGATCGGCCCAGGGATCCATGAACGAGGTGAGGCGGCGCAGCCGATACTCCGAACCCATGGCGAGCACGCCGAGCGCAGCGGCGGCAAGCACCAGCATGACGACGAAGTACCTGACCTTCACGCCACCGGCAAACAACACCGCCAGCGCCGTGGCCATCAGGACGGTGGTGGCACCGAAATCCGGCTGCGCCATCAGCAGCGCACAGGCGGCGATCACGAACCCCAGCGGGCGCAGGAAACTCTTCAGCTCGGTGCGCAGCGCTTTCTGGCGGACCGCCACGTAGCTGGCAAGGTACAGGAGGATCATCAGCCGGGCCGGCTCGGAAACCTGCAGATTGACAGGTCCCAGGCTCAGCCAGCGAACCGCGCCGTTCACTTCCCGGCCCACGCCCGGCAGGAGCACGGCAATCAGGAGAACGAAAGCGCCGGTCAGCAGGAGGTAGCGCGCCCGGATCCAGTTCTCCGAGGGCACGCCCATGCAGAAGGCCGCGGTAGCGAACCCCAGCGCCATGAAGATCACCTGACGAACGAAATAGTAGAACGGCTCGCCGCTGGCCCGGTCCGCAATGGCGATCGACGCCGACGCCACCAGGATCAGCCCCAGACCCAGCAGGGCCACGCTGGAGATCAAGAGCCAGCGGTCCCAGAGGAAGACCGGCCTGGCGCGGCCCGGCCGCGGTGCGGTCGCCGCGACGCTCACGGAGCGACCTCCCGCGCGAGGCGGGCAAAGCAGTCGCCGCGCTCGCGATAATCACGAAACATGTCCGTGCTGGCACAGGCGGGCGAGAGGAGGACGACGTCCCCGGGCATCGCCAGCCCGGCGGCAGCCTCCACGGCCTGTTCGAGCGTGGTGACGGTTACCACCGGAGCCACACCGCCCAGCACCGCCTCGAGCCGGTCGGCATCCTGTCCCAGCAGCACGGCGGCCTTGACGCGGCCGCGGGCGGCCTCGGCGAGCGCGTCGAGATTCGCGCCCTTGGCGTCGCCGCCGGCAACCAGCACGATGGGCCTGGCCGTCCCGGCCAGCGCCGCGGCCGCCGCGCCGACGTTCGTGGCCTTGGAATCATCGATCCAGTCGACGCCGCCGGCGCTGTGCACCCTGCGCATACGATGGGGCAGTCCGGCGAATTCGCCGGCGGCGGCGACCATCGGCGACGTGGCGAGACCCAGTGCCTCGCCCATGGCCATCGCCGCGAGGACATTGGCGAGATTGTGGCCTCCCCGAAGCGCTATCCCGGCGGCGGCCACGAGGCGCTCCTGGCCGCGGCACAGCCAGGCCGCCCCGACATCGTCGGTGACCACACCGAAATCCCGGTCCGACGGAGGCGCATCCAGACCGAAGGTCACCGTGTTGCCGCCGGCCGGCGCCAGCCTTGCGGCCGCGGGATCGTCGCGATTGGCGATCGCGGTCTCGGCGTGATCATAGATCCGCGCCTTCGCCGCCGCATAGCGCTCCAGGGAACCGTGACGGTCGATATGGTCCGCGGAAAGGTTGAGCACAACGGCGGCCTTCGCGCGCAGGCTGGCGGTCAGCTCCAGCTGAAAGCTGGACAGCTCCAGGACGTAGAGATCCGGTGCCGGCTCCGCGAGCAGATCCAGAGCGGGCGTGCCCAGGTTACCGCCGGCCAGCGTCGATCGGCCGGCGGCCTCGGCCATCCGCGCCACCAGCGTTGTGACGGTGCTCTTGCCGTTGGAGCCAGTGATCGCGGCAACCGGGCGGCTGACTGCCCGGGCGAACAACTCGATGTCGCCGACCACCGGAATGCCGGCCCGCCTGGCGGCCGTGATGAGTGGCTCTTCCAGCGGCACGCCCGGAGAAACCACGACCTCCGACACCCCCTCCAGGGCGCTTAAATCCAGCCCGCCGAATCGGGTCTCGGGCCGGCGATTCAGCGTGTCGATTACCGCTCGCTCCGGGGGCAGGTCACGGCTGTCGACAACGCGCAGACGGCAGCCGCGACGGTCCAGCCAGGTCAGACAGGACCGGCCCGTCGCGCCCAGGCCCACGACGAGGCGAAGTCCTGCGGAGGCGTGGGGCATGTCGTGTTTGCGCGCCATGACGATCATCGGATCTTCAGCGTGGCCAGACCGACGAGCACCAGCACAACCGTGATAATCCAGAAACGGACAATCACCTTGGGCTCGGCCCAGCCCTTGAGCTCGTAGTGGTGATGTAGCGGAGCCATCCGGAAGATTCGCCGGCCGGTCAGCTTGAAGGAGGCGACCTGGAGAATCACCGAGACCGTTTCGACGACGAAGACGCCGGACATGACAAAGAAAACGATTTCCTGGCGGACGGCGACCGCGACCGTACCCAGCGCGGCGCCCAGCGCCAGGGCGCCGACGTCCCCCATGAACACCTGGGCCGGGTAGGTGTTGAACCACAGAAAGCCCAGCCCGGCACCGAACAGGGCGGAACAGAAAACCAGCATTTCGCCGGTTCCCGCGATGTAGGGCATGCCCAGGTAGCCGGAAAAATTGACGTTGCCGATGACGTAGGCAAACACGCCCAGGGCCCCGCCGATCAGAACCGACGGCATGATGGCCAGGCCGTCCAGACCGTCGGTCAGGTTGACCGCGTTGCTGGAGCCCACGATCACCAGGTATGCCAGCACGATGTAGCCCGCGCCCAGGGGAATCGCCAGATCCTTGAAGAACGGCAGCAAGAGCGCGTGCTCCACCGCCGGATCCTCGGCCGTGGAGAAAAGAAACACCGCCGCCGAGAGTCCGGCCACGGATTGCCAGAAGTATTTCCAGCGTGCCGGCAGTCCACGGGTGTCGCCGACGACGAGTTTCTTGTAGTCGTCCACGAAGCCGATCGCACCGAAGGCCAGGGTCACGATCACCACAATCCACATGAAGCGGTTGCCGAGATCCGCCCAGAGCAGCGTGCTGACGATGATGGCGACGAGAATCAAGGTGCCGCCCATGGTGGGCGTGCCGGCCTTCGGCAGGTGCGACTCGGGACCCAGCGCGCGAACGTTCTGGCCGATCTGGTGGAAACTCAGGCGGCGGATCATCCACGGGCCGACGAGCAGCGAGATCAGCAGCGCGGTCAGCGCCCCCATGATCGCGCGCATCGTCAGGTAGCTGAAGACATTGAAGGCCGACTCGAACCGGGTCAGGTACTCGGTGAGGATCATCAGCATGCCGCGTCCTCCTCCGACCCGCGGGTCGTCTCCAGGGCCTCGATGATCCGCTCCATGCGCATGGAGCGCGATCCTTTCACCAGGAGATTGACGTCGGCATCCAGCGACCCCGCCAGAGCGGCCACGAGGTCGGCCGGATCGTCGAACATGTGCGCCCCTTCGCCGAAGGCGTCTGCGGCGTTGCGACTGAGCTCACCGACCGTGAACAGCTGCAGCACGCCGCGGTCACGGGCATAACGGCCGACCTCGGCATGGAGCTCGGCTGCTCCGGGACCGAGCTCACCCATATCCCCCAGGGCCAGGAATCCCCGCCCCTCGAGCTGGACAAGGAAATCCACCGCCGCACGAACCGCCTCGGGATTGGCGTTGTAGGTGTCGTCCACCAGCCGTGACCCGCCGAGACCTGCCCGTATCTCCAGGCGGCCGGGCTGGGGCCGGACGGACTCGAGCCCCTGCCGGATCTCGGCGCGGGAGTGGCCCATCGCATGCGCCGCCGCCGCCGCGGCCAGCGCGTTCAGCGCATTGTGCCGGCCGGGCAGGCGGAGCGTCAGATCCAGTCGATCGAACGGACCCGTGATGCTCAGGCGCTGCCCGCCGGCTCCGTCGGCCACCGGCTCGTCGCAGGTCACGTCCGCGGAGCCCAGCCCGAAGGTCAGCACCGGCCGGTCGCCGGCAAACTCCCGCCAGAGGGACGAATAGCGGTCATCCGCATTGATCACGGCGGTGCCGGAGGGCGGGAGGCCGAGGAACAGTTCACCTTTCGCGTGGGCAACACCCTCGATGCTGCCGAAACCCTCCAGGTGGGCCGGACCCGCCATGGTGACGATACCCACGTCGGGTGCTCCGATCGCCGTCAGTCGCGCGATTTCACCGGCGTGATTGGCGCCCATTTCCAGAACGATCCGGCGGTGCTCGGCAGAGAGGCGAAACAGGGTCAGCGGCAGACCGATTTCATTGTTCAGATTGCCCTGGGTGGCGAGGACGGGGCCCGCCTGACCGGCTATGGCCGCCAGCATTTCCTTTACCGTGGTCTTGCCCGAGCTGCCCGTTACGGCGGCAACCGGAATATCGAAGCGGCGCCGCCAGGCCGCGGCCGCCTTGCCCAGAGCCGACAGGCTGTCTTCCACGCGAATGAAGGCATGGCCCTCCGTGGCGCCGCGCTCTCCCACGGCAACCGCGGCGCCCTGGCGGAATGCCTCGGGGAGAAAATCATGGGCGTCGAAACGAGGACCGCGAAGCGCAAAAAATGCCTGCCCGGGAGCGAGCTGGCGGGTATCCGTAGTCGCCCCGGCGAACTCCGCGTCGGCGCCGTCGAGCTGCCCGTCGGTGACTTCGGCCAGCCAGCGGATCCGGCCGCCGATCATGGCCGTTCCTCCAGGCCTTGCAGAACCACCGCCTGGTCGCTGAAGGGCCGGCGCACAGAACCGACGATCTGGTAGTCCTCGTGGCCTTTCCCGGCGACAAGGACCACGTCTGCCCGGGCGGCCTGGCGAACGGCGAGGCGAATGGCCTCGGCCCGATCATGCTCGATGCGCGCCTGCGCGGGACGGGCCAGTCCGGAACGAATCGCAGCGACGATCTCGGCGGGGTTCTCGCCGCGCGGATTGTCGTCCGTGATGACAACGATGTCGGCCAGTTCCTCGGCGATCCGGCCCATTTCCGGTCGCTTGCCCGGGTCCCGATCGCCGCCGCAGCCCATCACGCACCACAGGCGCCCCCGGCAGTGCACACGTGCGGCCGCGAGCGCCTGGGCCAGGGCGTCGGGCGTGTGCGCGTAATCTACGACCACCAGAGGCCGGCCTTCCCCGCCGAACGACTCCATGCGGCCCGGCGGGGCCGGCACGCGGGCCAGGCAGCGGGTCGCCTTCCCGGGTTCCAGTCCGCAGCCGAGCAGGATGCCCAGGGCCAGCAGCAGATTGTCGGCATTGAAGCGTCCCAGCAAGGGACTCTCGAGCTGCAGCGGGCCCCAGCTTCCACCGATGTCCAGGGACAGGCCGTCGGGTCGGGCGTCCACGCGGCGGAGACTCAGGCGGCGGCCCCGGGCGAGCGCGGGAATGTCCGCCGGACCGACGGTGATCAGATCCACGTCCGCCGGCACCCGGGCCGGCAGGGCACGCCCGAACGCGTCCCCGGCGTTGACCACCGCCGTGCTCAGGCCGGGCGTCTGGAACAATTTTGCCTTGGCGTCCCCGTAGCGCTGCAGGGTCCCGTGGTAGTCCAGGTGTTCCCGGCTGAGATTCGTGAAGGCGGCCGCGCGGAAGCGCACGCCCGCCACGCGGCGCTGATCGAGCGCGTGGGAAGACACCTCCATCGCCGCCCAGCGCGCCCCTGCGTTCCGAAGACCCGCAAGCGTGCGCTGCACTTCGACGACATCCGGCGTTGTGAGGCCGGAGGGCCGCAGATCGTCCGGTCGGCCGCAGCCCAGGGTGCCGATCAGCCCACAGGCTTCACCGGCGCACTCCAGCGCCCCGGCAAGGAGCCATGTGACCGTCGTCTTGCCGTTCGTCCCCGTGACCCCGAGCACCCCCATGCGGGTCGCCGGATCGCCAAAGAACCGGCCCGCCAGCTCCCCCAGCCGGTCACCCAGGCCCGGCACCGGGAAGCCGGAAATCCCGGCGGCAAGGCGCGGCCGGGCGCGGCCCTTCTCCGGCTCCCAGACCACGATCGCGGCGCCGGCCGCCACGGCACCGTCGAGATAATCGAGACCGTGCCCCCGAGTGCCGGCCACCGCGAGAAACAGGCTGCCCGGACGGACGTTCCGGCTGTCCAGGGCAAGATCCTGAACCGGCATGTCGCGCAGCGCTTCGGGAGCGTCCTGTTCAAACAGGCGTCCCAGGGTCATCGTGCTGTCGGCAGGGGCTGGCATGCTCATGGCCGCTCCGCTGCCTTGGCGAGAGTCCCGACAGGCCGGGCGCCGCTCGTGTCGTCGGGAGGAATACCGAGGATGCGCAAGGCCCCGCCGACCACGACCGAGAACACCGGTGCGGCAACAGCACCACCGTAGTAGGCGCCCGCCGACGGCTCGTCCACCATGACCACGGCGGCAATCCGCGGATCGGATGCCGGCGCCAGGCCCGCGAAAACGGCGATGTAGCGATCATCGGCATACCCGCCGGCGGTGGACTTTCGCGCCGTGCCGGTCTTGCCGGCAACCCGGTACCCGGGGATCGCCGCGGCCGGCGCGGTGCCTTTCTGAGATACGACGGTCTCCATCATCGCCAGCACCGCCCGGGTCGTGACGGGGTCGAGAACCCGGCCCGTGGGCCGCGGCGCGTCGGCCGCAAGCAGCGTGGCCGGGAACACCCGGCCCTCGCTGCCGAACAAGGCATAGGCCTGGGCCAGCTGGAGCGCCGTCATGGACACGCCGTAGCCGTAGGCCAGTGTCGCCTGGCCGATGGCACGCCAGTGATCGTAATGCGTGAGCACACCCGCCGACTCGCCCGGGAAGCCCACCCCGGTGAGCTGCCCGACCCCCATGCCGTTGAGCGCACCCCAAAGCTGCGCCGGTTCCAGCGAGAGGGCGATCATCGAGGCGCCGACGTTGCTCGAACGGGTCAGCACCGTGGTGATCGGGATGCTGCCCAGATTGTTGGCGTCCTCGATGGTCTTGGCACCCACAACCAGATAGCCGGGCGACGTATCCAGCACCGAGCCCGGCTGGTAACGGCCGCTTTCCAGGGCGGCCGCGACGATCAGCGGCTTGAACGCGGAGCCCGGCTCGAAGATATCGGTGGCCGCCCGGTTGCGGTAGCGGTTGCCGGTAAGCTGAGAGCGATCGTTCGGGTTGTAACTGGGCTGATTGACCATCGCCAGAACTTCACCGGTATCCACGTCCAGCACGACCATCGTTGCCGACTTGGCCCGGTGAGTCTGAACCGCCCGCTTCAGCTCGCGGTAGGCCAGATACTGGATTCTAAGATCGAGGCTGGTGGTCAGCTCGTGGCCGGGCCGGGCCTCGCGAATCAGCTCCACGTCCCGGATCACCCGGCCGAGGCGGTCCCGGAGAACGCGCTTGGCGCCATTCTTGCCCTTCAGCCAATGATCGTAGGCCAGCTCCAGCCCCTCCTGGCCCTCGTCATCGATGTCGGTAAAACCGACCACGTGGCCGGCCACTTCCGCGGCCGGATAGAACCGCCGGTATTCCCGCAGGGAGTAGACGCCGGAAATCCCCATGCCCAGCACGGCTTCGGCTTTCTCCGGCGACATGTGCCGGCGCAGGTAGAGAAACTCCCGGCCGGCGTTGGCGGCGACCCGCCGGGTCACGGCTTCGGGGTCACGGCCCAGCGCCCTGGCCAGGCGCGGAATCTCCGCGGCCGACTCGATCAGTTCGCCGGGGTTCACCCAGATGCTGTCAACCGGCGTGCTCACGGCGAGGGGATCACCGCGCCGGTCCGTTATCTGCCCGCGATGGGCAGTGACCTGGACTACCCGGAGATGGCGGGCGTCGCCCTGCTTGAGCAGAAAGTCCCGCTCACTGACCTGGAGATCGACGGCCCGGGCCAGCAGCGCGGAGCCAGCCACGGCAAACACGGCCACCGCGAGGCCGAGCCGGATCCGGAAACTGCGGGAAAACGCCGCGGATTTCTTGCGCCGGCTCACGGCTTCAGGATCTCTACGCCGCCGGGATCGGGGATGCGCATGTCGAGCTGCTGGCGGGCCAGCTTCTCCACCCGGCCATGGGTCGCCCAGGTGCTGCGCTCGATCTGCAGGCGACCCCAGTCAATATTCAGCTCGTCACGCTGACCGTTCAGCGCCTCGATCTCCGCAAACAGGCTGCGCGCCTCGTGACGGGCCCAGATCGCCGCCACCGCAGACGCCAGCACGGCAGCCACCAGCAGCAGGAGACCGAGGAATCTGCCCATGGACGCCAGCATCAGTGGAGCCGCTCCGCACACCGGAGGACGGCGCTTCGCGACCGCGGATTGGCAGTGACCTCGGCCTCCCCCGGCCGGACGGCGCGGCCAATGCGCGCCAGCCGGGGGCGGGCTTCGGCGGGAATGTCCGGCAAACCCCGCCAAGGCTCGGCAACCTCGCTCTCGCGCCGGATGAAGCGCTTGACGATCCGGTCCTCCAGAGAATGAAAGCTGATCACCGCAAGCCGGCCGCCGGGGGCCAGCAGCCCGACGGCCGCCTCCAGACCTGCCTCGAGGCGCTCCAGCTCCTCGTTGACGTGAATCCGGATGGCCTGAAAGGTCCGCGTCGCGGGATGCCGGCCGGGCTCGTGCCGGGGCACGGCTGCCGCCACGACTTCCGCGAGTCGTCCGGTCGTTTCGATGGGGGCAACGGCTCGCGCCTGGGCAATGGCCCGGGCAATGCGCCTGGCAAAGCGCTCCTCGCCGAGCCGCCGGATGACAGCGGTCAGCTCCCGCTCATCGGCGGCGGCCAGCCATTCGGCCGCGCTGGTGCCGGCGCCCGGGTCCATGCGCATATCCAGCGGGCCGTCCCGAAGAAAGCTGAAACCCCGGGCCGGATCGTCGAGCTGCGGAGATGACACGCCCACGTCCATCAGCACCCCCTGGACTCCGTCATCCATGCCGGCCTCGCGTGCCAGTCGGGCCATGTCGGCAAAGTTGCCATGCCGCACCAGCACCCGGGGATCGCTCCCGAAGCGCTCGCGGGCGGCGGACACGGCCGCTGGATCCTGATCGATTGCAAGCAACATTCCCTTTTTGCCCAGTGCGCCGACGATCCCCGCGGCATGGCCTCCGCGCCCGAACGTGGCGTCTATGTACTGACCTTCAGGCACGACGGCGAGAGCCTCCAGCACCTCCTCGAGGAGCACCGGCCTGTGCAATGACAAGGTCCCGGCCCCTAGAAGGAGAGCGATTCGAGCTCGGCGGTAAGTCCCCCTTCATCCGCCGATTCTTCTTCAAGCCAGGCGTCGCGGCGCTCCGTCCAGCGGGTCTCGTCCCACAGCTCGAACCGGTTCCCCTGACCGATCAGCATGGCCTGCCGATCCAGCCCCGCGAACTCCCTCAGCTCGCGGGAAAGCAGGATGCGGCCGTGGCCGTCCAGTTCGACTTCCGTGGCATAACCCACCATCAGGCGTTGCAGCCGCCGGGCCTGGCGATTGAGCGTCGGCAGGCGGACCAGCCGCCGTTCGATCTCTTCCCATTCCGGCAGTGGATAGACAAGGAGGCAGTAATCCCGGTCCACGGTGACCACAAGCTGGTTGTCACACCGCTCCTCCAGCCGACCACGGTAGCGCGTGGGAATGGCCATGCGCCCCTTGGCATCCAGGGTGACTTTGCTTGCGCCGCGAAACATTCGTTGACCTGAACGGGAACCATTGTTCCCATTTTTCCCCACTTTGTCCCACTTCACGACACTATATGGTCGAGAATCAGGCAGGTCAACGATTTTTCACAAGTTTCTGCTTGCAGCACAGTAACTTACGGGCGTTTTCGCCAAACGTAAGTATACCATTGCGGTGCGAAATCAGGCGCTTAAAGGGGGTACTTCGACCAGCCCTTTAAAGATTTCGGGGGGAAAAAGACGGGAGTCGGCCTGTAAGCCGGGTTCTGTCGAGGGCAACCATTCATCTGGGACGCACGTCGCCGTACGCCTCATGCAACCTACCCGGGAACTCGCGCGGGCCGCGCGTTTCGGCCGTGAGGCCGGGCGTTCCCCTATTTGGTCTTGCTCCAGGTGGGGTTTACCGTGCCGCGGCGTGTTGCCACCCGCGCGGTGCGCTCTTACCGCACCGTTTCACCCTTGCCGGCGCCGAGGCGCTTTGGCGGTCTGTTCTCTGTGGCACTTTCCGTAGGCTTTCGCCCCCCAGGCGTTACCTGGCACCCTGCCCTTCGGAGCCCGGACTTTCCTCCACGAGCCGGTATGGCCCACAGCGGTTGCCCGGCCGACTCCCGCACCGCCCATTATGCCACCCCGGGATCGCCGGCCTCGTCCCCGGCGAGCGCCAGCCGGTAGACATAGCGCCGGTCCGCGTCGCATATCCGGGCCGCCAGGCGGACGGCCTGACTTTTCGGCAGCTCCTTCAGCAAGGGGCCCAGGACCGCCCGGATCGCGTCGTCCCCGGCGGGCGCGGGCGCGGCGCCGCCGACAAGCAGGACCACTTCGCCTTTCGGCGCCGAGCCGCGGGCCGCGAATACGGCACTCACCTCGTCGAGTGACCCACGCACGAACTCTTCGTGCACCTTGGTCATTTCCCGGGCCACTACCGCAGGCCGGTCGCCGCCGAAGACGGATGCGCAATCGGCCAGCGATTCCGCCAGCCGGCGCGCGCTCTCGTAGAAAATCAGCGTTCGGGACTCGGCCGCCAGCGTCTCCAGCCGGCTTCGGCGCGCCGCCGCTTTGGCGGGCAGGAACCCTTCGAACGCAAAGCGATCGGTGGGCAATCCCGCCGCGCAGAGCGCTGCCACGGCCGCGCAGGCCCCGGGCACCGGCACGATGGTGTAGCCCTGCTCCGCCGCCGTGGAAACGACCCGATAGCCGGGATCGCTGATCAGCGGTGTGCCCGCATCCGAGATCAGAGCCACCTGCTCGCCGGCGGCGAGGGCTTCCATGACGGCGGCGGCCCGATCCTGCTCGTTGTGTTCGTGCAGCGAGCGCAGCCGGGCCCGGGGGCCGGACGCACCGAACAGCCGGCGCGCCACGCGCGTGTCTTCGCACAGCACCAGGTCAGATTCGTCCAGTGTACGCCGGGCCCGGGGAGTGAGATCCTCGAGGTTCCCGATGGGCGTGGCAACCAGGAACAGTTTGCCCGAAGTGATAGACACTATAATCCTGCGAGGTCAGGCCGCATGCTCCGGCAGCGGCCTTCATCGTGCAACGGAGAAGCCAGTGATGCAATCTGCCCGCCGGCAGACACCCCGGTCTTTCGGTATCTCAATCTCGCGGATTTTCGCGATTGTCCTGCTGGGCGCGCTGGCCGCCGCCTGCGAAACCATTCCGCTGGACTCGGGCGCCGCCGAGCGGCGCGCGCAGGAGGCGCGGACCTTCGAGCAGCAGGGTAGCTGGCTCCAGGCCGCCCTTAGCTGGGATGAAGCCGCTGACCGCTCCGACGGAGCGCGGGCATCGGAGTATCGGCTCAACGCCGGGCTGGCCTATCTGAACGTGGGCGACCTGGGCCGCGGCAGGGACCGCATCAATCGGGCCCGGCCCGGGCTCTCCGGTACGGCGCTGGAACGCGCCAATCTGGCGGACGCCCGCCTGATGCTCGCCTCCGGCGATGCGGAAGGGGCGCTCAACGCACTGGAGTCCCTGGATGCGCAGGGTTCCCTGGCCGGTGACTGGTGGAAAGTACGGGCCGACGCACTGTTTGCCATCGCCCAGGACGAGGCCGCCGTGGGCGCCATGGTCACCCGCGAACGCTACCTCGCCGGATCGGACGCCATCACCGCGAGCCGGAAGGAACTGTGGCAGCAGCTTCAGCGCCGTGCCGCCGCGGGCGCCAGCTTCCAGGCATCTGCCGGGGCCGACAACATCGTGCGCGGCTGGCTGGAGCTGGCGGCGATCCAGGCGGGAGACGACGCGGCGGTGTCAAGAGCCCGGCTCCTCGACTGGCAACGGCGCTATCCGACCCATCCCGCAAATGCCACCGTGTTGGGCGGGATGCTCGAGAGCGCCCGGGCCGCGATAGACACGCCGCAGCAGGTTGCCCTGGCCCTGCCGCTTAGCGGTCGCCTCGGCGGTGCCGGGTCCGCGGTTCGTGACGGGTTTCTGGCTGCCTACCTGGAGAGCTCGTCGGAATCGGGACGTCCGGCCATCCGGATCTACGACACGGCCGACGAAGGTCCGGTGCCGGCGTACGAGCGCGCCGTGCTCGAAGGGGCCGACATTGTCGTGGGCCCGCTGACCAAGGACGAGCTATCCGCCATTGCCACCGCCGACGTCACGCGGATAACCACCCTGGCCCTCAACCGGCTGGACGACCAGCAGCTGGCACCGCCGGGTTTCTACCAGCTCTCCATTTCCCCGGAAGACGAGGCGGAGGAAGCTGCCCGGCGGACTCTGGCCGAGGGCCATCTGGTGGGCATCGTTCTGCGCCCCGACACCGCCTGGGGCCGACGGGTCGGTCAGTCCTTCACCCAAGCCTTCGAGGCCGGCGGGGGCCGCGTGGCGGCAACCGGGGTTTTCGACAGCAGCGGTCAGGACTATTCCAGTGCGATTCGCCGGTCGCTCCTGCTCGACGAAAGCCAGGGACGACACAAGTCTCTTCAGAATACGCTGGGAACCGAACTCGGCTTCGAGCCGCGCCGGCGACAGGACGCGACCTTTGCCTTCGTCGCGGCCAACCCCGCCCAGGGCAGGCTGCTGCGACCTCAGCTCAAGTTCCATCGCGCCTCCGATCTGCCGGTCTACGCCACGTCCTCCATTTACGAGCCCGGCAGTGATCGAAACGCGGATCTCAACGGTGTCATGTTCGACGATATCCCCTGGGCCGTAGACCCTGACGACACGTCCGCGGTGCTGATAGCCGACCTGCGCGATGCCTGGCCCGGCAAGGCGGACCGGGGCCTGCGCCTTTATGCCCTGGGATACGACGCCTATCGCCTCGTTCCTTCCGTCTACGCCGGCGCCGGCACGCCGGAGGACGGCTTCCCCGGGGCGACCGGACGGCTGGTCATGTCGCCGCAGGGCATATACCACCGCCGGCTTCCGTGGGCTCGGTTCGAGAACGGGGAGCCGGTGCTTCTGCCGCCCACGCCGATGACCGGGACCGCCGGGGACGGCGACTTCGCGGAGTGAGCCGGGCGGTCGGCGATCGCGCGGAGGACCATGCGGCACGATTCCTGCGGCAGCGAGGACTGACCCTCGTCGACCGCAACGTCACGCTGCGGACGGGGGAACTGGACCTCGTCATGACGGACGGGGACACCCTGGTGTTCGTCGAGGTGCGGCTCCGGCGCGAAGGCAGCCTGGTTGCCGCTGAAGAATCCGTCTCCGCCGCCAAGCGCCGTAGACTCGCCCGGGCCGCTGGCGGATATCTCGCTCGTCACGCAGACCTTGCGGACCGGCCCGCCCGATTCGATGTGGTGGCAATTCAGGAGCGCGGGGACAACAATGTCATTACCTGGATACAGGATGCCTTCGCGCCGGACGGAAGCTGGTAGCGGAACGGAAACCAAACGGGGAAGAAGATGAGCGCAGAAGCCAGGATCCGATCGCACTTCGAGGAAACCATTGCGACCCAGAAGGCGGCGAGTGAAGCGCTTCCGGGCGCCATCGAACATGCGGCCAGACTGATGTCCCGCAGCCTGCTGAACAACGGCAAGATCCTGGCCTGCGGCAATGGCGGCTCCGCCGGCGACGCCCAGCATTTTTCCGCGGAAATGCTCAACCGCTTCGAGATGGAACGGCCCGGCCTGCCGGCCCTTGCCCTGACGACCGACTCCTCGACGCTGACTTCCATCGCCAATGACTACGCGTACGAGGACATATTTTCCAAGCAGGTGCGGGCTCTCGGGCAGCCGGGAGATGTCCTGCTCGCCATATCCACGTCCGGCGGTTCCGAGAACGTCAACCGGGCGGTGGACGCGGCGATTGAACGGGGCCTGTGGACCATTGCCCTGACCGGCCGGGACGGTGGCAGCCTCGCAAAGCGCCTGCGTCCGGAGGACGTGGAGATTCGCGTGCCCGCAAATCGCACCGCGCGCATTCAGGAGGTTCATATTCTCGTGGTCCACTGCCTGTGCGACCTCGTGGACCGGGAACTGCTCGGAGTCGATGTCTGACACCCGCTCATCACCGGTTCTTGCAACCCTGGCGCGCGTTCTCGGCCAGGACGAACTGCTCACGGACGCCGCCGACTGCTGGGCCTATGGCTACGACAACAGCCGCCGCCAGGGACGACCCATCGGCGTCGCTCTGCCCGCAAACGCCGACCAGGCCGCCGCGGTCGTGGCCGCATGCTACGAATCCGGCACACCGCTGACCGTTCGTGGCCGGGGTACCGGCACCGCCGGCGCCGCGGTGCCCGCTGACGGCAGCATCGTTCTGTCCACGGAACGCATGGACCGCATCCTCCGCATCGACGCGCCCAACCGGGTTGCGGTAGTGCAGCCCGGCGTAACCAACGCCGCCCTCCAGCGGGCCGCCGGCGAGGCCGGTTTCTTCTGGCCGCCGGACCCGACTTCGGCGGAATACTGCACGATTGGCGGAAACCTCGGCTGCAACTCCGCGGGGCCAAGAGCCGTGAAGTACGGCACGCCGAGGGAAAACACCCTTGGGCTGACGGTCGTAACCGGCACGGGCAGCGTAATTCGCACCGGCTGCTACACCACCAAGGGGGTCGTCGGCTATGACCTGACCCGGCTGCTCATCGGCGCCGAGGGAACGCTGGCGATTGTCCTGGAGGCAACGCTCAAGCTCACCCCGCTGCCTGAGGCGGTCACTACACTGCGCGCGGTCTATGCGGACATGGAGTCGGCGGCCCGGGCCGTGTCCCGGGTCATGGGACAGCCGGCAACGCCCAGGGTCCTGGAGTTCATGGACGGCAAGGCCGCCTCGCTAGCCCAGGCCCATCGGCCCGGCATCCTGCCGCCGCGGGCCGGCAGCGTGTTGCTGATGGAAGCCGACGGCACCCGGGCCACGGTTGGCGAGTCCGCCGCCGCGATCGCCCGCGCCGCCCACGGTGAGGGGCTGATAGAGATGCGCACCGCGGCCGACGACGACGAGGCGAAACAGCTGTGGGAGGCCCGCAAGGCCCTGTCTCCGGCCCTGCGCGGTGTTGCACCCGGAAAGATCAACGAGGACGTGGTCGTGCCGGTGGCCGCCATGGGCCGGTTCATCGCCACGCTGGATGACCTTGGACAACAGCACGACGTGAACATTGTCTGCTTCGGCCATGCCGGCAACGGCAACATACATGTCAATCTGCTCGGTGACACCGCCCAACCGGCCGAACGGGAGCGTATGGAGGCCTGCCTCGGTGACGTTTTTTCCACGGTGCTGGCGCTCGACGGCACGCTGTCCGGCGAACACGGAATAGGCCTTGTCAAGCGGGATTACGTGGGCCTGGAACTGTCTCCGCAAGCGATGGAACTGATGCGGGGCATCAAAGCCGTATTCGATCCGGCCGGGATCCTCAATCCGGGCAAGGGCCTGCCCGCGGTTACTTGACGACCTTCAGGTGCGAGCGCTTGCGCTCCCCGCCGTCATTGTCACCGGAATCGTCCGGAGTCGGCTCCGGGTCGCCGGTTTCGGTAAATATCATTCCCTCGCCCGTCTCCCGGGCGTAGATCCCGAGCACCGAGGGCAGGGGAACGCGCACAATCATCGGACTACCGGAGAAGCGCGCCTCGAAGCTGACCCAGTCATTGCCGAGATCGAGCGCGCGCACGGCGGACGGCCCGACATTGAGCACGATCCGGCCGTCCTGGACATAGTCCTCCGGCACCTCGACCTCGGGAAAACCCGCGTCCACGACAATATGCGGCGTGTGGCCGGAATCGCACATCCACTCGTACATCGCACGAAGCAGATACGGCTGACGCGGTACCGCCGCCGGGCTCAAGCGGGGATCGAGCGGACCGTCAGGCCCGCATCTCCTGTTCGAGTTCGGTGAGACTCGCCTGAAAGGAGGGTCGCGAGAAAACCCGGTGGGCGTACTCGATGACCGGTTTTCCCTGGGCCGGTGGCAGATCCACATCGAAATGCGGGAGACGCCATAGGATGGGCGCAATGCTGCAGTCCACCAGCGAAAATTCGTCACTCAGGAAAAACGGCTTCGCCGCAAACAGTTCGGCGCTAGAAAGAATGCTTTCGCGAAGAATCTTCCGGGCCTTGTTGGCGGCGCGCTTCTCCCCGGATGCGATTTCCTCGGCAGTGCCATACCAGTCTTTTTCGATCCGGTAGAGAGCCAGGCGGAACTGGGCCCGCGTCACCGGATCCACCGGCATGAGCGGCGGGTGGGGGAACCGCTCGTCCAGGTACTCCATGATCACCCTCGAGTCATAAAGCACAAGAT
Source organism: Gammaproteobacteria bacterium (assembly GCA_029287575.1). Lineage (GTDB taxonomy): Bacteria > Pseudomonadota > Gammaproteobacteria > Steroidobacterales > XN24 > JARFQW01. The sequence goes on along the minus strand of JARFQW010000152.1, from coordinate 17,565 downwards.
CCCGGTCCACGAGAGTGGGCACCGTGTTGTACGGGTTGAGGTCCATGAGGTCCTCGGGGAGATCCGCGCCGTGCACGTCGATGACGTCCACATTGATTCCCTTCTCCGCCAGCACGAGGCGCGTCCGGTGACTGTGAGGATCGGTCGGATTCGAAAATAAGGTCATATCGCTGGACCGCCTGATACTTTCAACTCGCCTTTACGGCGGATGTGGCGAAGCCGGTCCCGTGCCCGGGGAGCGGTCCGCCACCACGCTTGTTTTTCCGGACCGCCCTACTTGACGTCCTTCCAGATTTCTTTCTTCAGCAGGAAGGCGAGCACGAAGAACACGAGCAGGAACAGGAGCACTTTGACTCCCAGCCGCTGACGCTCAAGCTGCATCGGCTCACCCGCGTAGGACAGAAACGTCACGATGTCCCGGATCATCCGATCGAAGGCCTCCGGGCTCATCGAGCCCGCGGACACCAGTTCGAACCCCTCGAACTCCGTGTGCGGGTTTCCGGCCTCGTCAATTTCCTCGTGGAAGATCGCCCGCTGCAGACCCTGCTGCTCCCAGAGCACATGAGGCATGCTCGCGCCGACGAGCACCGTGTTGTTTGCGCCGGTGGGCTTGGAGGGATCGACGTAGAACGACTTCAGAAACGTATAGATCCAGTCCTCGCCCCGGGATCGCGCCACCAGCGAAAGGTCCGGCGGAGTCCGTCCGAACCAGACCGAAGAATCGTCCGCCGGCATCGCCACGGTCATCGTGTCGTGGATCCGCTCACCCGTGTACATGAGATTCTCGGTGACCTGGTCCTCGGTGAGGCCGAGATCATCGGCCAGCCGGTTATAACGGACATACTCGAGAGAATGGCAGCCCAGGCAATTGTTGACGTAGTAAGCCGCGCCACGCTGCAGCGCTGCGGTGTCGGCCACGTTGACGTTGGCAGAGTCCAGGGGCGCTCCGCCCCCCGCGGCAAACCCGCTGGCCGGCACCACGGCCAGCAGCATCATCAGCAGCAGGCGCTTATCCATGATAGGCCACCCTTTCCGGAATCGGCTTCACCGGATCCATCTTCGTATACCAGGGCATGAGAATGAAAAACAGGAAGTAGATCGCCGTGAACAGGCGGGCAAACCACGTGTATACAGTCGTCGCCGGCTGGGTTCCCAGGTAGCCCAGCGCGATGAAGCTGATGACAAACAGCGTAAGCGCCAGCTTGAACATCCAGCCCCGCAGGCGGATCGACTTGACCGGGCTCCGATCCAGCCAGGGCAGGAAAAACAGGAACACCATCGCCGCGCCCATCATGATGACGCCCATCAGCTTGTCAGGCACGGCGCGGAGAATGGCGTAAAACGGCGTGAAGTACCAAACCGGCGCAATGTGCTCGGGAGTCTTCAGCGGATCGGCGCGCTCGAAGTTGGCATGCTCCAGGAAATACCCGCCCATCTCCGGGGCAAAAAACACGATCGCGAGAAACACGAAGAAGAACGCCGTCCAGGCCACAAGATCCTTCGCGGTGTGGTAGGGATGGAACGCAATGCCGTCCACCGGCTTGCCGTCCGGGCCTTTTCTCTCCTTGATTTCGATGCCGTCCGGGCTGGTGGAACCCACCTCGTGAAGGGCGAGGATATGGGCCGCCACGAGCATGATGAGCACCAGCGGCAGGGCAATCACGTGCAGGGCAAAGAACCGGTTCAGCGTGATGTCCGAGATGAAGAAATCTCCCCGGATCCACTCCACCAGAGACTCGCCGAGGAACGGAATCGCTCCGAACAGCGAGACAATGACCTGCGCGCCCCAGTAGGACATCTGGCCCCAGGGCAGCAGATAGCCGAAGAAGGCTTCCGCCGCCAGAGCCATGTAGATCAGCATGCCGAAGATCCACACCAGTTCCCTCGGCTTCTTGTAGGACCCGTAGAGCAGCCCGCGGAACATGTGCAGGTAAACGACGACGAAAAACAGCGAGGCGCCGGTGGAGTGCAGATAGCGGATCAGCCAGCCCCACTCCACATCGCGCATGATGTACTCGACCGACGCGAAGGCCTCGGCGGAGGACGGCTTGTAGCTCATGGTCAGGAACAAGCCCGTGACCAGCTGAATGACCAGCACCAGCATGGCGATGGAGCCGAACACGTACCACCAGTTCAGCGACTTCGAAGCGTAGTAGTCGGTGATGTGGTCATTCAGAATGGACTCGGCGGGAAAGCGCTTGTTCAGCCATCCCCAGAGGCCGTTGGCGACGCCGCCGGGACGGCCGATTTCGTTTTCAGTCGAGCTCATCAGGCAACTCCGGAATCAGCGCCGATCAAGATCACGTCGTCGTTGACGTAGCGATGGGGCGGAACCGCCAGATTCAGCGGCGCCGGCACGCCCTTGTAGACCCGTCCGGCCAGATCGAACTTCGAACCGTGGCAGGGACAGAAAAAGCCGCCGAACCAGTCGGGACCCAGATCAGCGGGGGCCACTTCGAAACGCTCGGTGGGCGAGCAGCCCAGATGGGTACAGCTACCGACCACGACCAGAATGTCCGGCCTGATGGAGCGGGTCTCGTTAGCAGCGTATTCGGGTTGCTGGGGGGCTTCGGAGTCAGGGTCGCGCAGAAGATCTTCCGCCCGGGCCTTCTCGGCGTACCCCATCATGTCCTCCGTGCGGTTCAGGACCCAGACCGGCTTGCCGCGCCATTCCACCTTGACCAGCTCGCCCGGCTCGAGGCGGCTGATGTCCACTTCCACCGGCGCGCCGAGTGCCTGGGCCCGCGCGCTGGGTTTCCAGGATGCCAGGAAAGGATAAACGGCGAATGCCGCACCGGCCGCACCGGCCACACCCGTCGCCACGCCGAGAAAATGACGTCGGCTGCGATCAACGTCTTCACTCATCCAGAAGTCTCCAGAATTTTGACGCGACCAGGAAGCGCCGGCCCCGCCGCCGCACTGGCTTGTCGTCAGGATAATTAGCCCGCAGAGTATACATGGGCGCTTGCTGCAATGCCTACACGCCGCTTGGCTTGAGACCGAATAGGTGTCCATAATCAGCAGCTTGCCCGTGACCTGGATTTTCGCTTGGATCAGTTCCGAAGCATTGCGGCCTTTGTGCTGAAGTCGGCGACCGTCGGTCTCGCCGCGGCATTCCTGCTGGTCTACCTGGTTCCCGGGCTGCTTCCGGAGGGACATCCCGCCCGGTTGTCCCGGCCGGGCACCGGCGTTTCCACCTACGCATCGGCGGTCAACGTCACCGCGCCGGCCGTGGTCACCCTGGTGGGACAGGCCGCAACGGGGCAGCCGGCCGGGCAGTCCGCCGCCCTGGGGTCCGGGGTCGTTATGAGCGCCGAGGGCTACGTGATGACCAATCATCACGTGATCGAAGGCAAACGGGACGTGCGGGTCGTGCTGCCCGACGGCCGGTCCGCCCCGGCGGCTCTCGTGGGCACCGACCAGGAAACGGACCTGGCGCTCCTGAAAATCGACCTGCCCGATCTGCCCAGGCTTAACCTCGGGCGCTCGGACATCCTGCGGGTCGGCGATGTGGTCCTTGCCATCGGCAATCCGTTCAGCATCGGCCAGACCGTGACCCAGGGAATCGTCAGCGGCATCGGCCGGGGACGGCTGGGTTTGTCCCAGTTCGAGAGCTTTATCCAGACTGATGCCGCCATCAATCTCGGCAACTCCGGCGGTGCCCTGGTCAATGCCCAGGGCGAACTGGTGGGCATCAACACCGCTTTTTTTTCCCGCCGCTACGACTCCGAGGGAATCGGCTTCGCGATTCCGGTCAATCTCGTTCGCGGCGTGATGGCCGACCTCATTCGCTACGGGCGGGTCATACGGGGATGGCTGGGTGTCGGCACGACCACGCTCACCCCGGCCCAGGCCGCCCAGCTCGGGCTCAACGAAGAGTTCGGCATCCTGGTGGTCAGCGTACAGCCGGGCAGTCCGGCCGACGGCGCGGGCCTGCGGCCCAACGACGTCATCACCCACGTCAACAGCGAGCCCGTGATCGTCTGGCAGGATGCCCTGAAACGCATCGCGAGCCTGCGGCCGGGTACGGAGGTGGTTCTGTCCGGTGTACGTGGCGGAGAACCGTTCCGGGTCGCAACGATGGTCGCGGAACGGCCGGTGCCCCCGGGCTAGATCGCCGCTAGCCCGGGATCCGTCGAATGCTGGCGCCGAGCTGCCGGAGCTTTTCTTCGATGCACTCGTAGCCCCGGTCGATGTGGTAGATGCGGTCGATCACCGTATCGCCCCGCGCAACGAGCGCGGCGATGACGAGGCTCGCGGAGGCACGCAGGTCGGTGGCCATCACCGGAGCCGCCTTGAGTTCCGGCGCACCCCGGCAGATGGCCGCGTTGCCCTCAACGCGGATGTCCGCCCCCATGCGCTGCATTTCCTGAATGTGCATGAAGCGGTTCTCGAAAATCGTTTCGATGATGGTGGCCGACCCTTCGGCGACCGCGTTGAGGGCCGCGAACTGGGCCTGCATGTCGGTGGGAAAGCCCGGGTACGGAGCGGTCCGGATGTCCACCGCGACGGGTCTCCGGCCGCCCATGTCCAGCGCTATCCAGTCCGGCCCGACCTGGATTTCGGCGCCGGCATCCTCCAGTTTTGCCAGCACCGCATCGAGAATATCCGCGCGGGTATTCTTGACCTTGACCCGTCCCCCGGTGATGGCCGCCGCCACCAGGTAGGTGCCGGTCTCGATCCGATCGGGAAGCACGGCGTAGTGGGCGGCGCCGAGCCGGTCCACGCCGATGACCCGGATCGTGTCCGTGCCAGCACCCTCGATGCGCGCACCCATGGCGGTGAGAAACTCCGCCAGATCCACGACCTCCGGTTCACGGGCCGCATTCTCCAGGACCGTCTCGCCCTCGGCCAGGGCGGCCGCCATCAGCAGATTCTCGGTGCCGGTCACGGTGACCGTGTCCATCACGATCCGAGCGCCCTGCAGGCGCTCGGCGCGGGCGCGGATGTAGCCGTCCTCGATCACGACGCTGGCGCCCATCGCTTCCAGCCCGGCGATATGAATATCCACCGGCCGTGCACCGATGGCGCAGCCCCCCGGGAGGGAAACGTCCGCCCGGCCGTACCGGGCAAGGAGCGGGCCCAGCACGAGGATGGACGCGCGCATGGTCCTCACGAGTTCGTAAGGAGCCACGTAATCCCGGATGGTCGTGGGATCGACCTCGATGCGCATGCGCTCGTCCACCAGGACGCTCACACCCATTTGCCCGAGCAGGGCAATCGTGGTCGTGACATCGCGCAGGTGGGGAACATTGGACAGCACGACCGGCTCGTCGGCCAGCAGCGTGGCGGCAAGAATGGGAAGCGCGGCATTCTTTGCGCCGGATATCCGGATCTCGCCGTCCAGGCGCGCGCCGCCAGCGATGCTGAGCTTGTCCAAGTCAGGCGCCCTGCCCGGCCAACTCTTCGGGAGTCAGGGTGCGCAGTGACAGGGCGTGAATTTCCCCGCCCATGCGCTCCCCGAGCGCCCCATAGACGAGCTGATGGCGGCGTATGCGGGAAAGGCCTTCAAAGGCGGGAGAAACCACCTGGGCGGCAAAGTGCACGTTGTCGTCGCTGCGCACGTCCACTCGGGCATCGGGCATGGCCTCCTGAATGAGGCTGACAATCGTCTGGGTATTCATCAATTCGTCCGGTTTCCGAAACACGCTGATCCGCTCCAGGCAGGCGGCCGGGGGCGGGAAGGCCCGCCAGTCTAAATGAACCCGCACCCGGCGGGAATGCATGCTCCCAGGTCCGCCGAAGGCGCGTGTATCATGCCGACTCTCTGTGCGGGCACACACAAGCAAGATTCCAGAATGCTCATCTACATCACGGCGAGTCTGGCCGGTTTCGTGCTCCTCGTCTGGGGAGCCGACCGCTTCGTGGTCGGCGCCAGCGGCACGGCTCGCGCCCTGGGGGTGCCGCCGCTGCTGATCGGACTGACCATCGTCGCCCTGGCCACGTCGGCGCCGGAGATCCTGGTCTCCATCATGGCGTCGCTGGACGGCGAGACAGACCTCGCGGTGGGCAACGCGGTGGGCTCGAATATCGCCAACATTGCCCTGGTCCTGGGCACGGCGGCGGCGATTACCCCCATCGTGGTGCGATCAACCATCCTGCGCCGGGAAATGCCGGCGCTGCTGGCCGTGACGCTCCTGGTGATCATGCTGTTTCTGGACAATCAGCTCAGCCGGATCGATGGCCTTATCATGCTCGGCGCCCTGGTGCTGCTGATGTACTGGATCGTCACCCTGGGCATGCGCTCGGCCGCCGGCGACCCGATTCAGGCGGAAATCGCCGCCGAGATCCCGACCGATATGCCGCTGGCCGTAGCGCTCGGCTGGCTGTCGGTGGGTCTCGGGGTCATGCTGCTGGGGTCGCACATGCTCGTGTGGGCCGCCCACAATCTTGCGATCGCCCTGGGCGTCTCGGACCTCGTGATCGGTCTGACGGTGGTCGCCGTGGGCACCAGCATTCCCGAGCTTGCGGTATCGATCGTCAGCGCCCTGAAGCGGGAACACGGCATCGTCGTGGGCAACGTGATCGGTTCCAACATGTTCAACAGCCTTGCGGTCGTCGGCGTGGCGGGCGTGATCGGACCGGCCGGGTTCGGCTCCGATCTGCTGACCCTGCATCTGCCGGTCATGATCGCCCTGACCCTCGTGCTGTTCGCCATGACCTACAATTTCGCGGAGGACGCGCGAATTGCCCGTGCTGAAGGGTTTATCCTTCTCGCCGTCTTTCTGGCCTATCACTTCCATATCCTGAACCGGTGAACGCAATAACATCCAAGGACCTCCGCCTGACCACCGAAGGCGTAGAGCAGCTCGCCCGCGACGTGCTGGATATCGAGAGCACGGCGGTCGCGGACCTCAAGGACCGCATCGGCCCGGAGTTTCACAGGGCGCGGGATATCTGCCTGCAGTGCGCCGGCCGGGTCGTGGTGACCGGCATGGGCAAGTCCGGCCATGTGGCCGGAAAGATCGCCGCGACGCTGGCCAGCACCGGGACCCCGGCGTTCTTCGTCCACCCCGGCGAAGCGAGCCACGGGGATCTCGGCATGATCACCCCCGAAGACGCGGTTCTGGCGGTCTCCAACTCCGGGGAAACGCCGGAGATCATCACCATCCTCCCGCTGATCAAGCGGCTGGCCGTACCGCTGATCACCATGACCGGGCGGCCCGAATCGACCCTGGCCCGGGCCGCGGACGCCAACCTGGATGTCACCGTCGGCAAGGAGGCCTGTCCGCTGAATCTGGCGCCCACCGCAAGCACGACCGCGACGCTGGCGATGGGCGACGCGCTCGCCGTGGTGCTCCTGGAATCGCGGGGGTTTACCGAGGAGGACTTCGCCCTTTCCCACCCCGGCGGGAGCCTGGGCCGGCGTCTCCTGCTTCGGGTCGAGGACATCATGCGGACCGGCGACAGAGTGCCCAAGGTGGGCCCGGATGCAACCCTCGACGCGGCCATGCTCGAGATGACCCGAACGGGGCTGGGCATGACGGCGATCGTCGACGAACAGGAGATCCTCCAGGGCGTCTTCACCGACGGTGATCTGCGGCGCGCGCTGGACGCGGACGCCGACTTCCGCAAGACCCGCATCGGCGACATCATGACGGTCAACGGCAAGACCGCGGTCCCGGAGATGCTGGCCGCCGAGGCAGTCCGCATGATGGAGACGCATGCCATTACCGCCCTGCTGGTCACCGACGATGCCAAGCGCCTGATCGGCGCCTTCAACATCCACGATCTGCTGCACGCCGGGGTCATGTAAGTGCCCGCCCCCCCAGCGCATGCGGCTTCCGTTCGGCTGGCCATTTTCGACGTGGACGGTGTGTTCACCGATGGCCTGCTCTATCTCTCGGACGGCGGCACCGAAACCAAGACGTTCAACGTCAAGGACGGCCATGGCGTCAAACTGCTGCTGAAGGCCGGTATCGAGGTGGCGATCATTTCGGGACGCAATTCGCCGGCCGTTGACCGGCGCATGGCGGAACTCGGCGTCGAACATGTCTTCCAGGGCATTCGCGACAAGCGCGCGGTGTTTCAAGACCTCCTGGGCCGGCTCGGTATCGATGCCGCGGACGTTGCCTATCTGGGCGATGACCTGCCTGACCTGGAGGTGATGCGCGAGATCGGGCTGCCGGCGGCGGTGAGCGATGCCCATCCGGATCTGCTGCCCCATGCCGCCTGGACGACCACGCGCCCGGGAGGTCACGGCGCGGTGCGTGAGTTCTGCGACATGCTGATCAGCGCGCGCACCAGCGGCAGTTCGTGACCAGTACCCGCGTCCTGTTCGTTCTTCTGGCCGTCGGCGCCGGCGGGGCCGTCTGGCTGAAATCCTGGCTGGAGGACAGCGCAGTGGCCCCGGAGCCGGAGCTCACCGCCGTGCCCGGCTTTTACATGCTCGATGCCGACATCGTCGCGCTGGGCGAGGACGGCCAGCCTGTCTATCACCTCAACGCCACCCGGCTCGAGCAGCAGGGCGAAGACCAGCCGGCGACGCTGGAGGAGATCCGGATCGAGTACGACCCGCGAACCGGCATCGACTGGGTGCTGACTGCCCCTCACGGGGAGGTCTCCGCGGATCTGGGAGAAGTCTGGCTCGATGGCGGCGTGGAGATCGTGTCCTCCGGAGAGGCACCGGTTACCCGCATGCTGGCCGACAATCTGACCGTGCAGATCGAAACCCACATGGCCATGACGGATGGCCCCGTGGAGATCTCACAGGGGGAGACGAGTGTCGAGGCCGTGGGTCTGCTGGCGAATTTGATGGACCAGACCGTGCGGTTACAATCCCGGGTTCATGGTCAGTACTCCCCGTAAGCGCTGCTGGCCCGGGCTCCTGGCGGCGCTGGCCGCGGCCCTCGGGCTGGGGCTGAGCGTCGCTTCCGCGCAGACGCCGATCTCGCTGGATGCCGAATCCTCCGAGCTGGATCTGAAGAATCAGCGACTCGTCTTTACCGGCGCACGGATCTCCCAGGGAGATCTGCGTATCGACGCGGATACGGCCGCATCGGAGAACCTGGACTTTGCCAACGCGGTCTGGGAGCTGGAGGGCAACGTCCGGATACGATCCGCGGACGGCGTCGTGGAGGCGGGAGCGGCAACCATCCGGTTCCGGGATCATCAGCTCGAAAGCGCTCTGGCCCGGGGCGAGCCGGCCCGGTTTCAGCGGACTCCGCCCGGCGACGAGCGGGAGATTCGCGGCACCGCCGGTGAAATCGATCTCGATGCCAAGGGCCGGACCGTAACCCTCAGCGACAACGCCTCGGTCACCGACGGAGCCAGCGCCATCACCGGGCGCCGCCTGACCTACAACCTCGTGGAGGACCGATTGCTGGCGACCTCCGATGGCGCCCCGGACCAACGCGTCCGGGTCGTCATCGTGCCCCCGAGTGAGGACGACGAGGAAGAAGAGCAGCCGGATCCGCCGGATCCTGAAAACCCATGAGTCAACTGATCGCGAAGGACCTGGGCAAGAGCTACAAGTCGCGCCGGGTCGTGCGCGCGCTGTCGCTGACCGTCAACAGCGGCGAAGGCGTCGGCCTGCTGGGACCCAACGGCTCGGGCAAGACCACGGCGTTCTACATGATCGTGGGGCTGATCCCCTGCGATGCGGGGCGGATTCAGCTGGATGAACTGGACATCACGCGTCTGCCCATGCACAGGCGCGCACGGCTCGGTGTCGGATATCTCCCTCAGGAAGCCTCGGTTTTCAGGCATCTCAGCGTGGAAAAGAACATTCTGGCGGTGCTCGAGAACCGCAGGGACCTGAGCCGGGCCGGCCGACGTGACGCATTGGAGGAACTCCTCGAGGAGCTGAATATCGGTCACATACGGGACAGCCGCGGCCTGAGCCTGTCCGGCGGTGAGCGGCGGCGCGTGGAAATCGCCCGGGCGCTGGCCGCCGCCCCCAGTTTTATCCTTCTGGATGAACCGTTTGCCGGTGTCGACCCCATCTCCGTACTGGATATTCAGCGCATCATCGCGCACCTGCGCGACCGGGACATCGGCGTGCTGATTACCGATCATAATGTGAGGGAGACACTGGGTATCTGTGGTCACGCCTATATCCTTAACGCCGGAGAAGTCATTGCTGCCGGCACGGCCGAGGAGATCCTCGCCGACCAGCAGGTCAGGGAGGTTTACCTCGGCGAGGATTTCCGGCTCTAGATGCTGAAACAATCCCTCCAGCTCAAGCTTGGGCAGCAGCTCACGCTGACGCCCCAACTTCAGCAGGCGATTCGCCTGCTGCAGCTGCCTGTGCTCGACCTTCAGGCGGAGATACGGGAGGCGCTGGAATCCAACGTCATGCTCGAAACCGAGGAGGGCCAGGAACTGGACGCGCCGCCTGGTGCCGAGGAAGAGCCGGCGGAGTCCCAGGCATCCGAATCCGACGAGCTGGATCTGGAAGTCGTCTATGCCGATACCGGAAGCGTGGGCGAGCGGTCCGGGCCGGCGCCGTCGGGGGATCTGGCGGACAACCGTGATTTTGCGGACCGCAGCGGCGAGTCCGTCGGTGACTATCTGCTCGGGCAGCTGGAACTGGAATGCCGGGACGAGCGCCAGCTGGCCATCGGCATGGCAATCATCGACGCCATCGACGAAGACGGCTACCTGCGCGAGGACCTGGACTCGATAGCCCAGACCCTGCGCCCGGAGCTGGTCGCCACCCCCGCGGAGCTCAACCGGTCGCTGAAAATGGTGCAGCGCTTCGATCCGCCCGGGGTCGGCGCGCGGGATCTCCCGGAGTGCCTGGATCTGCAGATGCAGCAGCTGGCGCCGGAAACAGCCGGCCTGGAACTGGCCCGGCGAATCGCCCGTCACTATCTGGAACTCGTCGCGCGGCAGCAGTATCCGGCCCTTCGCCGGCGCCTGCGCTGCGACGCAGACACCCTGGACGAGGCGCTGGCGGTGATCCGAAGCCTCCATCCGCGCCCGGGGGCGTCATTGCCGGGCGAGCCGCCCGAGTACGTCATCCCGGATGTCTTCGTGCGCCGCCACGAGAATCGCTGGGTGGTGGAGGTCAATCCGTCGATCGCACCGCGGCTGAAGGTGAATGATGCTTATGCGGGCTGTCTCGGCCGGGGCGGCGGCTATGAGGCCCTCAGGACTCAGCTCCAGGAGGCCCGCTGGCTGATACGCAGCCTGGAGATCCGCAACGAGACACTGGTCCGCGTGGCCCACTGCATTGTCGAGCGGCAACAGGCGTTCTTCGACCACGGGGACGAGGCCATGCAGCCCATGATTCTGAAGGATGTGTCGGAGGTTCTGGGCCTGCACGAAAGCACGATCTCCAGGGCCACGACCAACAAGTACATGCACACGCCCCGGGGGATCCTGGAGTTCCGGCACTTCTTCTCCAGCCATGTGGCCTCGGTGGACGGCGGCGAGGTCTCCTCGACGGCCATTCGGGCCAGAATCCGGCGGCTCATCGCTGCGGAGAACCCGGGCAAGCCCCTGAGCGACAGCGCGCTGGCCAAGGTTCTTGCCGGCGAAGGCGCGAAAGTAGCCCGTCGAACCGTCGCCAAGTACCGGGAATCATTGGGAATTCCGTCATCGAGCGAGCGCCGGAGGCTGGCTTCGGGATAAGCTGCAGAAACAGGTAGGCAGGGACGGGTGTACGGGCCTACAATTAATTTTACGGCGGGCGCGCCGAGTGCGCTCCCGCGAATATAAAGAAACGAATGCCATCGTGCCTGACAATCGGAGCCTGGCGGCACCGCGCACCCTCCCCCTCCGACAATCCTCGGAGCGAACCCGCCTGTCCGGTCCGGAGCCAGATTCCCTGAGAAGGAGCAACCTATGCAAGTCAACCTGACGGGCCACCACGTCGAGATCACCGATCCTCTGCGCGACTATGTCAACACCAAGATGGAACGGATCGTTCGTCACTTTGACGGCCTTACCGATGCGCGCTGCGTGCTCACGGTCGAGAAGCTTCGGCACAAGGCGGAAGGTACGCTGCTCGTGGCCGGCAACCAGCTGCACGCTGAGTCCGTTGCCGAAGACATGTACGCAGCGATCGACGGGCTCGTCGACCGGCTGGACCGCCAGGTCCGCAAGCACAAGGAAAAGCTCACCGACCACCACGTCAAGGAGGCGCACCGCCAACGCCTGGCGTAGCGCGACCGGGAGCAAGAACGGCGATGTCTATTGGTTCGACTCTGACGCCAGGTCGCGTTCTCTGTAACGTAGAGGCGCGCAGCAAGAAGCATTCGCTGGACATACTCAGCGAGCTGCTCGCTTCGGCGGCCGAGGATCTCGAGCAGGGCGAGGTTTTCGACTCGCTCGTCAGCCGGGAGAAGCTGGGCTGCACCGCCATGGAGGACGGTGTCGCCATACCGCACGGCAAAATGGCCGGTCTGCAGCACAGCATCGGCGCCTTCGTCTGCCTCAGCAACCCCGTGGATTTCGATACGCTGGACCAGGAGCCGGTGGACCTGATTTTCGGGCTTCTCGTGCCCGAGGACTCCGCTGAGGACCATCGGGCCGAGCTGCGGACCATGGCCCTGGCACTGAAGGATCACGGGTTCTGCGAGCGGCTTCGCAATGCCGGCAGCAGCCGGGTGCTGTACGATCTACTGTCAGCGGAAGAGGCGATCGCAGCGCAGTCCGCCTGAGGGGATTCCCGGATGGACATCGTCGTCGTCAGCGGTCTTTCCGGATCGGGTAAAACCGTCGCTCTCGATATGCTCGAAGACCTGGGCTATTACTGCCTGGACAACGTGCCGGTTCGGGTACTGGGCACGATCTTCGAGAATCTCCGCGCCGACGACGACCCCAAGTTCGACCGCTTGGCGCTCGGTCTCGACTCGCGGCCCCTGAAGGCCGACCTCCCCGAAGCGCTCCGGGTCATCGATGCACTCAAGGGCGGTGACAGCGGGTGTGCGCTGGTCTACCTGCACGCCGCCGACGACATACTCCTGCAGCGGTACCGGGAAACCCGCCGCCGTCACCCCCTGAGCGATCCTTCCCGAAGCCTGCGGGACGCCATCGCCTACGAGCGGGACCTCTTGTCACCGGTGGCCCAGCGGGCGGACCTGGTGCTGGATACGTCCAAGACGAGCGTGCACGAGCTGCGCGAGGCCATACGCGAACGTCTCGTGGGCAAGCGGTCCGACCAGCTGTCCATCCTGTTCCAGTCATTCGGCTTCAAGTACGGCGTGCCCGCGGACGCCGATTTCGTATTCGATGCACGGTTTCTCCCCAATCCCTACTGGGAACCCGAACTCAGGCCGTTGACGGGGCGGGACGAACCGGTAAAGGCATTTCTGGCCGGTCAGACCGCAGTACAGCAATTCGCCGCGGACATTACCCGGTTCCTCGAACGCTGGATTCCCGAGGTCGAGAGCAGCAACCGCAGCTATCTGACCGTCGCCATCGGCTGCACCGGCGGACAGCATCGCTCGGTGTTTCTTGCCGATACGCTGACCGCATCCTTCGAGGACAGCTACGAACAGGTTCACGTCCGGCACACGGCCCTGCCCGAGTAAATCGTTAGACGGCCCGGAAATCCCCGGATACACTCTGCCGCCGCATCCCCCAGTGGCGGGAATCCCATGAGCGCAGACGCGACCACAGAACGGGAAGAACATCTCCAGCACCTGCGGGATGCTCTGAACAGCGGCACGCTGCGACGAGCCGGACGCATGATCAATGCGCTGCATCCGGCGGAGATCGGCCGTCTGCTCGACTCCCTGCCCCCCCGTGAGCGCAACGTCGTCTGGGACCTGGTGGATCCCGATCTGGGCGGCGACGTGCTGCTCGAGCTCAACGAGGAAGTCCGCGCCAGCCTCGTGCGGTCCATGGACGTGGACGAGGTCGTGTTCGCCGCCGAGGGCATGGAGGTCGATGACCTCGCCGACTTCCTGGCGGGTCTGCCGGAGGCAATCACCGCTGCGGTGCTTACGTCTCTGGACCACGAGGACCGGGAGCGGCTGCACTCGGTACTGGCCTATCCGGAGGACACGGCCGGCGGCCTCATGGACACCGAGACGGTGACCGTGCGGCCGGATGTCACCCTGGAGGTCGTGCTCAGATATCTGCGAATGCGCGGGACCCTCCCCGCCGGGACGGACGCACTGTTCGTCGTCAATCGCACCGAGCAATACGTGGGCAGGCTGCTCCTCGTCAGCCTGCTGACCGAAGACCCTGAACGCACGGTCTCGGAGTTCATGGACGCCCACACGGACGGCATTGCGGCGGATACGTCAGCCGCCGAGGTGGCCCGATTGTTCGAGGGCCGTGATCTCGTATCCGCTCCGGTGGTCGATGCCGGCGGACGCCTGCTGGGGCGCATCACGGTGGACGACGTCGTGGACGTCATTCGCGACGAAGCCGATCACTCCATCTACAGCATGGCCGGTCTCGACGAGGACGATGACATGTTCGCGCCGGTGATCACCAGCAGCCGGCGGCGGGCGGTCTGGCTTGGGGTCAACCTCGCGACCGCATTCATCGCGGCCTGGGTGGTCGGCCTCTTTGAAGCCACGCTGGATCAGGTCGTCGCCCTTGCCGTGCTCATGCCGATCGTCGCCAGCATGGGAGGGATCGCCGGCAGCCAGACGCTCACCCTGATCATCCGCGGTCTGGCGCTTGGCAAGGTGCAGGACTCCAACACCCGCTGGCTACTGGTCCGGGAACTCGCCGTGGCCATGCTCAACGGGCTGGGCTGGGCCCTCGTGGTCGCGCTGGCCGTGCTGGCCTGGTTCGGCGACTGGCGGCTGGGAGCCATCATCGGCGTGGCCCTGGTTCTCAATCTCATTGTTGCAGCGATTTCGGGTGTTCTCATTCCCGTGCTCCTCAAGCGCCTCGGCATCGATCCGGCCCTCGCCGGCAGCGTTGTGCTGACCACGGTCACCGATGTAGTCGGCTTCATGGCCTTTCTCGGCCTGGGCACGGTGTTTCTCACCTGATCCCGGGGAATCCACACCGGTCCGGTTGATCGAATAGACCGGTAACCCTTCCGAACCTGAACCGGAGAGACGTTATGACGGCAACCGCATTCCTGAAGCGCTCGCTTGCTGCGAGCTTCCTGTTGGCCCTGTCCACCGCCGCGCTGGCGGGAGACAAGGTGGCCGTGGGCGGACCGGCGCCGGATTTCCGGCTGATGGACCAGAGCGGTGACTGGCACACGCTCGAGGACTACCGCGGAAAGTGGGTCGCCCTCTACTTCTACCCGAAGGCGGATACGCCGGGGTGCACGACGGAAGCCTGTAATTTCCGGGACAACATTTTCGCGTTCCGGGAAATGGGCGCGGAAATCGTCGGGGTGAGTCTCGATGACGTGGAAGACCAGAAAGCGTTCGCGGAGAAATACAGCCTGCCCTTCACGCTGCTCGCAGATACCGAGGGCGAAGTTGCGGAGTCCTATGGCGTGCTGCGCAACTACGGTGTGATGAAGCTGGCCAGCCGGGAGTCGTTCCTGATCGACCCGGAGGGACGGATCGCCAAGCACTATGCCAAAGTGGATCCCGACACGCATTCGGAAGAAGTCATGGCCGACCTCAAGACGCTGATGACGGACGGTCCCGCCGGCGGCCGCTGAGCGGGGCCAATCACCCGGCAGAGCAAAGGGAGCTTCGGCTCCCTTTTTTTTCTGGCGCAGACTGCCGGACGCAGCGGTGACTCCGCCGCCTCGCCCCCGTCGTCAAGACACGGGGTGGCCGGGCGGCTATAGTTGTCCCTGCTGCAGCAGGGCCGGGGAAAACCGCATGCAGTGCAGCATTCCGGAGACGGCGTCCCGCCCGGCGCTTCGGGCAGGCCGGCACCGGGCGGGCGACAAATAGCGTGGCGACCAGGCGGGCTGGCCGGCCGGACGCAAGAAGACCGAACAAGCGGAGCCGCCGCGGCAGTCAGACCGGGCAGCTCAGTAGAGGGGGGAGAGATGAAGCGCAGCGTTTTCCTTGCATTGTTTTGTCTGGGTCTGGCGGGAGTCTCGGGGTGTTCCCCCGACGTCGATGGCTCATCCGGGCCCAGCGTCGGCGAAGGCGAGGCAGACATCGCGGCCACCACCTCTCTCGACAAGGATTCGGTGACGCCGGGCAGCAACGCGACGCTGAGCTTTACGGTGCGCAATGACGGTCCCACCGACGTTTCGGACATCCCCGTTTCACTGAAGACCGATTCAGGCCCGGGCGGGTCCCAGTGGACCACGGTGGTCTGGCGCCCGGATCTCACCGTCTCCTGCACCGTGGAGGGCGACGGTAGCTGCAGTGAACTGGCCTTTCTGGAGGACGAAACCGGCGGTCAGTTCGAGGGCTTCGTGACGCTGGCCAGCGGCGAGTCCGCCACCTATACGCTGCCACTGTCGTTTCTCTATACGACCCAGGGCGGCGAGGCCCCCGTGGTCGCCGAGGGTTGCGCGTCCGTACCCGAGGGGGTGCCCGATCCCGACGAGAGCAACAACTGCGCCTCGGCGGAGGCGGCCATCGGCGAGCGGCCGGAAATCGTCGACTATCGGGACGAGATCATTTACTGGGCCTTCACCGACCGCTTCGCCAACGGCGACCCGGGCAACGACAACGGCACCGGCAACCGGCCCGACGACGAGGCGGACCCGAGCAACCCTCGCGGCTGGCACGGCGGAGACTTCGCCGGCCTGCAGCAAAAGGTGGAGGAAGGCTATTTCCAGCAGATGGGGTTCACGACCCTGTGGATCTCACCGGTCGTGCTCCAGGCGCCGGGCGTTCGGGCCGGCGACGATCCGTTCCCCGGCTATCACGGCTACTGGCTGGAGAACTTCGACGATCCCGAACCGCATTTCGGCAGCTGGGCCGAATTACAGAGCCTGGTGGCCACGGCCCAGGGGCAGGGACTGAAAGTCATCATCGACATCGTGGCCAACCACACGGGGCGCAATGCCCAGATCCCGGTAACCGAGCCGGACTGGTTCCGCATCGGCGCACCGGGCTGCGACGAGCAGGAGGAAGTGGACTGCAGTGTCGCCGGACTGCCTGACATCAGGCAGGAGGTGGCCGAGGCCCGGCAGTGGGTCCTGGACGGCGCCCGCAACATTCTTCTTCAGTCCGGTGCCGACGGCTTCCGCATCGACACCTACAAGCACGTCAATCCGGACTTCTGGTACGACTTTTTCGCGCCCGGCGCCCCCGCCGACCGCTCGACGGTGTTCAGCGTCGCCGAGAACTTCACCTCCAGTACCCAGGCCATCGCCGAAGACCTGGACTTCGATGGCGCGCCGTCGGTGTTCGACTTTCCCCTCTACGGCGCCATGGCCGGCAGCCTGGCCCGCCGGGAATCCGACACCACGAGCCTTGCCACGGTGTTCGGCAACGACAGCGTCTACGAGGACCCGACCCGGCTGACGACCTTCATCGACAACCACGACGTGCCGCGCTTTATGACCGAGGCCCTGCGGAACGGCGCGACACTCACCGAGGCGAAGGAACGTTTGAGCAGCGCCCTGGGCGTGCTCTACGGCGCCCGGGGCATTCCCTCGGTCTACTACGGGACCGAGATCGCCATGCGCGGCGGGGAAGACCCCGACAATCGCCGGGACATGATGTTTCCCGACCCGGTGACGCGGATGTTCGCGAACATGCGCCAGAAGGTGACCTG
>JARFQW010000112.1 GCA_029287575.1 Gammaproteobacteria bacterium | reverse complement strand
AGCGGAGGTCGTGGTCGGGCAGGCCTCCACGAACGTTATGAGTTCACGGCAGCGCCGGCCCCTTACCGGCACTGCGTTGGGAAATCGCCTGTGCGGGCCGGGATCGTCGGTGAACCGCGTATCCGGCGCGTCGCAGATCGTTTCTACGAGAGTCAGATTGTCGATCTCGTTCTCTTCGCCGACTTTGTAGGTCCGGCTTGCCTCGCCTGCGACCAGTGCAAGGCCTATCACAGTGGTCCTCTACGTATAGCCGGTCCCGAATGTTGCTTCCGTCCCCATAGACGAGTCCCCTCCCGCATTCCCGCCGAGTCCGATTAGCCTGGGCGCTGTCTAGTGTTTTGCGAAACTTATCAGCGTTTCCAGATAGCGGGATTTGAGCTGTTCGCTTGCCAAAGCCTGTTTGACCGGCGGCAGCTTCAGGATCGCACCTAAAACCGCCGCCATGGCGCGGTGGCTCCACAAGACCTGGTTGTCGAAAATCAGGTTCTGCAATTTTCCGCGTTCGATGGCCATGACGACCGCCCGGTGAGTTCCGTTCAATGGCGTAAGCACTCGCTTCGGGCGGGATTCCAACGACAGGCTGTTGTGTTTGTTACAGCTGCGTATACAAACGCCGCAACCCAGGCAAAGCTCATCGTTCAACCGGGCCACTTTCATTCTCGGCTTGTCCGGATCATGGGCTGAAACCAGGGACATCGCGTCGACCGGACAGACATTGACGCATTTGCCGCAGCCATTGCAGGTTTCTTCGTCTATTACCGGGATAAAGTTTGTCGTGTGCACAGGGTTGAAAATGGCAAAGCGGCGTGAGGCGATCATTGCCTCACAACAGCAGCCACAGCAATTGCAGATAAAGTTGACACTCTCGCGTACATTCTCGCCGAACTGCACCAGGTTCTTGTCATAGGCCTCCTGCAACAGGTCATGACATTCCGTTTTGTCGATCGCACGTGCAACACCATGTCTCGTGAGCGACGACGCGGTGTTGTTGAAGGTCATGCAAATATCCTGTGGCGCCGAACAGGCCTTGCCCATATGTTCCATCTTGTGCCGGCAGTAACAGCGCCCCACACCGATATGACTGGCTGTTTCAATGACTTCGCTGGCCCGTTCATAGTCCAGCACATGGAGGGCATTGTCATCGGACAACGCAGGCTCATGCACGAAGGTTCGCCCCAGCTGCGTTTCCCCCCGGGTAAACAGCTGCCTGATGAAGTCCTCCTCGACATTCATGTACTCGTGAAACAGCTCGCTTAGTACTTTCTGATCAATATCGTCGCGGACTCGCATCAGCGAGAACTCGAAAAAACCGGCCATCGGCGGTGGCAATGCATAAACTGCTTTGCCGTTCTGCTCGAAATCAACGAGGATGGCCCTGTCGGCCAGCGCATCCAGAATTTTCTGCGTTTCGCTGAGGCTCTTTTTCCAGATACGGCTGGCTTTTTCCGCGGTAAACGGTTTGATCGGCATCAGTGAAACCAGGCCGGCTTCTTCCTCGCTGAACAGCATCGAGAGAATGTTGAACAGAAGATCGGAAGGAGGTGCGCCCTGGGGAAAACGGTTTAACCTTTCCGTCAGAGCGGAGTAACTTGTCCTCAGTGTTGTATGGGCCACGGCTCAATACCCTCCGGCACTAATCTGACTGTAGCTCCGAACCTGCGCGCGCGTGAATCCGGGAAATTGCGCATATCAGGCTTGTGCCCTTACAAGACCAGCGGGTTGTTGTCCGCCCAGTCAAGACGCTCGCTGCACCGCCAGATGCGCACAAGGCCCCTCGCGGGCTTCTTGTTTGATAGATGAGGGCTGGTGGACGAACGCATCCGGGTCCAAACCCGGCCCGGCGAAGTTGTCCCCTTGCCCTTGATTCGGATCAGGCTGAGGCGCGGGCAGGGTCTGCGCCACTCGCCCGAAACCGCAGCGGATCATGGCTTCTCGTTTCGGCCTGTATACTGGTCTGCACCAGCATGGAATCCCACAACGAATCGCTGAACCTCGACATCACCGTGCGCGTGGGTTGCAGTCTCACGTATGAAGTCACGGGCTCGGCCTCGTTGCTGCTAAATCTGAAACTGACGGCGGACCCCCGCCGTTCTGTGATCTTCGAGGCATTATCGCTGGGAGACGGTCTTCCCTCAGAGAAATTCGAAGACAGTCATGGAAACCGTGTATTCCGCGTGACGCTTCAGCCGGGAACGAACTGTTTCCGGCACGACGCCATCGTCGCTGTTTCGTCAAAACCGGATAATTACGGTCTCGTCCCAGGCACGCCTGAGTCCATTGGCGACCTTCCCCTTCCTTTACTGCGCTACACGCTCCCCAGCCGGTATTGCGACTCCGACAAGCTCACTGATTTCGCCTGGGACAAGTTCGGGCATGTTGAGCATGGATGGTCGAGAGTGCAGGCCATCAGCCGCTGGATTCACCAGAACATCGAATACCGCTACATGTCCGGCAGGACCGATTTGTCGGCATGGGATGTCCTGCAGCGCGGCTATGGAGTCTGCCGCGACTTCGCGCACCTGGCCGTCGCGCTGAATCGGACATTCAATCTCCCGGCCCGCTATGTGACTGGCTATCTGCCCGACATCGGCGTTCCCGCACCGGACGCCCCCATGGACTTTCATGCCTACGCGGAAGTCTACATAGCGGGCAGCTGGCTCACGACGGACGCCCGCTTCGATGTGCCCCGCATCGGCCGGATCAAGGTCGCTTGTGGTCAGGACGCCGTGGATGGCGCATTCTCGACAATCTACGGTGGCGCCGACCTCAGCTATTTCGAGGTCTGGGCCTACCAGGTCGCGCCCGGAACGGTCGGCGTGGGTGATCCGGTCGATCTCAGCGTGCGACTCGACAATAGCCGGACCGTACGGACCGACCCGTAGCTGTGACCGACAGCCTCAGACAGGGGTGCGTCGGAAATCGAGCGGTAATGTTTCGGGGCCAGTTGGCGCCGATGATGCGGACACTTTTTTATTCGATTTCTCACCAACCGCGCAGTCCATTGCGGCAGAAGTGCAGGGGAGGCAGGGCGGACTCGTCGAAGTGCGTCGTCCGCCGTCGATTCGCTCCTCCGCCAAGCGACTCCGCGTTCTTTATCGACACCATAGTGCGTCACGGTTGCGATCAGCCAGCCTGACTCTCTGACAACCCATCCCGACAAGGACCCTCAGAATCCCGCCGCCAGGCGTAGTCCGAAGACCCATCCCGCGGCGTCTTCGGCGCTGCTGATGGCGGAATCGTCACGCAGCCACTGGATGTCGCCGGTCAGGGCGAGGCGATCATTGATCGCCAGACGGTAGTAGGTCTCGAAAACGCGGGTCCGGTCAACCTGCTGATTGCCGCCATCGAGATAGCCCAGCGCGATCCCCACGTTGTCGCTGGGCCGGCCCCACAGGCCGCCTTGTGCGGCGAGGCCGGCGGTGATGATGCTCTCATAGACGATCGCCGGATCGTCACTCTGGATTCCGACTCGGGCGAAGGCGCCCCAGTAATCTCCAAATGCCTGGTCGAGGGTTATTACAGCCTCGAGGCGGCGCTCGTCGTCGTCGGTGCCATTGGGATTCCCGAACCGGTCGTTGGTCCCGGCGATGGTCAGGCGAATGGTGCCCTCGCCCCAGGAGGAATTCGTGCGGTAGCCGATCTGGGTGCCGGCATAAAGAAATTCGTTGTCGTCCTCGTTCTTCCCCACGCTCATGCCGACGACGTTCACCGACCAGTTCCCCCGCTCCCATTGCAGCGCGGCGCCGGCGTCATAGGCGGGGAACTCGTTGCTGCGGCTGTTTACGAACGCCTGATTGAGGAACTGCGTGAACTCGTCGTTGGCGTAGGTGCTCTGGTCCAGATAATCCGCCGAATCGACAATGCCGAAGGTGAGTCCGAGGCTGCCGTCGTCGAATGTCAGCGTGTGCTTGTACCAGGCCGTCAGCAGGTAGTCGCGGTCGCGGCCGTTGATGTCCTTCACATCATCTTCCAGATCTGCCGCAAACGTGGAAAAAGCGAACGGAGAGCTGTTGTTCAGGCCGTTGCCCACCCCGTAGCCCAGCTTCATAAAGAACTCGTCGTTCTCGCCGGGCCGCAGGCTGATTTCCGGCTGGATGGCCATGGCGCCCTTGCAATCGTCGTCTTCGCCCGCGTCATCCGACAGGGACTGGCACTGGCCGGTCGCCGCGACGACGCCGCCAATAGACAAGGAATCGGTGACATCGTAGGCCTGAGCAACGGAGGAGGCGACCATCAGGCTCGCAGCGAGGTGAGGCGGGAATCTGAAGACTGGCGGAGTTCCTGAAGGTCCTGAAGGTCAAAGCAAGCCGGGGTGTCGGGTTTCCAGAGACGGTGTAGACCTGCGCCGCTGGATCAGACTTTTGATGCAAATGAGAATATTTCGCGTCTCGGCGGGCGTCAAGGCTCGCCACCGCTGGCTACGCAGTGCACTTGGCCAGCGCCCGGCCAAAATCAGTTGCCGGAGGCTCCGAGCAGGAGCTTGGATACGAGTCGCTCGACGGGCACGAAGTCGTCGGTGAGCTCCGGCAGACTGGTCAGGGGCGTTCCTGTATTGAGCAGGGGTTCCGTAACCCGAAACCACGTGCGGGCGAGGCCGTGGGCGGATTCCAGCTGCAGCGGGGGCGGTGGACCGTTGCTGGCCGAGATCACGTAGGTAACACGGGTCTCTGCGTCCGGAATGGACTCCAGCCAGACATCCACCTGGCCAAAGTGCTTCGCCAGGGTCTTGACGATGCTCTTTACCAGCCGAGGGTCGGGAAACACGTCGACGACGTTCAGCACGTAGATGCCGTCTTCAGTCAGCCGCGAGCGAACCAGGGCGGCGTACTGGGTAGTCGTCAGATGGTAGGGCAGGGCCACGTCATGAAAGACGTCACCCACGACGACCTCGTAGCTATCCGGTGCGGCGGAGGCCAGCGCCAGCCGCGCATCGGTGTGCAGGACCGTCAGGCCGGCGTCGGCGAGAAACAGATGCTCCCGGGCTGCCCGAGTGACCCTCGGGTCGAGTTCGGCGACCACGACGCGGGCGGCCGGAAACGCCGTAAGCACCGCGCGGGGCTGGCTGTACGAGCCGCCGCCGGCAAAAAAGTAGCGGGCCGAGCCCGCATCCCGGCCGAGATGCTCACGGACCAGTTCGTCCATCAGGTGCGCATAGGGCGCGAACAGCAGTGAGCCGTCCGGGCCGTGACTGATGCCGTGGACCAGGTGATCGAGGATCAGGGTCCGGGTATCGCCCGGCTCCGCGGCGCCGGCGAAATCGACGATCCGGATGCAGTAGTACTGGCTCTCGTCGTCACACGGCGTGGCCATCCCGTGGCGCGCGAGGCCCGCGCCGAATACCACGACGGCCATCAGGGTCATTGCGGCGGCCGCTTTCTTCGATCCCCGCAGCAGCGGAAACGAGAGGGCCAGCAGCCCGGCCCCTGACGCCACGATGACCGCCCGGGTGCCAAAGTACTGGACGAGGAAGAACCCGGCGGCAAAGGTGCCGACGATGCTGCCCACCGCGGCCAGGGCGTGCATGCGCCCGACTACGTGCCCGGCCCGGGGATCACGCCTCAGAGCCAGCGTGGTGAGCATGGGAGCGACCAGACCGAGGCAGGCGGCCGGCACGAAGAACAGCCCCAGCGCGAGGAAAGAACTCGCAGTCATCAGCCCCATGGGCCGGGACTGTACGGCGGGCGCGACCAGGGTCAGCATGAGCACCACCCCGAAGGTCGCCACCCCGGCCGCGGCAAGAGCGAGGCCCGCCTCCCGATCACCCGCCCCGGCATCCACCCACACGCCGCCCAGCCAGTTGCCCAGCGAGAGACCCGCAAGGATGACGCCAATGATAGCGGTCCATGAGTAAATGGAGACTCCCACGTAGGGTGCGATCAGTCGTGCCGCCGTGATCTCGAGAATCATGACGACCGCTGACGAGAGAAAGACCACCAGGCCGTAGAGAAACAGGGTCCTGGCGGGGTTGTCCTGGGGGTCGCCGTTGCTGCGGGCGTGGGATCTGGCTGGGGGAGGCGGCCTGCTCATGAAATCGCGCTCGCCGCGTTGGCGTTGCCGGGTGCAGGCACCGTGCCCGCTATCGACGGCGGCGTATTCCTCCGAACAACGGGGCCGGCCTCTGCCCGGGCGGACCTCAGGCATGGGCCCGGCGTGGGGCTGAATGTTCTGGCTGGTTGCATGGACTTCATCAGGCACCGACGCCCGGGGACGATAGGTCAATCGCCCAAGCCAGTCCACCGGGCCTTCCCGAACCCGCGGGTGACCTGTTACCGGGCTTCCGGCCGGGACGATGTGCGCAAGGCACGTTTTCAGGGCCCGCCAGGACGTGTGACGGCTGCAGCAGGCTCTTACCAGGCGCATTGGTCAAGTGCCCGGGGTCGCTATCTCTGCTCGTATTCGCTTCGGCTGCATCCAAACCCGCCAGTGCGAGCATCTGTGTTGCAAAGGCCGGGTATCCGCCCGCCAGGGAGACGAAACGCATGCCGAACGAAGAACTGCTGGAAATGCTCATACCCATCACCCTGTTCGTGGTCACGTTCCTCGTGGTGTGGGTGGTTGTCTTGTTCCGTTATCGCGCAAAGCGGGAAATCCAGGCCACCTACCGGGCCGCGATCGAGCAGGGCCAGGAGCTGACCCCCGAACTGCTGGAACGTCTCGGCGAGACTCAGCCGAAGAACCGGGATCTGAGGCGGGGTGTGATCTCCCTGTGCATCGGATTGGCCTTCGTCATCTTTGCGCTTGTACTCGGGGAGCAGGATGCCGTTCGGCCCATGATTGCCGTTGGCATGTTCCCGATGCTGCTGGGGGCCGCATACTTGGGCCTGTGGACGTTCAGCGGGAAAGACTCGTAGCCAGCGATCGCAAAGAGGCGAGCAGGAATGATGCGCCAGACGATACCCTGGTGGCCGACGCCGTTGTCTATCGTGACCAAGCCGCGTTCGGGGAACTGGTACGGCGGTACCAGGGCCGGGTCAGGGGCTACCTGGTCAAGGTCGCCGGGAACGCCGCGCTGGCTGACGATCTCTCCCAGGAGACCTTCATTCGTGCCTGGACCAAGTTGTCCAGTTATCGCGGAACGGGAAATTTTTCAGGATGGCTCATGAAAATCGCTCACAACCAGTTTCTCCAGTCCCTGCGCAAGGGGGCGCGGGACCGGCGGCTTGCGGAGAGCCTGGAGCAGGAGGCCGATACCACCGAGCTGCCATCCGTCCTGGGAGGAGCGCCGGACGCCGGAGTCTCGGATCTGCCGCGCTTCCTCGCGGTGCTGTCCGAAGAGGAACGCTCGGTGATCGTGCTGAGCTATGCCTGCGGCTGCTCCCACGCGGAGATCGTGGAGGTCACGGGGTTGCCGCTCGGCACGGTCAAATCGCACATACAGCGGGGGCGGGCCCGCGTGCGCGAACAGTTTGCCATCGGCGAGGGCGATCATGAGTGATACGCACAATGGTGACGTCGCACGCGAAGATCAGGCGCTGCGGGCGTTGTTCGCCGCCGTCCCGGAACCGGCTGACAGCGGCTTCACCGATCGCGTCATGGACCGCATCAGTACCCGGGTTCGCCGCCGCCGTCTGGTGATCGCGCTGGCGGCGGTTCTCGGCGTCGGCATTGCCGCCTGGCCCCTGGCGCAGCTGGTTGTGCAGGCGTCGGACGGGATTCGGGCGCTGGTTGTCGAGGCCATCGGGGTGGATTGGCTCAGCCAGTACCGGCCACTGCTTGCCGGCGCCGTGCTGGCCTTGCTCACACCCGTGCTGGTGGCGCTGATCGAGGAGTAGGGCGATCGGCGGGTAGGCGATGTGGGCCGCGAACTCCGCTACGATTCGGTATCGGAGCGATCCTGGTCCGACGGGCCGTTGCCTCGTGTATCGGGTTTCTTGCTCCGGCCCTTGCGTCTGAGCGCCGTTCTCACGCGGCGGAGCCTCGTTTCGGGCTTCGGGCTGTCCGGCAAGGGCAACCGGACACCCAGCTGTTCTTCGGCAACCCGGCGCCAGGATGCGAAGCCGGTATCCGTGGGATCGAGGCCCGTGGCTTCGCAGTGTTCCGCCAGCTGCCTGGCCACCGATTCCCGCTCCTTTTGCGTCATTACGACTTCCGCCCTGGCGCGCTCTACCGGCACGACCTTGCCGCCGGCGAGATGGCGCAGCAGGTGCACGCGATCGAATTCGTGCCGCAATGCCAGCTTGCACAGGGTCTTGATGGCTTCTGCCTGACCGGCCACGCCATCACCGCGGCTGAGCTGAAGGTTGACGAGCGCGGCGCCAAAAACCCAGTTGGCGTCCCGGTGCCGGAAGCTGCCGCTGTAAACCATCGCCGCCTCGAATCCGATCACGCGGATGCAGTCGTGCAGCAGGCGCAGGGCCTGCTGCTGCCGCAGGCGTTCGCCGACGGCCTGGGCGCCCTGGGCCGTCACCTTGCCTGCCAGCCAGGTAGCCCCCACGGCCGCGGGGTTCATGCCGAGTGCCAGTCGTGCCGCCTGCAGCGCCGTCAGTCCGTGGTCCAGGTAGGGACGCACGGCCTTGTAGGTTCCGTAATAGGCTGTCGCCCGACGGATCAGCCGATAGAGGGTTGCGATGTTGTAGGACTTCAGATCCAGGGGTAGCCCGTCGATGACCACCAGCAGATGCAGCGCGGTGCTGCTGATGCTCTTTGCCAACAGCTCGACATCCGTTTCCAGCAACGGGTCTTCGGTGTCCGGCTGGTAAAGGCGCGCCACGTCGTGCACGAACACCCGCAAATCCTTGAGGATCAATCCCGTGTCGACACCCTGGTCGCTGGCGTAGCGATTCTCGCGCACCCGATCGAAGGCGCGCTGGCTCTCGGCTTCGACCAGGGCCATCAGCCGCCGGTCCGTCTCAACGAGGGCGATAAGCTCCTCGTCGGACGGATGGACCTCCACGAGGTCAATGGCCTCCTCGTCCAGCATCTGCTGGTGGATTCGCATGTGCCGCGCGAGGCGCAGCTCGCGCAGCTCGAGCCTGCGCTCCTGATCTTCCAGAGCCCGGACCTGCTCCTCGATCAGCGCAGCGGCTTCGTCCTCCGGCAGTTCTCCCCCGCGGCGCCATGATCGTCGGCCACGCATCAGGCTGATGATCTGGGCCGCAAGGGAAACCGCGATGGCGGTCCCGCAGCCGGCCAGGATCCAGCCCATCGCCGTGTCGTGGGGCCACAACACAACTGCGAGGCTCCCCAGCGCAACGGCGGCGGCCAGGGTGCAGGCGAACGCCAGCCAGATCCACCTGTTCACGAGAAGGGACGTGACCTGGGATTTTGCAGGGTGTATCGGCGGAGGCCAATGGCGGTGCCCATCTTGGTAGCCAATGCCGTTACCCTGATCTTTCGGCAGCCGCGGGAAAGGCAGCCTGTGTCGCGTTGCGCGCCTGTTTAAAGTGGGCCCAGAAGACGCTCAGGCTGGATGTCACGGGCACCGCCATAAGCGCCCCGGCCGGGCCCCAGATCCAGCCCCAGAAAACCACTGACAGGAACACCAGAAGCGAGTTGAGTGAGACGCGACGGCCGAGGATGATCGGCGTGATGAGCGAGCCTTCGATGATCGTCATTCCGAGGAACATGGCCGGTACAAGCAATGCCTCCCCCAGGGAGTCGAACGTGGTGACGCCAACGGCGGTCAGCACGAACGCACTGGCGATCGCGCCGACGTACGGAGCGAAGTTGAACAGCGCCACCATCACGCCCCAGAGCGCGGGATCGGGCACGCCGAGCCACCACAGCATCAGCCCCACGGCGCCACCCAGCCCGATGTTGATAAACGTCACGGTGTTCAGATAGGTCGAGACCTCGTCGCGGACGGCGCGCAAGGCCTTGCTGATGCGACGGCGGGTGGCTGGCGTCGATCCGAGTGATACGAGCGCGCGCGCCAGGCGGTTGCCGGCGCTGAGAAGGAAGAAGCAGGTGAAGAACATGATGATGAGGCCGGCCGCTGCGGTTTCGAGACCGACAGCCAGGTTGCCCAGCAGTCCGGGTCCCTGAATGCGCACCTGCTGGATGGCGGAGTCGGCCTCGTTCATCGAAATCAGTTCCTGGACTTCCTTGCCCAGTTCACGAAACTCCTCGATCGCGCCCGTTCCGGCGGTTGCGCGCAGCCGCAGGCTGAGTTCGTGCAGAGACGCGGGCGCTTCTTGCAGCCAGGCCTCGGCGGGTTCCGCCAGGAAGTTGCCCGCGAGCCCGATCAGAAACAGGATGGCCGCAAGCACCAGGCCGGCGCTTGCTGCAAGCGGCAGACCCCGTTTATTGAGCCAGCGCACCGGGGAATAGAGCAGTTGGTGAAGCAGCAGGGCGGCGGTCAGCGGCACGAGCAGGAAACGGGCGAAATAAAGCGTATACAGAATGGCAAGGGCCAGCAGTCCGCCCTGGACCAGCAGGCTCGCGTTGAGATCGCTGAGCACACGCTCCTGCCGCTGCCGGCGTGACGGCGTATCGGCACCGGCAATGCTGTCAGTCGTGGGGTCCTTCATGGGTCGGCTGCGTCCGGCATCGGCGAACCGGCCGCCCCCCGGGAACGCTCAACGGTCCTGAGCTGCTGGCGGGCACGATCAACACTGGCTTCCACGCGGCCCGGCAACTTCCGCCAGCGCTGGACTACCCAGGCGGCGAGACCGAGCTCGACAAACAGGTTTCGACGCTCGGCCTCGTCCTTCCGGCGCCGCCGGGACAGGAATACGAAACCCGTTACGCCCGCCCAGAAAATCGTCTGATAGCGGGTGCCGTATGTTCGCGACCAGTTCTTCAGCATGGTCCGGGACTGTTGTTCCCGCGCGACCAGATCTTCGACGTCAGCGGCCAGCCGCTCGACGCGGCGCTTTTGTCGGCGCCAGCTAGCCCTCATTGCGGTCCGTCACTCCGGCCCCGTCCGGCTGTGGTGTGAACAGCCGGCGCGTGGCGCGGAATTCCATGTTGCGGCCCAGACCGTTGGCGGTGCGCCAGAGGATGAGTGCCAGCAGACCGTGCACCGCCAGCAGAGCCAGCGCCGTTACCAGCGGCGAGACGCCGATGGTCAGGGACACCTGCGCCAGCGCCACCATGAAGAATGCCCAGGCGAACAACAAGGCACCGGCCGCCAGGATGGTCAGGAAGATCATCAGCATGAACGTGCTAAGCGCCAGCTTCGTCTCGGCCAGGACGAGATCCGCCTGGCCCCGGACCCGTGCGGCCACCGCCTCAAACCAGTCGGACAGAAGGTTCGAAACCGTCGGGTCCGCGCCGGCCCGGGAGGAAGGATCCGGGCCGGCTTTTGTCTCCGGGCCGGTTGATCCGGGCGATGGCGCCGTTTCTGCCTGCTCGGTGTTACGAGCCGGCGCGACCGGTTCTTCAGGCGCCGGCACGATCTACCGGCGCAGGATCATCGCCGCGAGCATGCCCGCCACGAACGCCATACCCGCCCCGGCCATGGGCCGCTCGCGGATGAACTCTTCCATCGATGCCAGTGTTTCGTCCACTTGAAGCCGCGCGCGGTCCTCGCCCTTCTCGACCTTCTCGCCTGCCCGGCGAGCCTCGCTCCGAAGCTTGCGCTCGAGGCCCTCCGCCTTCGCGGAGGCCGAATCCACGGCATCGTGGGCGAATGCACGGGCTTTCTCGGTAATGGGAGTCGCGTCTTCCGTGGTGTCCTGTGACTGGCCAGGTGTCGTGCCGGCGCGATCGTTGTCTTCGGCCATTCTCCGTTCCTCAAGAGGGATTACTGTTGCCGGTATTCTAAGCCACAACATGGCGCCGCGGCATGTGCTGCGGCAAGGGTTGCCTTGCTAGGCGGTGAATGTCGCCAGCAGGGCGTTGAGAGGAAACCGCACGATTCCCTCTCCGTCGACGAATCCGGCGCAACGAGCACGGACCCGGGATGCGAGTTCGGCCATCTGGTCTGCATTCACCCTATCAGCCAAAAGCCAGGCGCGGACCTCGGCGTAGACGAATTCCTCTGCGGACGAGAAATCCGCGCCGCCCTCCCGGGCGCGCAGGGAGACATTTGGCACACCCGCCGCGTCGAAAATTCCGTGGAGCCGATCCGGATCGCCGAGGGCGAACGGCCACGCCATCGTATCGGCTGCCGCGTCGTCCACCACGTCACGCGTCGCATCGACGAGCACCCTGTAGACAGGGTTGTTCGGGAGCCCTTCCCATACGCTCACCGCGAGCCGACCGCCGGGCCGCAGCACCCGCCGCATCTCGCGGATCGCCTGAACGGGGTCCGGCACAAACATCAGCATGAACGAGCTGACGACGACGTCGAAACTGCCGTCTGTGTATGGGAGCTCCGCCACGTCTCCCTGTCGGAACGCAGCAGTGGGGCAGAGGTCCCGAGCGACCCTCAGCATGCTCGCACTCTTGTCGATACCGGCCACCGAGCCGTGATCACCGACAACCTTGACAGCGTCCCTGGCAATCGCACCGGTCCCGCAACCGGCATCCAAAAGATCGTGGCCCGGCTCGACGCCGGCAGCTTCCAGCAGGACGGGTGACCACCGGCGAAATATGGCCGGAACGAAGAGCCGCTCGTAGCCCTGAGCCGCCTCGGCGGTCAGGCCCATTTCGTCGGGGGTGGACATGGCGGTTGCCCTCGTGATCTCGGCAAGAACCCCGGTCCGCAGGACGGGGTCGAGACGCTGGCCGCGCAGCAGAGAGCGACAGCTTCAAAAACAAAGCATAGCAGCGGCGCAGGGCGGTGCCGGGTTGCCGTGGCCGGCGTGCTCCCCGGTTACTGACCCAACGGCGATGAGGCCTGCTGCCGCCGGACTTCCTCCAGCTGCCCCGCCATGTCTCGCCGGATTGTCGCAATGACAGCCTGGACTTCCGGCAGGCCGCGTACCTCAAGAAGATTCGGGTTTGCCCCGATCGACCACCAGCGCAACAGCCAGCCCTGGTCATGTGCCTCGACTATGCGGCGGGCGGCCTGGTCCGTGTTTCCCTGCAGGGCGAGGATTTCGGCATCTGCGATGCCGTATCCGAACCAGCCGAGCCGGGGTATCTCGCGCAGTGCCTCGGTACTCTTCGACAGCAGAACGCCGGCCCTGGCCCGATTGCCTGACCGAACCAGAATTCCCGCCAGATCGATTGCCGCGCGGTAGTTGGTCCGATCGATTTCCGGCGCCTCAGCGCTGAGCAAGGCGGGGAACGTGCGTTCGTAAAGAGCCAGGCGTTCGTCGTCCGGAACTCCCGCGATGGACAGCGCATGCAGCGTGGAGGCGGTGTTGGTATAAAGGCCGCCGTTCGGCTTGTATCGGTACATCCACTCGAACAGCTCCCGGGCCCTCATACCGTCCGCTTCGTGGGCGGCTACCCAGAGCCTCGCGTTATGGGCGGAATAGTCTTCCGGCCCCAGGGCGACTAGCTCACGCTCCAGTCTCCTGGCTTCGGCAACGTCTCCCAGGTCCAGAAAGATCATGCACAGGAAGGCCGTGGCCTGAGGCGATCGCGGATCCAGATGCCTGGCCTGGTAGGAGATTCTGGCGGCCCTGACGAGGTCCCCCTGCACGGCCCAGTACAAGGTGCTGTTGCCCCAATAGGCGCTGGGGATCGCGACGTCGACCGCGATGGATCGGCGATTGAGTTCGAAGGCCTCGTCGAACCGGCCGAGCATGTGCAAGTTGGTGGAAGCGGCGCCGTTGATTACCGCCGACCTCGGGTCCAGCGCCAGCGCCTTGTCAAAGTACTCGACCGCCAGGTCGGGCCGGCCACGGTCCGTCTTCAGCACCTCGGCATACCAGTGATAGGCCGGTGCGTAGTTGGGCTCCAGGTCGATGGCCCGCTGCAGGTCCGCCTGGGCGGCATCATTGTCGTCGAGCTGCGTCAGGAGCAGCCCCCGTGCCGCATGGGCCGCGGCCAGGTTGCCATCGAGTGAGAAGGCCTTTTCCAGGGCCTCCCCAGCCTCCATCCGGATCAGCGCCATGGGCAGGCCCCCGTACTGCGCGCGCAACGTGTAGGCGTTCGCCAGCCCCACCCAGGCGAGGGCGTAGGATGGATCATGCCGCGTTGCCTGCTCGAAATACTCAGCGGCTTTCTCCAGGTCGCGAACCGTTCGCTTGGCCAGGCGCTGGTTGCCCAGAAGATAGTCCTCATAGGCTTCCAGGCTCTCGGTGGGCACCGCCTCGATGCGACGGGCCTCCTCGGCGGACAGCGTGGCCTCCAGGGACGCCGCAATGCTCTTGGCAATGTCGCTCTGGATCGCAAAGATGTTCGCGGCCGTCAGCTCCCGGTCGTAGGTCTCCCCCCACAGGTTCTGGTCGCTCTGGGCATCGACGAGCTGCACGTTGATACGCACCCGGTCTCCTGCGCGCTGCACGCCGCCCTCCAGCACGGTCGAGACCCCCAGTTCCGCTGCGATCTCGGGAATCGGTTTGGTCGTGTTGCGGTACTGGAGGACAGATGTGCGGGAAATGGACTTGATCGAACCGATCTTCGAGATGTGCGTGAGCAGATCGTCATGAATGCCGACGGTGAACGGATCGTTCACCGGGTCCTGGCTGACGTTCGTGAATGGCAGCACCGCGATCGAGGGGTGATCGGCGATTGTGGCTTCAGGAGGAGGGCGGGGTTCGTCACTGCGATTCATCATGACGCTGGTGACGCCGATAAGGGCTAGCAGGGCGGTGACCGTGACAACGCCAGCCCGGGGAAACGGCGATGACGGCTTTACGGGCGCTGGCGCGCTTCCGGCTGGCTCACGGCCCGCCGCCGCGAGCGGCCGCAATTTCGTCGCTATGCTGTCGCTGAGCTTTCGGGAAAAGTCCGGCGGAGCGTACTTGCTCTTGTTAATAGCCTGGCGGCTGCCGAGAGCCAGCTGGAGACCGGGCGGAAGTTCGGTCGGCTCGAGAAAGACGGGCAACACCGAGCGGCCCAGGCGCAGGGCATATTCGATCTCATCGATGCAGTTCCCTGACGCGACGAATCGAGGCGTTATGAAAGCGACGAACAGCGCGGAACGGTCGATCGCGGCGGCGAGTTCGTCGGTCCACCGATGGCTCGGGTTGATGCCCTCGTCATACCAGATGTTGAAGCCGAGACGCTCGAGCTCGATCAGCTCGGAATACACCTGCTTGCTGTCGGCATGCGCGTAGCTGGCGAACAGGTAGGGATCGTCGCCCTGATAGGCCGGAAATGGGAGTTTCTCGCTAGAGATGCTTCTTGCTCGTCACTTTTTGTTTTGCCGGAGGCGTCCGTTTCGTGGGCACGAGTATACGGGCGTCTGCGCTTCCGATGTCGAATGATCGGGTGCCGAAGGGAGGATATGATGCCGCCGTGGATGACCACGCGGCCGGTTATTGCGCCTGGAAAATCTGGCCCGGCCCGGGCCGCACTCGAGCTCGCCGGTTCGAGGCCGAGCGTGCAGGCGGAAAAGCCCTGTCACCGCGGCCCGCTTCCGAACCGGTGAGCGGCGCGGTTCAATCGAATCTCGGAATGCATCTGAGCGTCCCCCAAAGTGGCGCAGCAGATGGGCGGCTTTGGCGACTGAGAAAAGGGCAGAAATCGGCCAGAAGCCGAAGTCGTCAACTCAAAAAAGCAACGCCTCACCCGAGGAGTTTCTGAAAGAAGTTTGTTGGTGGCGGGGCTGCGTGCGCCATCAAGAAACGCAATTCACCGGTCCCGCCAAGCACACAGGGGGCCTGTTGGCCCCCTGTGTGCCTCAAAAAAGTCAGACTAGTCGTCGTCACAACCTTCGTCTTCATTGACACAAAAACCGTCGACTTCGGTGAAGGTTGCATTGTCTTGACCCCCAATCGCGCCCACCTCAACTTTCACGGGCGTGTCGTCGGGCAGGGAGGCAAGATAGTCGGCCGGGACAGTCACAGACGTTGCGTCGCCAGGCACTCGAACGCTGAAGATAAGATTGCCTACAGGGTCACCGTCTTCGACATCCGGCTCCAGGACTGCCTCGTAGGCATCCACGACTACAGTCGCCGGGTCGCTGATGATGTCCAATACTTCTGCAATGGTCTCCTGGCCAACGCCTCCTGACAGCGGGGCACAGTTGCCCAGATCGTTCCCAGGCATCCAACTAATCATGCTGCCATCGAAATCGACCATCTGGGGTGCGGCAGGCAGGTCGTAAGTCAGCTGCGTTTCTCCAAAGAGCTATTCACCACCGTCACCTTTACCCGTGCACTCATAGGTCCCGGGGTCCCAGATCTCTCGAAAGTCCCGCAGGGTCACGATGTCTTCCAGGTCTTCGGGATCGGCCTCAGGATCGGGCCAGCACAGGGGCTCGGCGCTTTCGCCGAAGGTCTCCGTC
>JARFQW010000106.1 GCA_029287575.1 Gammaproteobacteria bacterium | reverse complement strand
GACATGCAGCGACTGGAAAAGGCCGCCCACGAGTCGGCGGGCGGTCCCTTCAACCTCGGTTCACCCAAGCAGCTCCAGGAGATCCTGTTCGAGCGGCTCGGTCTGCCGGTCGTCCGCAAGACGCCCAAGGGCCAGCCGTCGACCGCGGAGGACGTGCTGCAGGAGCTGGCGGACGGCGGCCACGAGCTGCCCGCGCTGATTCTCGAGTACCGGGGGCTGTCCAAGCTCAAGTCCACTTACACGGACCGTCTGCCGGCCCAGGTCAATCCGGACACGGGGCGGATTCATACGTCCTATCACCAGGCTGTGGCGGCCACGGGTCGACTCTCCTCCTCGGACCCCAACCTCCAGAACATTCCGGTCCGGACGGGGGCGGGTCGCCGCATTCGCCAGACCTTCGTCCCGCCCGCGGGCACCCGGCTGCTGGCGGCGGACTATTCCCAGATCGAACTCCGGATCATGGCCCACCTGTCCGGCGATGAGAGCCTGCTGAACGCTTTCCGCGCCGATGCGGATATCCACCGCGCCACGGCCGGCGAGGTATTCGGCGCCGCCCTGGACGAAGTGACCGCGGACCAGCGACGCTCCGCCAAGGCGATCAACTTCGGGCTCATCTACGGCATGTCCGCCTTCGGGCTGGCACGACAGCTCGGCATCGAACGGGGCGAGGCCCAGGAATACATCGACCTCTACTTCGAGCGGTATCCCGGCGTGAAGGACTACATGGACCGGACCCGGGAGCAGGCCCGGGAGGCGGGCTACGTGGAAACGGTCTACGGCCGTCGCCTGTATCTGCCGGAGATCAAGTCGCGCAATCCCCAGCGCCGCCAGTACGCGGAACGCAGCGCGATCAATGCGCCGATGCAGGGCACCGCCGCCGACATCATCAAGCGCGCCATGATCGCGGTCGACGGGTGGCTCCGGCGGGCCGACAGCGGCGCCCGCCTGATCATGCAGGTGCATGACGAGCTCGTATTCGAGGTCCCGTCAGACGATGCGGAGACCCTGGCTGAGACGCTGGCCGGCGAGATGGCCGCGGCGGCCGAGCTGGCCGTGCCCCTGAAAGTGGACACCGGCCTGGGGGACAACTGGGACGAGGCCCACTGATTTTCCGCAAGATTACTGCGGATCGATCGAAGCCTGCGGCCGCCCGATCGGGGGAACCCGACGGCTGACGCCCTGTCTACATTCCCTGAGCGCCAGTGAGACGCTCGCCCGCTTTCCTCCCTGAGCGGGCCGGCAGCCCGGCTTCCCCAAGTCGGGTGAAGTATTGGCCCCGGAGTGTCTATCAGGCTCCGGGGCTTTTTTTAGGTTTATCGGATAGTTATCAGTGCGCGCACTGCTCGCGATGAAGGCAACGCGGCGCTGTGGATCGCTGCGCGTGCTCGCGGAACGTAGAACAGCGCGCGCCTTGCGGGTCACGTCCCTTCCCGCGCTCGAAGATGTGGCGACGATGTCGGATGTCCGCGGCCGGAAACTGCGCTGCTCTCAGCCACCTCGAGAAAGATTTTCATTTAATTCAGTGGCTTGAGCTGGCGCCCGGCATCGCGATCGGCCGCGCGTTCTCATGGGCCCGAAGTTCATTCCCGAGCTTGCCACGCGGCGCCTGGCGCCGGGCGCCCTCGAGCGTCAATCGCCCGCGACGCCCAGCATGGCATCCAGCGCCTGACGGGCCTCCGGGATGCCCGTGCCCTTGAGCGCGGAGAAGAGTTGGACACCGATCCCGGGCCCGAGGCTGCGGCGCGTCTGGTGGAGCGCGGCGGACGCCTTGCCCCGGGACAGCTTGTCGGCCTTGGTCAGCAGGACGTGGCTCGGGCAGCCGGCATGCTCCGCCCACGCCAGCATCTGCTGGTCGAAGTCGGTCAGCGGTCGCCGGCAGTCCATGACGACAACCAATCCCGCGAGGGTTGCCCGGGTGCGGAAATACGCCTCCATGAGGCGCCGCCAGTGATCCCGCATGGCCGGCGGTACCTTGGCGAAGCCGTAGCCGGGCAGGTCGACCAGCCGCTGGTCTCCGGCAAGCGCGAAGAAGTTGATCAGCTGTGTGCGCCCCGGGGTCTTGCTGGTCCGGGCCAGGCCGCGCCGTCCCGTGATCGCGTTGATGGCGCTGGACTTGCCGGCATTTGAACGGCCCGCGAAGGCCACTTCGCGCCCCTCGTCGGCCACGAACTGACCGGGCCGGTTTGCGCTGGTGAGGAAGCTGGCGCTCGCGTAGACGGACATCGACTGTCTGAGTGGACCTCGCGCCCGCCCGGTGGTGTAAAATTGGTACTTTGTGCGCGTTCGCGAGTCTAGCATGGGCCTCGCGCACGCCTGTGAACAACCCCCGAGGGTGCCGCGCCAGCAGCGACCCGATCAACCGGAGTGTTCCGACCATGATCAAGAATGTCCTCACCGCCCTGGCGTTCCTGGCCCTCGCCGGCCCCGCCATCGCCACCGCCGGCGACGCGGCGGCCGGTCAGGCAAAGGCCGCGGTCTGCGCCGCGTGCCACGGCGTCGACGGCAACAGCGTCAACCCCGAATGGCCCAGCATCGCGGGCCAGCACCCCGAATACATCATCAGCGCGATCGAGGCCTTCCAGCAGGGCCTTCGGGACAACGTGCTGATGACCGCCCAGGCCATGGCGCTGTCGGAGGAAGATATCGCGGATCTCGCCGCCTACTTCTCGAGCCAGACGCCCGTCGGCGGCGAGGCCGACCCCGACGTGCTCGGTCGCGGCGAACGCCTCTTCCGGGGCGGCGACCCCGACCGGGGCATCGCGGCCTGCATCGCCTGCCACGGCCCGCAGGGCCAGGGCAATCCGGTCGCCGGCTACCCGGTGATCGCCGGTCAGCACGCGGTGTATACCGCGAGCCAGCTCCGACTGTACGCGAGCGGCGAGCGGCGCTCGAACAACAACCAGATGATGCGGAGCATCGCCCGGCGCATGACGGAAGAGGACATTCGCGCCGTCTCTTCCTACGTTCAGGGCCTGCGCTAGGCGTCCAGCCCGTCGCCGCACCTGCCTTTGTCTTCTCAGCAGAAAGCCATTCAAAATATGTACCGATTCGCCCGTCTCCGTCTTGTTGGCCTCCTTTTTATCGGCCTGATCACCGCGGCCTGCAGTTCCGAGGAGCC
>JARFQW010000017.1 GCA_029287575.1 Gammaproteobacteria bacterium | reverse complement strand
TTCCGAGCGGTCGCTCAGCTCGATAGGAATCGCCGAGACGCGGGGTACGGTCCCGTCGCCGCCGAGGTTCTTGCCCTCGTAGGTCTTCAGCATCTCGACGCGTTTGCCATCGAGACGGCCGGACTGATAGGTCTCCTGGGCAATGCCCACGACCGGTGCGATGCGATAGCCGCCCGACTGATAGGCGGGCAGCTGCCGGTTCGATTCAACCGCCGCCTCGATCTCCCGATGAAAGGCAAGCGCGGAGGCCGCCTTCTCGCGGTCCATGTTGGGTATGCCGGTGGCCTCCGCCACGCGGGCGAGCTGACCGTCGCCCGGGTCGTAGCAGGGATAGATGGGAAGCAGCTGATAAAGGGCGGTGAGCTGCCGGGCCAGGCCGGACAGGTCCAGGGGCCCCTTTTTCAGTCCGTTGGCCAGGCCGTCGAGCGCGTTGAGCGAACCGCGGTAGGGCGTACCGAAGGTCACGAGCGCGCGGGTATCCCTCCAGCCCTCGAGGCATTCGAGAAAATAACGGCTCACGAGACCGCCCATGGAATGACCCACGAGGATGAGTCTGGCATCATCGTTGCCGCTCTGTTCCCGCCAGTTCTTGAGCCACTCGTGCGAAGCACGCGCGAGTTTCCGTGCGGCAACCCGGTTGTCCCGGCGCCAGTCATAGGGGAACGTGAAGAAGTTCTTGCCCGGTGTGACGAGAAAGATCTCCTGGATAGCTTTCGTGATCCGGGTATAGCCGTCGATTTTCCACAGCCCGGGGAGCAGATGCAGATCCGGCATGAGCGCATCGGTAGTGACGCCGTCGCCCAGATTGTCCTCATTCGGATCGTCCTCCGGAAGAGCCAGCGCGTCCACCCAGCCCCGGCCACCGGTAAACAGCGCCTTGCCGATGGATCGGGCGGAGTATCCCCAGACCGTCTTGCCGTCTTTCTTGAGAACGCTGCCGGTAATTCCGGGCAGCAGAACGATCACGTCTTTCATGGACTCTCGCGGCATGACAATTCTCCTTTCGGGTTGCGACACGGCCTGCCGGACTCCGCCAGTGTGATGCGACGTCCCCAGGACGGCCCGCCGGGTATCGTGCTGCGGGGAAGATTTGCGCTCCGGCTACAGCTCACATCGAGGACGTTCGCTTCGGGTGCAGCAAAACGACCTGGAGACCGCCAGCGACGGAGCCCTGACGCAACATCACGTTTTTCCGACTACAAGAAAAGTCTAGTCAGTCCGCGGGGCCGTGCCAGTCAGCGATCTGCGTTGCCCCCCCCATTACCCAAACTACGTATGGACGTGGGACATCCTGGCGTCTAGGTAGGTTATTAGGGGATTGTCTGAACGGATCCACGGGGACCACGCCGGCGCTCCCCGAAGGAGTTGACCTGATGGAGGGCGGCCTCCCTCGAAATCGGGTCGTGCCGTGACCGACAGCCGGGATGCACCCGGAACACCAGCACGAGCCCATCGCGGGCGACGGGGTCGCACTTCGTAAACGGAGGAGCTGCCCATGACGACGATTGTTGGCTATGTCACCGCGCTGCTGGCCCGGGACCCCAGCCATGAGGCCGACCCGCTCGTGGCGGAGATCTATGCGCCGGCCGAGTCTGCCGGGCAGCGGACGCGCCGCTTCACCATGGAAGCTCTTTGCGAACCCCGGGAACTGGCCATGGTCTCGGTGCTGCGCGATGCCCTCGTGCATCACCTGGCCGTCAAGCTCAGCTACCACGGTGACGACGTCCTGGATGCCGTCGAGCTGCATGTGCCCGTGCGCGAGACGTATGCCGAGGGACAGCCCGAGCGGGTGGCGGGGCACGTGCGCTGGCTGTCGGTCAACGAGTCGATGATGGCGAGGACCGATCGGGGCCAGCCGGATACGGTGACCGTCCAGCTGGACAACGAGCCGCCCTTCCTGCTGATCATCGAGCGGCGCAACGAAGACACGAAGCTCGCCCAGCTCGCCATGCTGAGGGATGCGTTCCGCAGCGAGACGCCCGTGCATCTGTCGGTGGCGCCGTATCCGGTGTCGCCAGGGCGGGTCGTTCCCATCATCGTCGGTGTCGGCCTCGGCGA
This sequence comes from Gammaproteobacteria bacterium, assembly GCA_029287575.1. Lineage (GTDB taxonomy): Bacteria > Pseudomonadota > Gammaproteobacteria > Steroidobacterales > XN24 > JARFQW01. The sequence goes on along the minus strand of JARFQW010000017.1, from coordinate 9,731 downwards.
GCCGCCGCCGGCCTGGACTCCCGAACCTCCACCGCGGCCCTGACACCCGCGCTGCCGGACAAGCAACATGACGGGTCATTACGATATTCCTTTCGGCTGGATGCCCGAGGTTCTGGTCCGCTCGCCGAATCTCGGCCAGCCGCGAGTCGTGCGCCGTCGCCCGGGAGAGCCGGTCCGGATCCTCGTTGCTCTGGCCGATCCTGAGATCGACGTCCGTGCGGCCCTCGACGGGCAACTGTTTCTGCAGGCCCTGTGGGATACGCGGCGCTTCGTGCAGGACGTATCGAAGCACAAGCCCGATCTCGGCGCCGCACGGCGGGCCGACTGTCCGCGTTCTATTGCCCTGACCGTTGCGGATGTCGACGCGCCTACGGCGTCGCCCTGGCGCTGGGGCCACGACGGGAATGTCGCCACGTATCCCTACGCCTCCTGGGTGAGCTGCCGCCTCCCGGAGCGCTGGCCGGCCTGCACCGAGACCAGCCAGCTCTTCAACGTGGTTCAGACCTATCCCTGGAAGTCCTGGGCCAACGTGAACTTCCATTCGGTATACGTCACCGACCGGGACTGGCAGGATTTCACCATCTGCCAGATCACCGACACCCACGTGTCCTGGCGCAACGACACCCTGTGCCGGGTGCTGGAGCCCCGTTTTCCGGGCATCCGGGACCGGTACATCAACTTCAACCAGAATCTCCGGAACTTCATTCGCTATGCCAACGCCCGGCATGCGCAGGGCCGGCTGCACGCTGTCGTGCTGACCGGCGACATCGTCGACTATGTGCACGACAACTTCGACGAGCGCATCGGACGGAAGCGGGCGACCGACCTCGGCGCCGAACCGTATGGCCACGCACCCATAGACAACTTTGAGCTCTTTCGGGATCTCGTCGTGGCGTGGCCGAGCCATCCGGGGGTCGTTGCGGCAGACGAACTGGCGGTGCCCCTGTTCGCCGTGCCCGGCAACCACGACTATCGCCGCAACGAGTACCCGCTCATCCACAAGCTGAAGATCGACGTCGCGGGAATCGATATCAGCAGTCTGAAGGAGGACCCGATCCGCGAATACAGCACCTTCGATCTGACCGAGGACGAAGCCTGCGCCTATGAGGGTGGGCTCATCGACATCGACGATGCGATCGCCGCGTCGTTCGTCGAGCGGGAAAACGGCCTGCCGCTGTCCTACTCGATGCTGATCAATCCGGATGCGGACTACCAGGTTCGCCTCGGCCCGCACCGTCTCATCGGCATCGATACCGGGCCGGACGACGGAGTGGTTACGTCGATCATGGAATATCTGCTGCGGCGAGGATCCGGGAAGATGTTCGTGGAGGGCTCGCCCAACAGCACGGCGTTTAGCGAGGGGCAGGTGGCGTTTGTCCGCGAGCAGGTGCAGGCCACCGACGGACTCGTGTTCGTGGCCTGCCATTCGCCGCTCGTGAACTTTCACCGCGTGCCTCATCACTATCTCCGGGAGGCGGAGCACAAGGCCAGCCTCACCGACGAGCAGCGCAACGAACTGGTTGCGGCGTTACTTTCCAACCACCCGGAGGCCACCGAGCTGGAACAGTACTGGCCGCTGGCTGCGGGCGGAGGACACATGATCGTCACCGGGGAGCCCGTCTCCTCGGGTATCTTCGCCGGCATCAGCTACCTCGTGAAATGGCTGGGCGGCTCGAAGGACACGCCGGCAGAGCGGCTGAAGAAGGCGGGCTGGACCCTGGGCGGCACCCGGGTCATGAAAACCGGCGACCGTGACGAGCTGCTGTCCTGGGGTGTGGCGGCGCGCCGCTTCGGGCCCTTCGTGCGGGCACTGGAGAGCCGCGTGAACCAGGGCAGGACCGGCTGTGTGGTGTTGTCCGGCCACACGCACCAGTCCATCGAATACGTGATCACCGGTGGCGAAAACGAGCCGATCCGGATGTATCACGACTACTACCTGGACAACACCATCCATGGCCGCCGTCCACAAGGCTACTGGCGCAGCGAGGCGCTGCCGGATGCCGACACGGGACCCGGGCCCCAGGCGGTGTGGCACAACAAGAGCCCGCTGTTCGTGCAGACCGTGGCTCTGGGTCCGAAGCCCGCCGGCCGCATGCCGCCCCACGCCGACGCGATCCCGTACGGCCGGGCACGGGTCAGCGGCGGGCGATTCGCCCTTTATGATCTGCCACCGGGCACCTATGTCCTGCGCTTCGTCGCCGGCAACGACACGGTGTCGGCCGTGGGCGCCATCGATATCGACGGCAGGAAGGGGGCCTGCGGGTCGCCGGCCCATCGCCTGGATCTCGTGCCGAAGTCCGGCATCGTCCCGCCCCTGACAACCACCGACTTCCGGCCGGATGATTTCGGTTTACGGGATCTGGGTACCGGGCGGTCGGTCAGCGTGGGCGGCTGGCTGAAGCCGCGCCCGCCGGGGGCGTCGGCATCCGGCTGGGTCTTTGTGGCGAAGGCGCCGAGCCCGGTGGGCGGTGCACTCGAGATCGACGTGTCCGACGGGCAGATCGACAAGTTCCGGCGGGTGACCCTGCGCGCCATTCGACAGGCTCCCGCGAAGCGCCGGGCCGGCATGGCTGTCGCCGCGGCGGCTCTGGATATCGCGTTGCCGTGACCACGCGGCGCCGCGCGCGGTATGCGCGTACGTTCCTCGCCGCTGCAGTGCGCACCGCCTGATTATTCCGGCCCGGCGGTCAGGGGATGGTGACCCCGTCATCCAGGTCGAGCCGGCCGGGGAAGGATACGGGCCGGCTCTTTTCCTCAAGGACGACGAACCCGTCCAGGCTGACCTTGCCGGTGGCCACGCCGGTTCCCGTCGTCACCGCGACGATGCGTCCGTTGCGAATCACCAGCCGGAAGCCCTTGAGCTTCAGGCCCAGGTCCACGTCAAAATCGATCCGGCCGCGTGTCTGGCCGTTGACGACGACATTCAGATACGGCTGGTGTTTCGTGTGGACCTGGTGCTCGGCCAGGGTGAGCAGAAAATCCTTCCCGGGATCCTTGCGGCTGCGTTCGCCGTAGTCCCGCAGCTCCCGGGTCCGGCTCCAGGCGCCGACCAGGATGGGCTTGAGGTCCACGTCCAGCAGGTCGTCGAGATGGGCCAGCGCCCGCTCGCCCAGCATGGACCGGGACACGCCACTGCCGCGGTCCCGGGTGATTGCAGCGTCAAGGGCCTGTTCCTCTCCCAGCCGCTCGTGGAACTGCGGGTTATCGAGGTTGCGCCGGTCGGCAAAGACATCGTTCATGGTGGTCATGGCAGTTCCTCCCAGCTCGCGTCGAGGTCGCCGGCGGTCTCCACCGACTGGACGCCGCGCTGATCGCAGACGGGCTCGAGGCGGATTTCCGCGGTTACGTCGAACCCGCCCTCGATCCGCCCCCGGGCCGGGCCGGCATGGGGTTCAAACGCCACGGCGGCCGGTTCCCCGGCCCGGCGGATTTTGCGGCGGCGGCGCCGAACGTTCAGCCGATGCAGCAGCCAGGCGGCAGCCAACCCGCCGAGCGCGGCTGCAACAGGCGGCAGCATCCCGCCTGGCCAGCCGTCATCTCCCCGGTCGTTGCCGGGGGGCTCTTTCGGCAGGTCTTTTGGCGGTCGGGCCGGTCGGCGACCGCCATCCGGCGGATCTCCGGTCTCTCCGCCCGGCACGCGGGTTTCGGGTCGGGCGAACCACAGGCTCACCGGCGCACCCGGTTCTGCCGAGGCCCCTGCCCGGGGGTGTTGCCGGTCGACGCGTCCGCGATCGCTTCGACTGGACTCGGCCACGAGCGGGACCAGGTCCGCTGCCTCGATTGCGGCAAACGCCGCCTCACGATCCATGCCGACCACACCAGGCACCTCTCGCGGCGGCGCGAACCACAGGAACACGGGATCGCCCGGCAGCGCCGGGGCGTTGGCCTCCGGTGTCTGACGGATCACGCGGCCTTCGTCGTGCGCGCTGGACTCGGCGACGAGCGGCACGAGGCCCGCGGCCTCGACTGCCTCGAAGGCCACCAACCGACTCTCGCCCGTGACCCCGGGAACCCGCAGCTCGCCGGCGGACCGTCGGGTACGAAGCCGCACCGTGGAGCCGGCGGCTACCCTTGCTCCGGGCTCCGGCTCCTGGAGCATCACCCGGTCCTCCGGGGCGGGGTCCGGGCGATCGACTTCGGCGCGCAGCTCGCGTTCCTCGAGAATTCCGACGGCCTGAGCGAGGGTGGTGTCCACCACCGGCGGGACTTCCACCATCCGTTGTGTCCACAGACGCAGCGGGTCACCTGGCGCGGCGCCGGCTCCGGGTGTTGGATCCTGGCGGATCACCGCGGCGTCCGCCGGCGGATCGCCGTCGACGAAGACCGGCGCAAGCCCGTGGCGCCGCACGAGCCGTTCCGCGCGAGCGGCCGTTTCACCAATGACGCCGGGCACCTCGATGGCCGGCTCTTCCGGCACGGCCAGCAGAAGACGGACGATGCGATTTTCAGGTAGCGGCGCGCCGCCATTCGGTGATTGGCGAATCACCCGGGACCCGCCGTCGGCGGGTCCCCTGTCAACCGGCTGGCCTTCCAGATCAAGGGCTGCGAGCTGCTCCATGGCAGCCTCCAGCGACAGGCCCACGACATCCGGGACGACAGCGGCAGGGCCTCGCCGCATCAGCCAGAGCCGCACCACGCGGTCCGCCGGTGCGCCGGCGCCTGCCGGTGGATCCTGTGCGGCAATCCTTGCCCCGGGCGCATCGGCCGGCCCGTCCATGATGCGGCCGCGGAATCCGGCGGCCTCCAGACGCTCGATGGCGACCTCCAGCGGGTCGTTGACGACGCCCGGCACTCGCTCCGACGCTGGCGGCTGCCGAAGCTGGGCGATCCGGGTCCCGCCGGGGCCGGAGGCAACCGCCGTTACGGCGGGCGCTGGATATCCGCGGCTCTCCTGAAGCGCAGAGGAGCGGCACGGCTGGAGCATCAGTGCCCATGCCAGAACGCCGAACACGCCGATGGCCGCAGCCCGCCTCAGGCCCGATCGCCAGCTTTCCCGACGCGTGTTCATGGTTTCACGATCCGGCCCCACGCGACTGCGTGGACTGCGCCTAAGTGAAGTCTAGCCCCCTCCGCCGGGGCGTGTGGCCGCCGGCCTCGTCCATGCCGTGCGGCCGGGTGCTACCTGCAGCGTCAATGGCTCGAAGACTCCGCACGAGGGCCGCGGGCATCATGACGGCGCGGCCATTCTTGCCGACGCCGAACCGCGGTCGGCGAAACTACGTCGCGCCTCGATCGAGCTGCGCCGCACCGGTGCCTCATCGGTGCGGCTCCGGACGTCAGGGTTCGAACTGCTGGGTCGGGTCGGCGTCTTCGGCCCATTCCGGGATGCCCGCGCCGTCGGATTCCGCTCCGTCGTGATGGGGATATACGGGATGGCTCGGGCCAAACTCGTTTTCGGCGGCGGAGTCCCCGGTGTCTTCCGTCTCCGGCGGCGGTTCGCAGGAAGAGGTGCCATCGGGATTCGAGTAGTTGGAATCCTCGGGCGTCTGGTTGGCGTCGCCTTCCGGCTCGGACGGCGGCTCGGATTTGGATTCCGTACCGTCGGGATTCGATGTGTTCGAATCCGGGTCGGTGAAATTATTTCCTGTCATCTCGGCCTCCGGTTGATTTCTACCTTGAAGCAACTGACCAGATGTTGAACACAATGAAGCCCGCGACCGATACGAACAGCAGCCCGAAAATGACCGTCGCAACGATGCCGAACGCGCGATAGCCCTTCGGATACTTCGCCCAGTTCTCCACTTTGAAATCGACCCGTTCCTTGGCGGTCTTTCGTTTTTCGTATTCCTGTAACTCTTCGTCGGTTGCCGGGAGCTGGAAGTCGGTCATCGCCTTCGCGTTTGGGGCTTGCCCGAGGGACTGGAGCTTGCGCCGCAGGGGCTCGAAATCCGCCGACAGCGCGCCGGCGGTCTTGAAGCAGCGCAGGGCTTCGTCGTTCTCTCCCTGGGATTCGAGGGCGCATCCCAGGTAGTAAATCGCCTTGTAGTTACCGGGCTCGGCACCCACGGCTTCCCGCAAGGCCCTGGCGGCGTCTCCGTAGTTGTGTCGGCCCAGTGCAACCAGGCCGGCGAAGTAGGGTCTGTGTATGCCCAGCTGGCCGCCGGCTGACGCCAGCAGCCTTTCGGCGTCATCGAGTTGCCCGCTGTCTATGAGTGCGGAGAGCTCCGAGGACGCCGTTTTCGTAGCCATGTCAGGATCACCTGATCGCGGCGATGTGTTAGAAAATCCTAGTCGCCCGGATACGCGATTTCCACGAAGGCCCGGGTTGGCCGCGCTGAACCCTTGGCCGGCATCGATTATGCTTGTCGCCGCATCCTGTTGGCTGACGGTGGAAGACCGCAACTGAAATCGAGGTATCGATGGATCTGAAATGGCTGTTGTTTTCGTTTGAGGGCCGGGTCAACCGGATGCCCTACTGGGGCGTTGTCCTGGTGATGATCATCCTGGGATCCGGGCTGAATTTTGCCGTCGGCGACTTCGGGCCGGGCCGACCGATGACCGCGGGTCCGGCAATTCTCGAGACGATCGTGTTCGCGCTGTTCCTCTGGGTCGGCCTGGCCGTCCAGATCAAGCGCTGGCACGACCGGAACAAGTCCGGCTGGTGGGCTCTTCTGAACCTGCTGCCGATCATCGGCAGCATCTGGATCCTGATCGAGTGCGGGTTTTTGCGCGGCACCTACGGCCGCAACCGGTTCGGGCCGGATCCGCTGGCCCCCGACGAAGGCGGCGCCCCGGCTGGAGGGCCGGGAATCTGACCGCGTCTCTCCAGGGCGCCGCACCGATGCACCGCCGGCATGCCCGCCGCGTGACAACGCGTGGCGGCCCGGGCCGCCAAACCGTTGGCCTGCATGAGCGCCGGGATCCATGCTGAGGGAGCTTGCCGGCGCCATCGAGCAGACGCTGACCCAGTGGCTGGGCTACACGCCCACGCTCAACGAGATGATCCTGATCCCGATGGTGCCGGTATTTCTCGCGGGCTTCGTCCTGGAGTGGGTCCGCACGCGGCGCCGGACCGGAACCTGGTCCGCGGGCCGGGGCGAGCCCTTCTACTGGCGCGAGACGCTGGCAAACTTCAGTCTCGGCGCCGGCTACCTCGTGACCGGCGCGCTGATGAACCTGCTCTTTCTGGCCGCGGTGTTTGCGTTCGCCTGGAACCATCGCTTCTACACGGTGCCGATCAACGCCGGCACCGTGATCCTGGCGTTTTTTGTGGTGGAGCTCTGCTACTACGTTTTCCACCGCACCTCCCACCGGGTGCGCTGGTTCTGGTGCCAGCACGTGTCCCACCACACCGGAGTGGTCATGAACATGTCCACCGCCTCGCGCCAGAGCATTCTCAACGGCATCGTCGGCACGTGGCTGTTCTATCTGCCGGCGGTCCTTGCGGGCTTTACACCGGAACTCGTTCTCGGGCTGTTGGCGGCGAACCTGTCGTTTCAGTGGTTCGTGCACACCGAAGCCGTCGGCCGGCTGCATCCGTGGCTGGAATGGTGGTTCAACACGCCCTCAAATCATCGTGTGCACCATGGCCGCAACCCGCTGTACATCGACAGGAACTACGGTGGCGTGATCATGCTCTATGACCACCTGTTCGGTACCTACCAGCGCGAGGAAGAGGCGGTCGAGTACGGGATCGTCCGGCAGATCAAAAGCCACAACTGGTTTGTGCTCAACCTGCACGAACTGGTGGACATGGCCCGTGACATCATGGCGCCCGGGCCCATCGGCCAGCGGCTGAAACACCTCTGGAAACCGCCGGAATGGGATCGCGAAGGCCACTCGCCCATTCATACCTGGACCGTTGAGGACATGGCGCGATCGTGAGGGTCCCGCCGCGCCGGCTATGGCTGAGTCGGGCGTCGCTTACAGAGCGGGTGACTGATCGGCGGCATGGGCCACCGTAAAGGATTCCTCGGGGGGATTGGGGCGCGACAGCAGGGCTGTCTTGTCGCCGGACTGGCCGAATTCCACGTGCCACTGATAGCGCCAGATGCCGGTGGTCAGCTCCAGCGAGGCCTCGCAGTCCAGAAGCTGCGGGGAGCCCGGGCGCGGCGCGCAGGTGGCGTCCGCCACCTGGGTCTCCTCGAAATCGCTTACCCCGTCGATTTCCTCGGCCACCGTGAGAAAGGCGTGCAGGTGTTTCCAGGTTTTGCCGTCGACGGTAATCGTTGACGAGACGGTGGCGGTGTCGGTCGTAGTGAGGGCATCGGTGGGCCACTCGACGCTGATCACCTCCGGCGCCGCCCCCGGGGTCGGTGAACACCCGGCCAGGAAGGCCGCGGCCATGGACAGGGCCATCGCCATTGCCATCGCCATTGCCATCGTAATGCCCGGCCCCCTGACGACCTTCGGTGCTTTCAGACTCGACACGGTGTGCTCCTGTTCCGGTCGGGGGACGCGAACGGTTCGTCCACCGGGCTTCCATCCACTAGGATAGTCAAGCGGCGGCGCCATGGGTGGCGCGTGCTGTCAGCCAACCTGGAGAGAGAACCGGCAACTCGATGAATCATCAGCCCATTATTCCACAACCCCCGTTCCGGCTCCCGACGGAACGGCCGGCCAGGGACCGCGCGCGCCTGGCGGCGCTCGCCGGATTCTGGGCGGCCGCCCTGGCGTCGGCACCGCTTGCCGCCCAGGGGCCGGATGTGGCGCCCGGCTTTTCGTTCGACGTGCGCTATGACGTGGAACTCGTGCCCGAGGAGGACCGCGCGAACGTGTCGATCACGATCGGCGAGGGGGCCCACAACGTCGTGTGGCTGCGTCTGAACACCAAGCCGCACCGGCACAGCGGGTTTACCGGAGACGGCGAGATTGCGACCGAGGGCAGGTATGTCACCTGGACGCCGCCGGATGACGGCGGAACGCTGTCCTATGCGGTGCAGATCACGCACCGGCGGGGCAATGCCCACGATGCGCGAATGACCCGGGACTGGGCCCTGTTTCGCGGTGACGACCTGGTGCCGCCGATCCGGATCCGCAAGGAGGAATTCGCGGAATCCGACGCGACGCTGCGGCTCACGCTGCCCGAAGGCTGGTCGTTTGTGGCGCCGTACCCGGAGGTCGAGGACCAGGTCTTTGCCATCGAGCATCTCGACCGGGGCCTGGATCGCCCCACGGGCTGGATGCTGGCGGGCCGGCTCGGTGTGCGCCGGGAGCGGATCGCGAAAGTTCGGGTCGCCGTCGCCGGACCGCTGAACGAGGGCGTGCGCCGGATGGACATTCTGGCGTTTTTGAACTGGAACCTGCCGCGGCTGAAGGCCATCGTGCCGGAGATGCCCGCGCACCTGGCGATCGTCAGCGCCCGCGACGAGATGTGGCGGGGTGGCCTGTCCGGACCGTCCTCACTCTATATCCACGCCGACCGGCCGCTGATCAGCGAGAACGGAACCAGCACCCTTCTGCACGAGCTGGTCCACGTGTTTACCGGCCTGCAGGGCGGGGACGGCGGCGACTGGGTGGTCGAAGGCCTGGCGGAGTACTACTCGCTGAAGCTCATGTGGCGTTCCGGCACGATCACCAAGTCCCGGTATGACGCCGCCTTCGAGAAGCTCGGCGAGTGGGCAAAGAAAGCGAAAGGCCGGCGGCTGGATGGCCCGTCGGCGATCGGGCCGATGCAGGCCCGGGCGGTGCTGATCATGCGGGACCTGGACCGGGAGATCTACCGGGCTACCGGCCAGAAGGACAGCCTGGACGAGGTCGTGAAGCTCCTGGTGGAGGCGGGCGGCAAGGTG
>JARFQW010000101.1 GCA_029287575.1 Gammaproteobacteria bacterium | reverse complement strand
ACCCTGGCGTCGCCGATGTTCGGCGGATATTCCTCCGGATGCAGCTTCTCGGTCTCGAAGGCCTTGAGTGGCTCCAGATACCGTCGACAGATGGCGTGGGCTCTTGCATTGAGCGGCGCCGCGGCGATGAACGAGATAGCCAGCGAGATAGCCATGGCCCCCAGCCATTCCGGCCCCATCCAGCCGTTGCTCACGGCAAGGGCGGCGACGATGAGGCCGAACTCGCTGTAGTTGCTCAGGGAAAACGCCGCGAGCGACGCTGATCTTGCCCTCAGGTTGAAGCGGACCAGCAGCCAGAAGAACAGCCAGGTCTTGAAGGGAATCAGAACCATCAGAATCAGCGCGACGGTTACTTGTGCGATATTGGGAAGGCCGGCCAGGCCGACGCTGAGGAAAAAGCCGACCAGCAGGAGTTCCTTGAGACCGAACAGCGTATCGGCGACCTCGCCGGCCCGCTTGTGATTGGCCAGCAGCATGCCGATGATCAGCGCGCCCAGATCGGGTTTGAGATTGACGAGCTCGAAGGCCCGGGCGCCAAGCGCGACGGCCGTGAACATCGCGAATATCGGCAACAGTTCACCGTAGCCCACACGGTCCAGTATCCAGCCCATGACCGGACGAATCAGTAACAGGGCCGCCAGCAGGGGTATCGCCCAGATCGTGGGGATCTTGCCGGTGGAAACGGTCAGAAAGATAACGGCAAAGATGTCCTGCATGATCAGGATGCCGATGGCGGTACGGCCGTGCAGGGACGACATCTCGCCCTTTTCTTCGAGAACCTTGACGGCAAAGACCGTGCTGGAGAAGCTCGCTGTGAACGCGATCAGCACTGCGGTGCCGGCATCCAGGTCCGCGAACAACGGTGCGCCAGCTATGGCGAGGCCGTAGAAGAGCAGGCTGAACAACACGGTCGTGATCAGCAGGTGCAGGGACGCGCCGCCCCAGACCTCCGGCCGGGCCAGGTTCCTGAGCTTGAGCTTCAAACCGATGGTGAACAGCAGCAGCGTCACGCCGAAGTCGCCGACCCGGCTGATTGTGGCGTTGCCCTCGACACCCAGCAGGTTCAACACAAACCCGGCGATGAGAAACCCGACCAGCGCCGGCAGGCCGATGAGTCGGGCGCCAAATCCGAACAGGAAGGCGATCGCCAGGGCAACTGGGAAAATGGCGGCGATCGTAATGCTTTCCACATCGGCTCCAGGTGGTGGTCGCGGTGGGCCACTAGCGGTCCGGAAAACGCGCCGCGTTGACCGGGTGACTGGTCACGGTCACGGCGATCCGGCTAGGCTAGAAAACCCACGTGCCGGAATTGTAAAGGCCGGCTGATTTTCATGCAGTGTTCTTGGAGGAAGGCGGCGCATGTCCTTGTGGAAATCCACCATGCTTCCCAGTGGGAGTTCAGCTGACGGCGTTGGCGTGCGGCCAGGGATTGCCTTGAGGGCGCTCTGGTTCGGCTGCCTGCTGGTCGCCGGAACCTGCCTGTTCAGCGCCGACGCGCTGGCCGCCAAAACCGACATCGTGACCCTGCTCAACGGCGACCGGATCACGGGTGAGGTCAAGGCCCTCCAGCACGGCCGGCTGCGCTACAGCACCGATTCCATGGGCACGATCTATATCGAGTGGAAGGACATCCTTGGCGTTGCCAGCCAGGAATACCACCGGGTCGAGCTCGTCGACGGCACCCGGTTTTTCGGGTCGCTGGACACCGACGAGGAAACCGGAGAGCTGGTGGTGAAGCGGACCACGCGGGAGAAGCGCGCGGAGCTTATTCGGGTGGTGAAGGTGGACCCCATCGAGCAGAAGGTCATCGACCGATTCGATGCCACGGTAAGCGCGGGCTATGACTTCACCAAGGCCAGCGACGTTACCCGCATCACCGCCGGTCTGGACGTGGTGTATTCGGACGAGACCTGGCGCTACGGATTGAGATTCAACAGCGTGATCACGGATGACGGCGACGATCGCACCAAGAACAACCGGCTTCAGGCAACGGCCATCAAGCTACGCACCAGCCGCTGGTTCACCTACGGTCTGGGCAATGCCGAACAGAACGACGAGCTGGGCCTGGACCTGCGGCTGCTCGGCAGCGTGGGGCTGGGGCGCTTCATGCGTCAGACGAATACCCATGAGCTGATCACATACTTCGGGCCCGCGGTGACCTATGAAGAGTCCGCCGACGGTCAGACCAATACCGACCTGGAAGCGGCCCTGGGCCTGCAGTTTGCGATCTTCAAATACGATACGCCGGAAACCAATCTCACGACGTCCCTGCAGTTTTTCCCGGGGGTTTCGGATTTCGGCCGGCTCAGGGGCCAGTGGGACATCAATTTCCGCAAGGAACTGGTCGAGGACTTCTTCTGGAACCTGAACTGGTATTCCACCTACGACAGTGACCCCCGCGACGAGGATGCGGCCAGCACGGACTACGGCATCAACACGGGCCTGGGCTGGGAGTTCTGGTAGTCCGGCCTGGTCTCGTTCGAGCAGCGCCTCAGGACGCCGGCAGCCGGACCCGTCGAGCCAGCGAGAGCAGGTAAATCATGATGAAGAGACCGAGCAGGGCCTCCTTGGTCTCGCCGGGACCGATATCCAGGCCCTGCTGGTCGATACCCGTGGCGCGCAGGATCTTTCCGGGCCAGCTGATGGCAACGGCGAGCGCCGCCGCCGGCAGGCAGGCCAGGGTGGGCCATAGCCACGCGGCCACCGAACCGGGCGCGAACGCGGCCTCCCGGGAACGGATCCACAAGGGGGCTACCACGCCGCCGAACAGCGCGGCCAGGGTCAGGAGCGTGCGTGGCAGCTGATTGAACAGGGAACTCGTATTGTGCAGGTTGGTCTCGGCCTGCTCGTTGATCCGCGCCCAGGGTTCGGGCGTGCCCCATCCGAAGAAGTGCTGGCCCCAGCTGATTTCCTCGCCGGCGAAGTAGACGGCGCCGAGGACGATGAGAAGCACCCAGGCCCTGAACGGCCCCGCCTGCGGAGCGGTTCGGCCCGCAAGCATGCCTATGCCCGCGAGCACGCCGACGAGCAGGAACAGGACCGTGAGATTTTCCAGCACCCCGAATTCACCGTAAAAAACCCGGTCCGTGGCGGGCGCGCCCATCCGGGCGATGAAGGGCAGCAGCGCCACGGCGATCGGGAGCCAGAGCCACAGCCAGCGTGGCAGGAAGTCTCGGGATACAGGCAAGCGGCGTGTCCTGGCGGTATGCGTGGCGGGGCGATGGCCCTGCATGATGGGGCCGGCGGCGCCGGTGTCAAGCGCCGGGCACCACACATCGCTGCTCGCAATCAGTCCTAGAGTTCCAGGTTCAGCACCACCAGGTCCGGATCGTCGGGATCCGCTTCCCGGCGGAAGCCCAGCCGGTCGGCCAGCTTCAGCATGCCGCGGTTCTCCCGAAGGACGATACCGTCCATGACTTTCAGCCGCCGGTCCCGGGCCACCGCGATCAGGGCCTCGAGCAGCCGCGTGGCGATCCCGCGTCCCTGCCATTCGTCGGAGATGGCGATCGCGAACTCACAACCCTTGCGGTGGGGGTGCATGATGTAGCGGGCCACGCCGACCTGGACTTCCTCGCCGTCTTCTTCAACGACGGCGATCAGCGCCATCTCCCGGTCGTAGTCGATCTGCGTAAACCGCGACAGCATCTCCGGGCTGAGTTCGGTCAGCGGCTGCATGAAGCGCAGATACCGGGAACGCTCGGACAGCCGTTCCACGAATGCTTTTTCGATTCTGGCGTCCTCCGGCCGAATGGGCCGGATCTGCAGCACCGTGCCGTCGGGCAGCTCGGTGGTTTCCACCAGCGTGCTCGGATAGGGGTGAATCGACATGTGGTCGTAGGGACGCTGACCCGGCGGCGCGCGGCGGACCATGATGCGCGCGTCCACGGCCATCAGTTGTTCCTCGTCGATGACCAGCGGGTTGATATCCATTTCGACCAGTTCGGGGAGCTCGCAGACCATTTCCGAGACCCGCAGGATGATGTCGACCAGGCCGTCCCGGTTGGCCGCCGGTTTGCCGCGAAACGACTCCAGGTAACGTGCGGCCCGGGTCCGGTCGATCATGCGTTCGGCCAGGTAGCGGTTCAGGGGCGGCAGGCCGATGGCCCGGTCGCGAATCACTTCCACGAGCGTGCCGCCCAGGCCGACGCTGATGACCGGCCCGAATACCGGATCATTGAGCACACCGAGCATGATTTCCCGGCCGTTTTCCGGCTGCCACATGGCCTCCAGGGTCACCCCGTCCACGCTGGCGTCCGGCGCGTGGCTGGCGACGGACTCCATGATCTCCCGCCACGCTGCCCGCACGTCCGCACCGCTGCGCAGACCCAGCCGGACACCGTCGACATCGGTTTTGTGGGTGATATCCGGCGAGCGGATTTTCATGGCCACGGGAAAGCCGATTTCCTGGGCCAGGGTTACCGCCTCCACGGGATCGCGAGCAGGAACGCTGCGCAGGATGGGGATCCGAAAGGCGGCCAGCAGCGCCTTGGACTCCATGGCGCCCAGAGTCTTGCGGCCCTTGTCCAGCGCCGAGTTGATGATCATCCGGGCGGTCTCGTCGTCGGGATCGTCCTGACGGCTCATCGGCTCGGCCACCTGCAGCAGCAGGGCCTGGTTGGCGCGGTAGTTGGCCGCGGCCGCAAAAGCCGCCACCGCCGCCTCGGGCGTGTTGTAGGTGAGCATGCCGTGCTTGCGGAACAGCTTCCGGCTCGGCTCGACGCTGGCCTCGCCCATCCAGCAGGTGAGCAGCGGCTTGTTCTTCGGCAGTTCCAGCCCGGCCAAGGCGCGGGCCACCTCGGTGGGATCCGAAATGTCCTGGGGCACGAGGATCGCGAGCACGGCATCCACGCCGTCGTCCTCCAGGCAAAGCCGCACGGCATCCGCATAGCGTTCCGGCGGCGCATCACCGAGAACGTCTACCGGATTGTTGCCTGACCAGGCGGCCGGCAGCACCGCATCAAGCTGCTTCTTCAGTGGCCCGGAAAGTTCGGAAAGCTCGATATCCCGGTCGGCCACCACGTCGGCGGCCATCACGCCTGGGCCGCCGCCGTTCGTGACGATCGCCAGTCGCGGTCCGGGTGTGCGGATGCCGGCATGCAGCGTAGCCGCCGCGGCGAAAAAGTTGGCGTAGTTCTGTACCCGAACCACACCCGCGCGCCGCAGCGCGGTATCGAAGACGTCGTCCGAGCCCACCAGCGCGCCGGTGTGAGAGGCGGCGGCCCGCATGCCCTGGGTGTGCCTTCCCGCCTTCATCACGACCACGGGCTTGGCCCTGGAAGCGGCCCGGATGGCGCTCATGAACCGCCGGGCGTCGTGGAGCCCCTCGACGTACATCATGATCGCGCGGGTCTGGGCATCGACGACCAGGTAATCGAGAATTTCGCCGAAATCCAGGTCCGCGGAAATGCCCGTGGAGACGATATTAGAAAAGCCGATTCCCCGCGGCTTTGCCCAGTCCAGGATCGCCGTGGCCAGCGCGCCGGACTGGGACACCAGGGCAATACCCCCGGGGGGCGGCATGAGTTCGCTGAACGTCGCGTTCAAGCCGATGTCCGGCCGCATGACGCCCAGGCAGTTGGGTCCGAGAAATCTGATGCCGTGTTTCCGGGCGGTTTTCAGCACCGCGTTTTCGAGGGCCCGGCCCTGGGAACCGGCTTCGCGAAAGCCGGCGGAAATGACGACCGCCCCCGGTATCTCGGCGATACCGCACGCGTCCAGTACGCCGGCCATCGTGCGTGCCGGCGTCGCGATCACTGCCAGGTCGACGCTGCCCGGAATGCTGGCGACGTCCGGGTAGCAACGCCGCCGCTGCACCTTCTCGTATTTCGGGTTGACAGGGTAGATCTTGCCCTTGAATTTCGCCTTCAGCATGTTCTTGAGAACAGCGGTGCCGGGGGATCCATCCGCTTCGGACGCGCCGATGATCGCCACGGAGCTCGGCTCGAAAATGGACTCGATGTCGATACCGAAGCGTTTACGCTTGCGCACGATGGCGGCTCCTGCCGATATTGCGATGCATCAATTATGGCAGCTTGCCATGCCGATGTGTCAGAAAGCCGTTGCCGTCCGGCCGGGGCTCCCATCGCCGTGTTGCTGGACGCTGTCCGGAACCCGCGGGGGCCCTTGAGCCGGGCGCGGTTGCGCCGAAGATTCGGAAGCCACCATCCTGGGAATGCCGATGACGACACGAAGGGAATTTCTGAAGCTGACGGCCGGCACGGCGGGCCGGTCCCCGGCGGTGTGGATCGACCCCGAAGCGGAGCGCAAGGCGATCGCCCGGCTTACGTCGTAGCGGGGGGCAGCGGAAACGGCGCCAAACCGGCTTCCGCAGCACGGGGCCGCCTAGTCGCCGAGAGTCCAGCCGCCGCCGAGAGCCTTGTAGAGCTGGACGATGGCGTTGAGGTACTGCTGCCGGGTCCGCGATTCCTCCAGCTCCGCCGAGAACAGGCTGCGCTCGGAGTCGAGTACCTCCAGGAAGTCCACGACCCCGCCGTCGTAGCGTGCCCGGGAGAGGCGCGCGGCATTGCGGGATGCCGCCACCTGCCGGGACCGGGCCTCGGATTCGGCCTTCAGGGTCCGGACCGCGACGAGGGCGTCCTCGACCTCCCGGAATGCCTGCTGCAGCGTGGCCTCATACTCCAGCTGCAGCTGTTCCGTGCGGGCTTTCTCCACCTCGACGTTGGCCTTGAGCTGGCCGGAGTTGAAGATCGGCGCG
The DNA here is from genome assembly GCA_029287575.1 of Gammaproteobacteria bacterium. Lineage (GTDB taxonomy): Bacteria > Pseudomonadota > Gammaproteobacteria > Steroidobacterales > XN24 > JARFQW01. Next base: position 21,848 of record JARFQW010000101.1, on the reverse strand, counting down.
AACAGGTTGGCACCGATGTTCCAGGTCTTCGCATCGCTGTCGTTGAGATCCGACAGGTCGTCGCTTTCCACGCCCAGGAATCCCGTCAGGCTAATGGAGGGGTAGCGGAGTGCCTCGGCGACGCCGATCCGGGCGGTCTGGGCGGCGAGCCGCGCCTCGACGCTCCGCACGTCGGGCCGGCGCTGAACGAGCTCCGAGGGAAGACCCGGCGGGATCTCCGGACTCGCCGACTGGTCATGCAATGCCCGGCCCCGGGCGATGGGTCCGGGGTTGCGGCCCAGCAGAATGCGCAGGGCGTTCTCGGCCTGGACCACCTGGCGCTCGAAGGTAGCGATGGCCGCCTCCGCGACGGCGACTTCGATTTCCGCCTGGTTGACGTCCAGCTCCGGCACGGTTCCCTTGTCGAAGCGGGCCTGGATGATCTCGAGGCTGTCCAGTCGGGTCAGCAACGTGCGCCGGGAAATGGCCAGCCGGTCGTCCAGGTCGAGCAGCAGCAGGTAATTGCTGGCCACCTGGCTCACCAGGGTGATGGTCACGTTCCGGAATGTGTCCTCGGTGGCGAGCAGCTCGGCACGGGCCGCTTCCGTCGCCCGGCGCAGACGTCCCCAGAGGTCCACCTCGAAGAACAGGTCCGCGGTCAGTCGGTAGTTATCGCTTGGGCTGGCTCCCGGAAAAATCAGTTCGCTCTGGTCGCCCCGGCCGGCAAAACCGTTGAGATCCAGAAACGGGAACTGGTTCGCGCGCTCGATGCGCAGGGCGGCCCGGGACTCGTTGATGCGCGCCAGCGCGATGCCGAGGTCCTTGTTCTCCTCCAGCGCAATGCTGATCAGGAGCTTGAGCTGCTCGTCCTCGTAGAGATCCCACCAGGGCAGATTGGCGACGCTGGCGCCGGCTGGTGCAGGCTCCCGGTAGTCCGCGGGCACGTCCAGGTCGGGTTGTTCGTAGTCCGGGCCCAGGGCACAGCCGGAAGCAAGGGCTGCGGCCAGGAAAACCGCCGGCTGCCAGGCTCTCATCCGCTGCTCTCCGTTGCCGGTGCCGGCTCCGCTGGAGCGCGGCTTATGTACTTTTCGACGAAAACGAACAGCGCCGGCACGACGAGGACGCCGACGAGGGTGGCCACGAGCATGCCGCTGAACACGGTCATGCCCATGACCAGCCGGGCTTCTGCGCCGGCGCCGCTGGCGATCAGCAGCGGGAGAACGCCGAGAATGAAGGAAAAGGCCGTCATCAGGATTGGCCGGAAACGCAGGCGAGCCGCTTCCCTTGCGGCTTCCACGGCGTTCTTGCCCTTGACCATTTCCTGTTTCGCGAACTCCACGATCAGGATGGCGTTTTTCGCCGCCAGGCCGATCAGCATGACCAGGCCGATCTGGGCGAACACGTTGTTCTCGTAGCTCTCGCTGAACATCCGGGCGATCCACAGGCCGCCGATGGCGCCGAACACGGCGATCGGCGTGCCCATGAGCACGGACAGGGGCAGGGACCAGCTTTCGTACTGGGCCGAGAGGATCAGGTAGACGAACAGCAGGGCGAACAGGAACACGATCGCGCCGCTGCCCGCGGCCGCCTTCTCCTGGTAGGACATGTCCGCCCACGAATAGCTCATGTCGCTGGGCAGCGTTTCGGCGGCCACTTCCTCCAGGGCCGCCAACGCTTGGGCCGAGCTGTAGCCCGGGGCCGGACCGCCGGTGACCTTGGCGGCCCGGAACAGGTTGAAGCGGTTGGTGAATTCCGGTCCGGCCGTCGGCGAGGTTTCCACCATCGTCGCCAGCGGTACCGTTTCGCCCTCGTTGTTGCGCACGTAGAACATGCGGATACCGTCGACGCTGGCCCGGTATTCCGGCTCCGCCTGGACATAGACCTTGTAGAGCCGGCCGAACCGGTTGAAGTCGTTGACGTAGGCGCCGCCGAGAAAGGCGCCGACGGAGGTATTGACGTCTGCCAGGGGCACACCCAGCTTGAGCGCCTTCGAGTCATCGATGTCGAGAAAAATCTGCGGCGAGTTCGGCCGGAACATTGTGATGGCGCCGCCGATCTCCGGCCTCGCCGTGGCCGCCCGGATGAACTCGGCGGTTTCAGCCGCCAGGTACTCCGGCGAGTTCCCGCCCCGGTCCTGGATCATGATGGAGAAACCCGAGCCCGTGCCCAGGCCGGGGATGGCCGGCGGGCCGAAGGCAAAACCCACCCCGGCCTTGATCCGGGTGGCGAAATCGGCGTTCAGACGGCGCACGATTTCCCGGGCATGATTCTCGGGGTCTGGCCGCTCGTCCCAGTCCTTGAGCTGCAGGAAGGCCGTGCCGCCATTGGGCTGCAGGGTGCTGGAGAGCAGGTTGTAGCCGGCGATGACGGTGGCATTCTCGATTTCCTCGTACTCCGCGAGAATGGTCTCCATCTGCGCCATGGCGGCGTCGGTCCGCTGCAGGGACGAACCGTCCGGCATGATCAGCCCGGCCAGCACGTAGCCCTGGTCTTCCTCGGGCACGAACCCGGCCGGTACAGCCTTGAATAACAGCACGAGGCCGACCACCAGCGCCGCAAGCAGCAGCACTGGCCTGATCAGGTTGCCCAGGAAGAAATCCGTGAGCACCATGAATTTATCCGTGGCCTTGTCGAACACCCGGTTAAATGCGTTGAAAAATCCGTCCAGGATGCTCTTTTTCTGCTCCCCGGGCGGCTTCAGCAGGGACGCGCTCAGAGCCGGGCTCAGGGTCAGCGCGTTGATGGAGGAAATCGCCACGGAGATGGCGATGGTGATGGCGAACTGCTGATAGAGCCGCCCGGTGATGCCGCCCATGGCGGCCACCGGCACGAACACCGCGATGAGCGACAGGGACGTGGCCACGATCGGGCCGGATACTTCACGCATCGCCGCGATCGTGGCTTCCTTGGGGCGCATGCCCTGTTCCATTTTCAGGGCCACGGACTCCACCACGACGATGGCGTCGTCCACGACGATCCCGATGGCCAGCACCAGGCCGAGCAGCGAAAGGGTATTGATCGAGAATCCGAGCAGGGGAAACACCATGAACGTGCCGATGAGCGATACCGGGACGGTCAGGGTGGGGATCAGCGTCGAGCGGAAATTCTGAAGGAAGATAAAGACCACCAGGATGACCAGCGCAACCGCCTGGAACAGCGTGATCACGATTTCCCGAATGCCGGCCGTGATGGGCTTCGTGGTGTCCAGGGAGATTACGTACTCCACGTCGTCGGGAAAGCGCTCGGCCACCCGCTCCAGCGTTTCGAACACGCCTTCCGCCACCTCCAGGCCGTTGGCGTCGGGCAGCTGGTAGACCCACATCAGAGCCGACGGCTGGCCGTCCAGGCGCACGTTGTACAGGTAGCTCTGGGTTCCCAGCTCGATGCGCGATACGTCCTTGAGCAGCACCTGGGAGCCGTCGGGATTGGCCCGGACCACCACATTGCCGAATTCCTCGGGCGTCTCGAAGCGGCCCCCGGTCTGGACGGTGTAGGTGAACTCGGTACCGGGGGGGGCCGGCTCGCCGCCGATCTGGCCGGCGGGGACGAGGACGTTCTGCTCCTGGATGGCGCGGGTGATATCGGGGATCGTGAGGTTCAGCTTCGAGAGCTGGTCCGGCCGGATCCAGATCCGCATCGCGTACTCGCTGGTGCTGCCGCCGAGGACCTCGGCCAGGCCCACGCCGCGGATGCGGGCCAGCTCGTCGATGATGTTGATCGTCGCGTAGTTGGTGAGAAACTCCTCGTCGTAGGTTCCGTTGGGCGAGACCAGGGACATGACGAGGAGCGGAAAGGACAGCTTCTTCTTGACGGGCACGCCCAGCCGAGTCACCTCCTGGGGAAGGCTGGCGGAGGCCTCGGAGACCCGGTTCTGGGTGAGCACGTTGGCCATGTCCAGGTCCGTGCCTACTTCGAAGGAGACGTCCAGGTTCATGCGGCCGTCGCTGGAGTTGGTCGAGTTCATGTAGATCATGTTCTCGACGCCGTTGACCTTCTGCTCGATGGGGGTGGCCACCGACTGTTCCACGTCGGTGGCATTGGCGCCGGTGTACGTGCCGGACACCGAGACCATCGGCGGGGTGATTTCCGGGTACTGGGCGATGGGCAATCGGCCCAGGGCGACCAGTCCCACGATCACGATAATGATCGCGATGACCATGGCCACGATGGGCCGGCGGACGAAGAACTCCGCCACCCGTCAGTCTCCGGAGCCCGGCTTCGGAGCCAGTGCGTCGAGGGTTGTCAGGGTGGGATCGACGGGGGCATCGTTGGTCAGCCGCAGCAGGCCTTCGATGGCCACCCGTTCTCCGGCCTCCACGCCGGATTCGACGATCCGGAGGTTGCCGATGGACGGGCCCAGTTCGACGGTGCGCAGCTTTGCCGTGTTGTCGTCGTCGATGACGAACACCCGGAATATGCCCTGGAGCTCGGTGACCGCCCGCTGGGGCACCAGCACGGCGCCGTCGCGGTACTCCGCAACCGCCCGCACGCGGGCAAACTGCCCGGCGAGCACGATACCGCCGGGGTTGGGAAAGTCGGCCTCGATGGTAAACGTTCCCGTGGTGGGATTGATGGCCGCATCGTAGGCAACGACGGTCCCGGGATAGGGGTGTTCGGTGCCGTCGGCGAGGATGAGAACGAGGCCTTGCCTATCCTCGGGCGATCGGTCGCCGCCGGCGCTGCGCAGGTCCGCGACCTGCCGGGCCAGCCTCAGGTAGTCGCGCTCGTTGATCGAGAACCGCACGCGGATGGGGTCGGCCTGGGAGACATAGTTCAGCACGACGGGATTCGGCTCCAGGCCGACGAACTCACCCACCTTTGCCGCGGATATCCCGATCCGGCCGTCGATGGGGGACTCGATTACCGTGTAGCTCAGCTCGATCCGGGCCTGGTCCAGCTGGGCCTCGGCGGCCTGGAGATTGCCCAGGGCGGCCTCGTACTGGGCCACGGACGCATCCAGGTCCTGCTCGCTGACCGCGCGCATCTCCGCCAGCGGCCGGATCCGGTCCAAATCGGCTTTCGACTTGGCCAGGAGGGTTGTCGCTTCCGCGACCCGGCCCCTGGCCTCGACGACCTTGGCCTCGAAGGGCCGGGGGTCGATCGTGTACAGCTGCTGGCCGGCCTCGACGTCCCCGCCTTCGACGAAATCCATGGACTCGAGGAATCCCTGCACCCGGGCGCGGATCGGGATGTCCACCGAACCCCGGGTCTGACCCACCAGCTCGATGGTCACCGGCACATCCCGCTGGACGGCTTCCACCACGCCGATCGCCAACGGCGGTGGCGCCGGCGGTTCGCCCTGCGGGCCGCACGCCGCTACGACCAGCGTCGCGGCGAGGGCGCATGCCGGTGCCCGAAGCGTGCGGATAAGCGTACAGATGGCGTTTCGCCAAGCCCCCGCGATACCGATGCGGTCGCAGCGGCCGGGATGCGTTGTTCTGGTCATTCGTTCCCCTGGAGCCCGGTGCCGCTCCGGGTCTTCCGACATCGTACCAGAGGGCCCGCCCGCGCGCGGGTACGGGGAAACCGAAAGCGCAACGCGCGGCGCGACGGATTCAGCCGCCGGCGACGGCCGGGATCACGGCGATGATATCGCCGTCAGCCAGTGTCGTCGCCAGGCCGGCCCGCTCGCGAATGCTCGTGTCGCCCACGAAGATGTTGACCAGAGGCCGGACTTCGCCCTCCGGCGTCAGGATTCTGGCGAGGAAGCCCGGTGCGTCGCGTTCGATGGCGTTCAGGGCCTCTTCCACCGTCGCGGCCGAGACTTCCCGCAAGGATGCGCCGCCGGCGAGCGGCCGAAGAGCCTGCGGAATCAGAACGCTGACGCGGCTCATGATGGTCGGCCCCGCGGCCACTGCTCCGGCGCAAAGCGGTTGTCCCTGATGGCCGATGCGGCATCTCGAATGTTCACGCGCTTGCCTCCCGAACTGCGGGGTCGCGGGTCGTGATCGTTTCCACCCGAACGGCACCTCGGTCCTTCAGACACGTGAGGACTACGCGGTCGAAACGGGTACTCGCGGCCAGGATGTGCGCTGCCGTTTCCCGGGCCAGCGTCCGCCGGTCCTCGTCATCCACCATGTTGATGACCGGCACGACCGGCACGGTTCCCAGATTGCTGGCAACGCCGCTGTCACTCAGGAACAGTCGGGCCATCGCGGACGGCGTCACCGTATCGCCAACCCGCAGTCCCATGGCTGCGCCCACCGCGTCCGCCCGGTGGGCGATGCGATCACCCAGGGACTCACCGAGGGCACGGGCCGAGAGTACGGCAAGGACACGGTCCGTGTCCGGCGGAAGCACCGGTTCATTGGCCCTCGGGGCTTTCAGCCAGCGCATGCGCGCGCCGTCCGCCTTGACCAGCGTCAGGTCGAGGCCCGCGATTCGGTGGATTGCCGCTATCCGTTCCCCTTCGATGCCGGCCTGCCGTCCGCTCTTTGCTTCCGGAAGGGAGTAGGCAAAGCGCCGTTCACCGGTTCCGCGCACCGTGTCGGACAGCGTCTCCGCGGGGCTCAGAAAGACCGGCGCGCCCACCTCGTCGGGAACCAGGCGGGCATAGACGGTATTGGTGATGGCCACGCGCCCGGGCCAGGCCGCCGCGATCCGGTAAAGCAGCGTCTTTTTTCCGCCGGCGCCCACGGCGCAGACAATGCCGGGCCGGATGCCGAGGGCCTTCACGAGGGACGTCACGCCGGTATCTCCAGCATCCGGACGCTCAGTACGCGCGGCAGATAGGCTCGGGCCAGCGACCAGCTCTCGCCGCCGTCGGGGCTCGTAAAGACCTGGCCACCGGACGTACCCAGACAGAGGCTGGCGGGCTGTCCGGGGAACACGTCCATGGCTTCGCGCAGCACCGTGACATAGACATGTTCGGCCGGAAGCCCGTGGCTTACGGACTCCCAGGACCCGCCGGCATCCCGGGTCCGGAAAACGCTCAGGCGGCCACCCGGCGCCGTCCGCAGATGCGAGCCTGCCACCGGGGCCTGGTAGACCGTGTCGGGGTCCTCCGGATCGCACACCACCGCATAGCCGAAGTCGCTGGGCAGGTTCGAGGTGATTTCTACCCAGTGGTCACCGTGATCGTCGCTGCGGTAGATGCCGTTGTAACACTGACGGTACAGGCGGCTCGGCCTGGCGGGATGCATGACCAGGCGATGGATATTGTGCCCGACCACCGGAAAATGATCGGGCCGGTTCTCGGCGCGAACGCCTTTGTTGATGGGGGTCCAGTGGTCACCGCCGTCGTCGCTGCGAAACGCCCCGCCGGCCGAGACCGCGGCGAACCAGCGTTGGGCATCTTCCGGGTCTACATGGATGGAATGAACGGGGAACCCGCCCTTCGCCGGCTCCCACAGATGACGCGTCGGGTGCTGATTGAGGCCGTCGACCGGGGACCATGACGCGCCACGGTCCCGGCTGACGAATAAGCCGGCGGGATCGATGCCGGCCAGCAAAGCGCCGTCATGGGTCGATTCGGCCAGAAACCATACGGCTCTCAGTGCCGGGCTGAATGCGCCTGCCGGATGAGCCGGCGTGGCGGACATCGGACCCCAGCTTCTGCCCCGGTCGTCGCTGCGGTAGAGGTGCGCGCCCCAGATCTTGTGCTGCGCGGCGGCGAACAGGACCCCCGGTTCGTGACGGCTGGCCAGCACGTGAGAGACCTCATAGCCTTCGATGTGCAGGCCGTCCACTCGCCAGGGTTCTCCGGCGCCGCCGGGGATGAGGCGGAACAGGCCCTTCTGGGTACCGATCAGCAGAATCAATTTGTTGGCAGGCATGGGCCGCGGCGGCTAGCGTTCCAGCAGGCGCGGAATCAGCTCCGCCAGGTTGCAGGGTCGGGTGCGGTAGTCCAGCTGTGCGGCGATCAGCTCGTCCCATGCTGTTCTGCAGGCACCCGAAGATCCGGGGACGCAGAACACATAGGTGCCGTTGGCCACGCCGGCCAGCGCCCGGGACTGCATCGTCGAGGTCTTGATCTGCTGATACGAGATGGCCCTGAAGACCTCGCCGAAGCCGTCGATGACCTTGTCCAGCAGGGGGGCCACGGCCTCGGGTGTGCCGTCCCGCCCCGTGACCCCGGTCCCGCCCGTCGTAATCACCGCCTGTACGGCAGGGTTGGCGATCCATCCGGAAACGACCGCCCGGATCTGATAGATATCGTCAGGCACGATGACCTTGTCGGCCGACCGGTGGCCGGCGGCCGTCAGCCGCTCCACGAGCAGCTTGCCCGATTTGTCGGTGTGTTCGTCCCGCGAATCGGACACGGTCAGCACCGCAATATCCAGCGGAAGGAATTCCCGGTCCGGATTGCCCGTGGCGTGCGCCATACAGTTTTAGCCTCTGTTGGTTTCGTAAGCGATGGGAATCAGACAAACGCAGCGAACGGCTGGACTTCCACTTCGCTGCCCGGCGTGACGCCGGCAGCCTCCTCGGGGAGCACAATAAAACAGTTGGCGGAGGCCATCACGCTGAGCAGGCCGGAGCCCTGGCGGCCCGTGCTCGACACCACGTAGGCGCCGCTGTCGTCAGTGGTGAGGATTCCGCGCTGAAACTCCCGCCGGCCCGGTTTTTTCTTCAGCGTGCTTTCGCAGCGGGCCTTCAGCCTGATCGGCGTTTCGGGAGGGCGGCCGGCCAGCGCCAGCAGCGCCGGCCGCACGAGCTGGTAGAAGGTCACCATGACCGAGACGGGATTGCCGGGCAGACCGAAGAACAAGGCCTCGCCGATTCGCCCGAAAGCGACCGGTTTTCCCGGCTTCATCGCGACTTTCCAGAAGTCGAACTGACCGTGGGTTCTCAGGGCCTCGGTCACGTAGTCCGCCTCGCCCACGGACACACCGCCGGACGTAACGATCGCATCGGCTTCGTCGCCGGCCCTGCGCAGCGCGGCTTCCAGCACATCCCGGTCATCCTGCACGACGCCCAGGTCGACGGGCTCAACGCCGGCGCGCGCCAGCATCCCGTAAAGGCTGTACCGGTTGCTGTCGTAGATCTGGCCCGGCTGCAGCGGTTTGCCCACGGCGGTGAGTTCGTCGCCCGTGGAGAAAAACGCCACTTTCGGGCGGCGCCGGACCACGACCTCTCCGACGCCGACGGAGGCGATGACGCCCTGGTGGGCCGGCTCCAGCGGCGTACCCGCGGACACCGCGACGGCGCCCTCGGTCAGGTCCTCACCCGCCCGCCGCACGTTTTGCCCCGCGCGGTGGCCGGCGCCGATCCTGGCCAGATCGTCATGCCGGTCCACTTGCTCCTGCATCACCACGGTATCGGTTGCCGGTGGCAGGGGAGCGCCCGTCATGATCCGGACACACTCGCCGGCAGCGGGGGGCGTGGCGAAGGGATGTCCGGCAAAGGCCGTGCCGATGACCTTGTATTCGCGCTCCTCGTCACCGTTCGCCGGCAGCGTATCGCCCGCCAGGGCGTACCCGTCCATGGCCGAATTGGTGTGCGCCGGCACGTTCACCCTGGCCACCACGTCTTCATCGAGTACGCGGCCCAGGGCGTCCCGCACGGCCACGGTCTCGGTGCCGGAGACCGGCCGAACGGCCGCGCACATGCGCGCCACGGCTTCGTCGAGTCTCAGGGTCTTGCGAACGTTGTCGCAAGGATCGGGCAAGGGGCTGCTCAATGAGTTCTCCCGTTTCCGGCCGGCCAGGCCTCAGTCTTGGCTGTCAGGGTCGCTTCGGGTCAACTGGCGGGCCATGCGCAGACGGTCCTCCGGCCGGTTGACGTTCTCGAAGGCCATCTTATTGTCGCTGAAGTCCGCGGTCACCGCCCGGTGGCCGGCGAACCAGCGGTCGATCTTGCGCTGGCCCGAGGCAAGAAAGGCCTCGAGATCCGGGTGCAGATCGGTTCTGAGCAGCGTGAACACCGGCTGCAGCCGCTCGCCGTCGTGGGCGCTGACGATGTCCGCCGCGCTTGCGCGCTGGACGTCGCGCAGCCGCTCCACGAGATCGGCGGGCAGCAGCGGCGAATCACAGGGCACGGTCACGACCCATGGCGTGGTTGCGGCCGCGAGGCCCGCGGAAAATCCTGCCAGCGGCCCCGGGTATTCCGCCTGGGCATCGGCGACGACCGGATGGCCGAAACCCGCATAGTCGTCCCGGTGCCGGTTGGCGTTGATCACCATGCGGTCAACCTGGGGGGCGAGCCGTTCGAGCACGTGCGCCACCATGGGCCGTCCGCCTACATCGGCGAGGCCCTTGTCGATGCCCCCCATACGGCTGCCCCGGCCCCCGGCAAGGACCAGTCCGGTAACGGGTTCCGCTCCGCCGTTTCGCTGCATGACCGCGGACCTAGTCCTTCAGGCCCGGGAGCGCGTCGGGAAAGAACGCGGGCTGTCCCTCGATGCGGTACCCGGCGATCAGGGTCTGGGCCTTCTCCGACACGAGCCAGTCGATAAATGCTTGCCCGGCCTCGGCTTTCACGTGGTCATATCGCTTCGGGTTCACGAGGATCACGCCGTAGGGATTGAACAGGTCCGGATCACCCTCCACCAGCAGCTCCAGGTTGCCCTTGTTGCCGAACTTCAGCCACGTGGCCCGGTCCGTCAGGGCGTATGCCTCCATGCCGCTGGCCACGTTCAGGGTTGCGCCCATCCCGGATCCGGTTTCGCGATACCAGGTCCCGCTGGCCACCGTGGGATCCACACCCGCGGCCTTCCACAGCCCCAGCTCCTTTTTGTGAGTGCCGCTGTCGTCGCCCCGCGAGGCGAAAGGCGCGCCGGCCCGCGCGATGGCAACCAGGGCCTCGCCCGCCCGGCCCTGTCCCCGGCCGCGAATCTTGGCGGGATCGTTGGCGGGGCCGACGATGATGAAGTCATTGTGCATGACCCGGTGGCGTTCGACGCCAAAGCCCTGGATCACGAACTTTTTCTCCGATTCGGGATGGTGCACGAAGAGCACGTCGGCATCGCCGTTCTCCGCCAGGCGTATGGCCTGGCCGGTGCCCACCGCCACGACCTTGACCTGGATCCCGGTGTCTTCGGTAAAGCGGGGCAACAGGTAGTCGAACAATCCGGAGTTCTCCGTGGACGTCGTGGACGCCACCACGATACTGTCCTCGGCGGCGGAAGCATCCAGCGTCAGGGCCAGGCCCATGATCAGGGAGAGAAACAGCCGCATGACGAAAGACCCCTTGCGGATAGATCGAATGCGCTTGTGGACTAGCGACGACGGGAATGGACCGTGGCTCAAAAGGGGAGTTCCCCGCGGATGAACTGGGCCGCGGCCGGAGCCGATGGCGCGGCGAAGAATTCCCCCGCCGGCGCATGTTCGATGAGCCGGCCCTGGTGCAGGAACAACACGTCGTTCGCCAGCCGGCGCCCCTGGGAGATGTCATGGGTGGTCATGATGATCTTGGTGCCTGCGGCGTCCACCGCCCGGATCAGTTCCTCGACCCCGCGGGTGGCCCCCGGGTCGAGGCTCGACGTGGGCTCGTCGAGCATCAGGACGTTCGGGCGCAGAGCCCAGGCCCGGGCAAGGGTGACCCGTTGCTGCTCTCCGCCGGAGAGCGTCCGCGCCGGGCGGTCCTTCAGGTGCTCGAGTCCGGCCAGGGCCAGCGTCGCCCGGACGCGTTCGGCACGCTGGGCTCTGGGCAGGTGGCGGACTTTCAGCGCATGGAGGATATTCCCCTTGACCGACCGGCGCAGTAGGACCGGCCGCTGGGCAACGAGAGCCTGCCCCGAGGCCGCATTCTGCGGTGTGAGTCCGCCCCAGGAGATGGTCCCGGTGCCTGGCCGCAACAGTCCGTGACACAAACGCAGCAGCACGCTCTTGCCCGCGCCGTTGGGTCCGAGGATGACCGTTCGGGTGGCGTCGGGGAGATGAAACGATACGTCTTTCAGTATCCACCTCTCGCCAGCCCAGAACCCCAGACCGCGGACCGTCAGCGGCAGCAGGGGATGGGGCGGCCGCGTGCCGTCGCCCCGCTCCCGCCGCCGCAGCGACTCAACCGTAGCGCCGGCTTGCCGCATCGGTAATCACCGTGACTGTTGCGTTGACGCTGGCCGCTACCGTGACGAGGACCAGTCCCAGCCCCAGGGCGAAGGCGAGATTGCCCTTGCTGGTTTCCAGGGCGATCGTCGTGGTCATGACCCGCGTGGAGTGCTGGATGTTGCCGCCGACAATAAGCACCGCTCCGACCTCGGCGACCGCGCGGCCGAAGCCCGCCAGCACCGCCGTCAACAGCCGGAAGCGCCCGTCCCAGAGCAGCGTGGCAATCCGCTGGGTCGTGTCCGCGCCCAGCGACCGCAGGTGTTCTTCGTATTCCTCGTTCAGGTCGCTGACGGTCTGGCGGGTCAGGGCGGCCACGATCGGTGTGATCAGGATGCACTGGGCGATGACCATGGCCGTGGGAGTGAACAGCAGCCCGAGCTCGCCCAGCGGCCCCGCCCGGGACAACATCATGTACACCACCAGACCCACGACGACCGGCGGCAGTCCCATCATCGCGTTCAGAAAGATTGTGATGGCGCGGCGGCCGGGGAAACGAATCAGCGCCACCGCGGCGCCCAGGGGAAGACCGATCAGAGCCGCGATGCCGGTGGCGCTAAGGCTGACGGAAAGGGACAGCGCGACGATTTCGAGCAGATCCGGATCCAGGTCGGCGAGCAACCGGAGCGCGGCCCAGAACGCGTCGGAAAAGTCATTCATCGGCGGCACCCAAGCCGGCCGCTCATTTCCAGGCCGCACCCATATCCGACCCGGCGCCTCGCTCTGTCAGCGTCCGGGCTGGGCCGACCCGGTCGGGCTGTTCGCCGATGGACATCCATTGCCATTTCCCGGGAGACTCCTGACTGAGAATCGATCCTGGCTGTGCCTGCAATCACGATGCCAGGGCGCGCCGCCAGTAATTCAATACCCCGCATGCCCTTGCGCACCGGGATCTGGCCCAGAATGACCCTCTCAGTTCCGGGTCAAAGTGACCCACGGGGCGTCGGATTTGCGTCATTATGTCCTTCACCCTTACGCTCTGATGGACCTTGATTCCGGATCGGGCGCTCTATGGTACATCCTCCACGCCGCAAAGCGCGCCAGACGTGTCCTCCAGGCGGCCTCCGTGCCTCTGATCCGGCGGCGGCGCCAGCCCTGTGAGCGGGCCGATCGCCGTTCTCATTCTGGGTGGAGGCGACGCGCTTCAGGCCGACCTTCGGGGTGCCTTTGCCCGGAAGACCGCCTACGTGGAGTCGGTCGCCAAACCGGCCGAGGCCGACCCGCTCACCCGGCGTTGCCACTTTGACGCCGTCATCCTCATCGGCGGCAGGAACGAACTGCGCTGGTGGAAACGAACCCGCGCCGAGGGTCTGGTTTCGAGGGCCGTTCTGATCAGCAACAGGCTGGATAACGGCCTTCTGCTGGACGCCCTGCGCAGCGGCGTCGAAGACGTTTTCGAGATGCCTCTGGATGCCAGGGCCGTGACCGGGCGAATCCTGATGCTGGAGGAGAATCGGCCGGTCGCGCCCGCGGGCGGAGGTCTGCCCGATGAACCGGAGCTGGTCGGGGACTGCGATGAGCTACGCGAGATCAAGACTCTGATCGAGCGTATCGCCCCCCTGCCGGCCACCGTTCTCATCGAGGGCGAGACAGGTACCGGCAAGGAGCTGATCGCGCGCCGGATCCATTCGCTCAGCGGACGCCGCGGTCCGTTTGTTGCCGTCAATTGCGGCGCCATCGCGCCGGAGCTGCTCGAGAGTGAGCTGTTCGGTCATCGGCGGGGCGCGTTTACCAGTGCCCACCAGGGCCGCGACGGTTTGTTCGTGGCCGCTGCGGGCGGGACCCTGTTTCTCGACGAAATCAGCGAGATGCCGGTGGCCATGGAGGTCAAGCTGTTACGGGCGCTGGAGGAGAGTGCGATCCGTCCGGTGGGCGCGGATCGGGAGATCCCGGTGGACGTGCGGATCGTTGCTTCCACCCAGCATGATCTGCCTGACCGGGTCCGGGAGGGCCGGTTCAGGGAAGATCTGTTTTACCGCCTCAACGTCATTCACCTCGTCCTGCCGCCCCTTCGGCAACGGGCCGGCGACATCGTGCGTCTCGCCGAGCACTTCTCGCGCCTCGTCTCGGCCGAGGCCGGACTGCCGGCGGTCGATCTCGACGCTGCCGCGCGCGCCAGGCTGACCGCTCATGCCTGGCCGGGAAACGTCCGCGAACTCAGAAATCTGATCGAGCGGGCTACCCTGATGGGGCAGTTCCCGGCAAACGAACCGGGCCCGCCCGCCGTGCTCCAGGAGTCGGGCGGGTGGGGCTATCCGCTGGACTGGACGCTGGATCAGGTCAAAATCGATCACATGCGGCGCATGGTTGACGCATGCGGCGGAAACAAGTCTCTTGCGGCTCGCCGGCTGGGCGTTTCCCGGAAGACACTCGACCGCAAGCTGCCGGCCGGCTGACAGCATGCCGAACTGCCTACCTCAACCTCCAAGGAGAAGTCATGGCTACCATCGACGAAGACAAGCTCAATCTGGAAATTCGCAAATTTCTGAAGCAGGTCGGGATTACGTCCCAGCGGGAAATCGAGGCGGCCGTGCGTGCCGCAGCTGACCAGGGTGCGCTGCCCGCCGGCGGCGTCGAGGCCAACGTCACACTCGAGCTTCCGGCGCTCGGAGTCAGCCACGTAGTCAGCCAGCGGCTCGACCTCGGCTGACGGGGGCTCAGACCGGCCAGACGAGATTACCCAGCTCGCCGAACTCGTATCCGCCCAGCATTCGGGCGTGGCGCTGCGCTTCGCCCCGGCGCAGGTGATCCAGAAAGCGCTGGAAGAGTCGTCGAAAGAAGATACCCCGGTGCATGGCCGCGTCGAGGGCTTCCCAGCCTATGGGATGGAAGTCCAGGCCGAACTCCCCCGCCGCCGCGCGGACGCCGCAGGCCACGTCCGCCTGACCCATGGCGACCACGGAGGCCGCTTCACGCTCGGTGTTGGCATGGGCCGTTATCCGGCGGGCCGACGGATTCACCTGGTGGCGGGAGACGACCTCCTGGAGAAACCGCTGCGACCCCGCCCCCTCCTGGCGGGCGGCCCAGCGGATGTCGGAGGAGAACAGGGCCGGAACGTCGGTACCGCTGGTCCAGACCCCCGGCGCGAGGATCAGTCCCTGTTCCCGACGACAGAGCCGAACGAGAACCCAGTCATGGTGCTGTGGATACTGCCGGATCAGCGCCGGATGCCGGAAATGGCTCTCTTCCACCGGGCCCCAGTGAAGGAGGCTGACGTCCGCCCGGCGGCGAGCCAGCAGGGACAGGCCCAGCTGGGTGCCGGTCGTGGCGTAGCTCAGGAGGGCGTTGGCGCGAAGCTCGTTGCCGGCGAGCCCCGCCACGCGAATCATCAATGGATCGTCGCTGCCCGCGATGAGCAAACGATCTGTCAGCAGGCCGCCGTGGCTGGATTCCAGGACCCACTGATCCACGAGCTGACGGGGAAACAGCCATTTGCCGGTTAGTTTGCTTGCCGGCAGCTTGCCCTCGCTGACCAGGCTGTAGACCTTTTTCTCGTTGATATGCAAATAGCGGGCGACCTGCCGGACGGTCATGAACGGCGGGGTATCCTCGTCCCGGCCCGCGGCCGGACGGTCTGCGGCGGTTTTCGGGTGATTCTCTGTGGCGTTGGATGACACGGTGGTTTCTCCGGGCGGGGGGCACGACCCCTCGGTTCAGGCAATTCGAAGCAAGATCTGTTCCGCCGCCCGGTTGGCCGGGTCCGGCGGAACGACTCGGCCCGGGGCCGGGTCCCTGCGCGACCCGCGGCGGCCGTTTCGCGACAAAATGTCCGGGGTCCCCGGGGCGCCGGGTCATTCTGGCCCGGAAAACCCGCGTCGCGTCGAGCGGAGGCTTGTTATGATCGGAACCCGCCGGTCGGAGTCGCCGGAAGCGAGGAGATGAGGTCTGTGGCCGAGAGTGTGATCGAAGAGCTTGCCTACCCGGTGGCGGTGATTCTTGCCCGCGAACAGGTGCGGCACGGCCCGTGGACCGTGCCTCAGTGGCGGGCGGTCGGCCTGGTGGCCGGAGAGTCGGTGCCGACCCGGGACAGCTGGCGGAGCCTCGTGCACACGGAATCCGACGGAACCGAGCACTATCTGTGGGGCGGGCTGACCCTGCGCATCGAGAAAGAGCACCTCGAGGGCTACTACCACAACCTGGTGGGCGGTCAACCGGCGCTGTTCGTTCTCTGCCACGAGGATCCGGAGGGGAATCCGGAGCCCTACGGGGTCACCGCGGACGGCGAGGAAGCCTCCGCCGGTCTGGAGTGCGACAGCCTGGTTTACCGTGCGGCAATCCCGGAAGAGATCTACCCGGCCATCGAGCGCTTTGTCGTCCGGCATTTCGTGCCGCGGGAACGGAAAAAGCGGAAGCGGAAGAACTGGTCGCGAGACGACGGCGCGGAGTAGGCGAGATGGCGCAGGAAAAAGGACCGGGCAAGGCCCCGGGCAGCACGGCCGATGGCGACGAGACGTTCTTCGGCCGCTGGTCCCGGCTGAAGTCGGCCGGTGGTGACGCGGCTGCGGCCGAAGTGGGCGACGCCCGGGACGCCCCGGCAGAGGAATCGCCGGCTGCCCCGGAACCTCCTCCGGAACTCACGGACGAGGACATGCCGGACGTGGAATCCCTCGACGAAAATTCCGACGTGAGCGCGTTCTTTTCCGCGGGAGTCAGCGAAGGC
Organism: Gammaproteobacteria bacterium; assembly: GCA_029287575.1. Classification (GTDB taxonomy): domain Bacteria; phylum Pseudomonadota; class Gammaproteobacteria; order Steroidobacterales; family XN24; genus JARFQW01. The sequence goes on along the minus strand of JARFQW010000101.1, from coordinate 5,222 downwards.
CTCAGGCGCAAGGCGCTGCGCAAGCTGTTTACCGGCGCGAAGTTCAACATCCGCGACGGCCTGGACGACTATGACGACGATTTCCGCTCATTCACTCCATTGGGCGGAATCATGACGGCGGATATGCGCCACCATGCCGAGCGCAAGGTGGAGGCGCTGAAAAAGGCGGCCGAAGAGCGCCTGGCAAGCGCGGGCGAGGCGGACGCCGAGGTGGTGCCGGAGGCGCAGGTCTCCGAGGCGGAATCCGGGGAGGCCGGCGGGCCGGATGCCGGCGGCGCGGACCCGGCGGGTAGCAGTAATGAGGAACCACGTGATGTCTAGTACCGGGTCAGCGGACAGCCGGCGGCAAACGGATGCCGAAGCGAGAAAGGCGGCGCTGGCGGGTGTCGTGCCCGGAGAAGGCGAGCCCACTTCGCTGGTGTCGTATCTGTCCCACGGCCGGGTGCTGATTGTCGGCCGGGAGGCCGACGTCGCTGCGGCCGCGCAGCGCGTGGGAGGTGACCTGGAACCCTGGCTCTGGATTACCGGGCCCGGAAACCCCGTGCGCCGGGACAAGGGCGGGCAGCAGCGGGTCAAGGGCGGCAATCCGGACGTGACCGGGAACCTGGGACAGTTCATCGTTCTGGTTGGCGAGGGCGGCATCGCGGCCGGCCCGGACCGCTTGCTGGGTGAGCGCGGTGGGCGCTTCGACCTGGTGCTGGATCTGAGAGAAGAGCCGGCCCTGAGCGCGCCGGTTCTGCCCGTGGGCTATTACGCCCCGAGGGGCGACGAGTCGGCCCTGGAGGCTGCCCTGGAGCAGTTGCCGGAAATGACCGGCGAGTTCGAGAAGCCGAAGTTCTTCAACTACGACCCGGACATCTGTGCCCACGGCCGCAGCGGTATCAGCGGCTGCACCCGCTGCATCGATGCCTGCCCGACCCAGGCCATCGTGTCGGCCGGCGAGCAGGTGGAGGTCAACCCGTATCTGTGCCAGGGCGGCGGAAGCTGTGTTGCCGCCTGTCCCTCGGGCGCCATGACTTACGCCTTCCCGAAGGTGACCGACCTGATGGCCCATGTCCGGGCCCTTCTCGATGCCTACGAAGAGGCGGGCGGCGGCGATCCGTCACTGGTGTTCGTCGACGAGCATTCCGCCGATGGGGTGCGGGCGCGCCTGGATGACGATCTGCCCGCCGGGCTGATCCCGGTGGAGGTGGAAGAGATCGGCTCACTGGGTCTTGACGTCTGGCTGGCCTGCCTGGCCTACGGTGCCCGAAGCGTTATCCTGGCTTCCTCGGCGGCGACGCCGAAACCGGTCATCGACACCCTGGACGCGCAGCTGGAGGTGGCGGCGGTTCTGCTGTCGGGCATGGGTTTCCCGGGCGGCGCCATTGCGAGGTGGCCGGCGGACGGCAGCGATTTTCCAGGAACCGACGAGACGGTTTCTCTCGAGCGGCCCGCGCGGTTCGCCGTGCCCGATGAAAAGCGGACCACGCTGCGACTGGCCATCAACCACCTGCACGCCCAGGCGCCGTCTCCTCGCAAGACGATCGATATGCCGGCGCATGCGCCGTTCGGCGAAGTCCGGGTCGACAGCAAGGCCTGCACCCTGTGCATGAGCTGCGTCGGGCAGTGCCCTACCGCCGCGCTGGCAGACGGGTCGGGGCTGCCGCAGCTCAACTTTACGGAGTGGAACTGCGTGCAGTGCGGTATCTGCGAGCGCACCTGCCCTGAAGATGCGATCGAGCTGAAGGCGCGCTTCGTGTACGACAGCGATGCCCGTCAGACCCGGCGCGTTCTCCACGAGGAGCAGCCGTTCTTCTGCGTGTCCTGCGGAAAGCCCTTCGCCACGCAGTCGGTGCTGGAGGTCATGAAGCAAAAGCTGGAAGGCCACTGGATGTTCGAGACCCCGGAAGCCCGGCGGCGGCTCGAAATGTGTGACACCTGCCGGGTCAAGGACATGGCCCGGGCGGAGTTCGCCAAGGGCAGGGACGCGCATTAGGGGTCGGTGGGCGCAGCCCTCCCGTCCCTCACCGGCTGGCAGGGACATTTTGTCCGAACAAATAGACTGCGGCTTCAAAGAGGCTGCTCCATGGTTATTTTCGGTTATTTAATTCGAATGAGTGTCGCACTGGAACTTGCTATAGTTCACAACATTCTTCGTCGAGGTCCCTATGACCGAAGTCACCATGGCGGCGGGCGATTCGCGCGAGTTCAACGGAGCCTCACCGGAGGCGCCGGAAGCGTTGCGCTCTAATGTCTATGCCCTGCTCGCCAACCTGACCGCCGGACCGCCTTCTGCCGAGCTTCTCAACGCGCTGGCATCGATCGACGTGCCCGAGGACGCTGCGGATACGCCCCTGGGCGAGGCATGGGCCATGCTCCAGTCAGTGGCCGGCAATACGTCCGCCGATCGTGCGGCCGACGAGTACCAGGACGTGTTCATTGGGATCGGTCGGGGTGAAGTCGTGCCCTTCGGCTCGTGGTACCTCACCGGGTTTCTCATGGAAAAGCCGCTTGCGGTGCTGCGCGGCGACCTGGAGCGGCTCGGATTCCGCAGGCAGGAAAACGTCTCCGAGTCCGAGGATCACATCGCCGCGCTGTGCGACGTGATGGGCATGATTTCCTCGCAGACGGACGGCGCGGACCATACCGAGCAGGCGGCCTTCTTCTCGGCGCACGTAGCGCCGTGGGCCGGGCAGTTTTTCCAGGACCTGCAGAACGCGGCGTCCGCGCGTCTGTATCGCGTGGTCGGGTTCCTGGGAGAGCGCTTTATCGACGTGGAGACGAAATATCTGGAAGTCACACCCAACCCGGTGGAACGGCGGGTGGTGACCTGACGCGAGAGGGCGAGTGGCCCTTCGGAGCCGGCGTCGACCGAAGGCGACCGGGTCAGGTGAGGGCGGAGCAACTATCGAGTGTAGAGACGGCCGGCGGAACTCAGCGCCGGACAGGTTTCAGGAGGAGGACGTAATGAGTCGAAAGAGCGAGATCGACGGGCCGATCGGCGACGAGAGTCGGCGGGCGTTTATCAAAGATGTCGTGCTGGCGGGCGGGGCCACGGCCATGGCCGCCGCAGCAGGCGGCGCGCTGGCTGCGCCGACGGCGGAGGACGACGCGGCTGCGGCGCCGAAAACGTCGGAGACCGGTTACCGCGTCACTCCCCATGTGCGGGCCTACTACGACAAGGCGAGATTCTGAATCCGGTGATGACCGGATTTGCGGACCTGCGGCCTGATTCGCCTGGAGCGGTGTCTCGACAAGGGCGCCGGCAGGCCATGGCAATTTTCCTGGAGGAGACTCAGCGATGAAGCTGATCAAGAAACGCAATCTGAAGCCCGGCGAGTCCGGAACGTCGCTGCGCGGCGTGCTCGGAAGCGCCATCGACCGGCGCACGTTCATGAAGAACGCCGGCCTCGGCCTCGGCGGTGGCGCCGTTCTGACGGCATTGCCGGCGGCGATGATGCAGCGGGCGGAAGCCTCGGCGGACGCGTCTGCGCGGTCCGGCCCGATCGAGGTCAAGCGGTCGGTCTGTACACACTGTTCGGTTGGCTGCGGCGTTCGCGCCGAAGTGCAAAACGGCGTCTGGACGGGCCAGGAGCCCGACTTCGACTCGCCCTTCAATCTCGGCGGCCACTGCGCCAAGGGCGCGGGTGTGCGTGAGCACGGTCACGGCGAACGCCGGCTTCGGTATCCCATGAAGAAGGTCGCCGGAAAATGGCAGAAGGTGTCCTGGGACCAGGCCATCGATGAAATCGGCGACAAGCTGATGGCGATCCGCGAGAAGTCGGGTCCCGATTCGGCCTACTGGCTCGGCTCGGCGAAGTTCAACAACGAACAGGCCTATCTCTACCGCAAGTTTGCGGCGATGTGGGGAACCAACAACGTCGATCACCAGGCGCGTATCTGCCACTCCACCACGGTGGCGGGTGTTGCGAATACCTGGGGCTACGGCGCCATGACCAACTCCTACAACGACATGCACAACTGCAAGGCGATGTTCTTCATCGGCTCCAACGCCGCGGAAGCCCATCCCGTCGCCATGCAGCACATCCTGCGTGGCAAGGAGAACGGCGCGAAGGTCATCGTGGCGGATCCGCGCTTCACGCGCACGGCCGCCCACGCGGACCAGTATGTGCGGCTGCGGCCGGGCACCGACGTGCCGCTGATCTGGGGCATGTTGTGGCATATCTTCGAGAACGACTGGCAGGACGACACCTACATCCAGCAGCGGGTTTTCGGAATGGACGCCATCCGCGAGGAAGTGGCGAAGTGGACGCCCGACGTCGTGGAAGACGTCACCGGCGCGCCGGAGGACATCGTCAAGCAGGCCGCCCAGACCCTGGCCGAGAACCGGCCGGGGACCATCGTCTGGTGCATGGGCGGCACCCAGCACACAATCGGGAATAACAACACGCGGGCCTACTGCGTGCTGCAGCTCGCGCTGGGTAACATCGGCAAGTCCGGTGGCGGCGCCAACATCTTCCGCGGCCATGACAACGTTCAGGGCGCAACCGACCTGGGCGTGCTGGCCGATACCCTGCCGGGCTACTACGGCCTGTCGGACGGTGCCTGGAAGCACTGGTCCGGCGTCTGGGGCCTGGACTACGAATGGGTGAAGTCGCGTTTCGACGATGCATCCTACGAGGAAGGCGGGAAAGACGTTGCCGCGATGAACCTGCGCGGTATCACCGTGTCCCGGTGGATCGACGGCATACTCGAGGAGCCCGGCAATATCGGCCAGCGCGACAATACCCGGGCAATGTTCCTTTGGGGTCACGCGCCCAACAGCCAGACCCGCGGGCCGGAGCAGAAGAAGGCGATGGAGAAGGTGGATCTTCTCGTGGTCGTGGATCCGTATCCCACCGTGACCGGTGTGCTTCCGGACCGGGACGACGACTTCTACCTGCTGCCGGCGTGCACACAGTTCGAGACCTACGGCTCGGTTACCGCATCGAACCGCTCGATCCAGTGGCGCGAGAAGGTCGTGGACCCGCTCTTCGAGTCGCTCCCGGATCACGTCATCATGTACAAGATGGCCAAGAAACTGGGCTTCGAGAACGAGCTGTTCAAGAATATCCAGGTCGACGGCGAAGAGCCGCTGATCGAGGACATCACCCGGGAAATCAACCGGGGCATGTGGACCATCGGCTACACGGGCCAGAGTCCGGAACGCCTGAAGCTTCTCATGGAGAACAAGCACACCTTCGATACCACGACGCTCAAGGCCGAGGGCGGCCCGTGCG